>NZ_JBWKSX010000008.1:0-235088 GCF_059420025.1 Azonexus sp. GW821-FHT04F04 | reverse complement strand
TCTTCGATGGCGATTTCGTCGAAGGGGTTCATGCTCATCTTGACGTTGGCCAGATCCACTCCGGAACCATCTGCCTTGACGCGAACTTTGACGTTGTAATCAACGACACGTTTTACGGGTACGAGAATCTTCATGGGGGTTTCCTTTTCAAACACGCAGTCCCCTGCCGATCAAGGCAAGCAGGGGAACTGCGCAGGGAAGCTGCGGATTACTCGATGGCGAGCGCGGAATTGGCGTGCTGACGCAGGACGTACTTCTGGATCTTGCCGGTCGAGGTCTTCGGCAATTCGCCGAACACCACCTGCTTGGGCACCTTGAAACGGGCCAGGTGGGCCCGGCAGTGCTCGATCATTTCGGCCTCGGTGCAGGTCGCATCAGCCTTGAGCTCGACAAAGGCGGCCGGCACCTCGCCCCACTTCTCGTCGGGCTTGGCGACAACGGCTGCAGCAACAACCGCCGGGTGACGGTAAAGCACATCTTCCACCTCAAGCGACGAGATGTTCTCACCGCCGGAAATGATGATGTCCTTCGAGCGATCCTTGATCTTGACGTAGCCGTCGCTGTGCACGACTGCCAGGTCGCCGGTGTGGAACCAGCCGCCTTCGAAGGCCTCTTCAGTCGCCTTTGGGTTCTTCAGGTAGCCCTTCATGACGAGGTTGCCCTTGAACATGATTTCGCCCATCGTCTCGCCGTCCCATGGCACGGGCTGCATGCTGACCGTGTCGCGGACCTCGATGCCTTCCTGCATGTGGTAGCGCACGCCCTGGCGGCCGTTGCGGGCAGCCCGCAGGTCGATCGGCAGGCGATCCCATTCCGGGTGCTTGGCGCAGACGGCGGCCGGGCCATAGGTTTCGGTCAGGCCATAAACATGGGTGATGTTGAAGCCCATTTTCTCGCAGCCTTCGATGATCGCGGCCGGCGGCGCAGCGCCGGCGATCAGGCCATTGACCTGATGCTCGATGCCTTCCTTGAGGCTGTCGGGCGAGTTGATCATCATGCCCCAGACGATCGGTGCGCCGCACATGTGGGTGACCTTGTGCGCCTTGATCAGGTTGAAGATCAGTGCCGGATCGACCTTGCGCAAACAGACGCTGGTGCCGGCATTGGCAGCCAACGTCCACGGGAAGCACCAGCCGTTGCAGTGGAACATCGGCAGGGTCCACAGATAGACCGAGTGCGGCGGCATGCCCCAGGAAATAATGTTCGACGCCGCATTGAGGTAGGCGCCGCGGTGGTGATAGACGACGCCCTTCGGATTGCCGGTGGTGCCCGAGGTGTAGTTGAGCGCGATGGCATCCCACTCGTCGTCAGGCAGGCTCCACTTGAAATCGGGCTCGCCTTCCTTGAGGAAGTCTTCGTAGCTCTTTTCGCCGAGCGACTCACCGCCAGCAAAGTCCGGATCGAGGCTGTCGATGACCAGCGGCTTCGGCCCTTCGAGCAGCGCCAGCGCCGCCTTGATGATGGTCGAGAATTCGGGATCGGTGATCAACACCTTGGCTTCGCCATGGGCCAGCATGAAGGCGATGGCTTCGGCGTCGAGACGGGTATTCAGGGTATTGAGCACAGCGCCGGTCATCGGCACGCCGAAATGGCATTCGAACATCGAAGCCGTGTTGGGCAGCATGGCGGCAACGGTGTCGCCCTTGCCGATGCCGCGATTTTTGAGCGCCGAGGCAAGTTGGCGGCTACGGTCGTAGCTTTCCTTCCAGGTGTACTGACGCGCCCCCTGGATGACCGAAATACGCTTCGGGTAGACGAAAGCCGAACGCTCAATGAAGCTGAGCGGGGACAGTGCGACGAAATTGGCCGGATTTTGCTCCAGCCCGACGGAATACGGGTTAACCAAGATTTATCTCCTCACGATTTCTTGCCGAGTTGCTGTTCTCGATGGCGCAAGTATTTTTATTGATCGTGAGAATGACAAAACACTCTTGCGCAACTATTGGCAGAATGTAACGAATCGTTACATCACGAAATCCACCCTGAACCGTGCACTAGAATCGACCGATGCTCATCGAGACCGCCTCGTCCCCATCTTCACCTCGCCACGAAATGTTGCAGGCCGGGCTGGACCTGCTCGACCAGGGAATCACGGTATTCGATGCCGACCTGCGGCTGGTCGCCTGGAACCGCCCCTTCCTTCAGTTGCTCGAGTTTCCCGATGAACTGGCCTACATTGGCGCGCCCTTTGCCGGCTTCATCCGCTACAACGCCGAGCGTGGCGAATACGGCCCCGGCGACATCGAGGTGCAGATTGCCGAACGCGTGACCGCGGCCAGAAACTTCGCACCGCACGTCACCGAACGCCAGCGCCCGAACGGCCGGGTCCTGCTCCTGCGCGGCGAACCGCTGGCGCACAAGGGGTTTGTTACCCTCTACAGCGACGTCACTGAACAACGCTATATCGAGCACCTGACCGAGCACCAGAACATCCAGCTCGACGAGCGGGTACGCCGCCGTACCGCCCAGCTCGAAAATGCCAACGCCAACCTGCGCCGGGCCAGCGAGGAAAACGAACGGATCGCCGCCGCCCTCCGGCGCAACGAAGAACGCCTGCGCCTGATCAACGACACTATTCCCATCATGATCGGCTACGTGGACCAGAACGAGGTCTATCAATACGCCAACAAGGGCTACTCCGACTGGTACGGCTACCCCGGCGAAAGCGTCACCGGCCGGGCCGTGATCGACCTGATCGGCCCGCACGTTTACAGCCAGGTGCGCGATCCGGTCAAACGTGCGCTGGCCGGCCAGCAGGTCACCTACGAATACCAGATGGAACGCCTGGGGCAAACGGTTTTCGCCCGCAGCACGCTGGTGCCGGAGGTTACGGTCGACGGCAACAATCTCGGATTTTTCGTTTTTTCCCAGGAAATCACCGAACAGAAGCGGATGCAGGCGGCGCTCGTCCAAGCCCAGAAAATGGAGGCGATCGGCCAGCTGACCGGCGGCCTGGCGCACGATTTCAACAACCTGCTCACCGTCATCATCGGCAATCTCGCCGCCCTCCAGGACCACCACCCGGGCGACGCTGAAATCAACGAATTCGTCGAGCCGGCACTCCAGTCGGCACGGCGTGGCGTGCAACTGATCAGGCGCCTGCTCACCTTTTCGCGCCAGCAACCGCTGGAGCCGAAGGCAGTCGATATCGGCAGCCTGATTGGCAGTCTGGCCAAGCTGGTCCGCCGTTCGCTGCCCGAGTCGATTGCCGTGTCGACCGATCTCGGCGGCATGACGCTGCACGCGCTGGTCGACCCCGGACAACTGGAAAGCGCCCTGCTCAATTTCGCCCTGAATTCCCGCGACGCCATGCCGGAAGGTGGCCGACTGCACATCGCGGCGCGCGCCGTCGAACTATCGACCAATGCCGCCGCCTTTGACGTCAGTCCCGGCCGCTACGCCCTGATCGAAGTGGGCGACAATGGCTGCGGCATGGATGCAACGACGCTGGCCCGCGCCTGCGAGCCCTTCTTCACGACCAAGCGGCTCGGTCTGGGCAGCGGCCTCGGGCTGGCCATGGCCTACGGTTTCGCCAAGCAGTCGGGCGGCGGCGTTTCGATTCAAAGTCAGCCGGAACAGGGCACGACTGTGCTCATGGTGCTGCCGCTGGCGACGCCCGAAGAAGATGTCGATGCGCCGGGCGAGGACGCCGCCCTGCCGGCCGGTGGCGAACTGGTCCTGCTCGTCGAGGATGAGCCGAACGTCCGCCGGGTCGTGCGCCAGCAACTGATCGATCTGGGCTACCCGGTCATCGAAGCCGAAGATGGCGTGCAGGCGCTGGCCATGATCGAGCAGATTCCCGACATCGCCATCGTCGTCAGCGACGTGATCATGCCTGGCGGCCTCGATGGCCGGCAATTGGCCGACCGCGTCAGGGCCGACCGCCCGGAAATGTGCATTGTGCTGATGAGCGGCTACACCGATGAAGCCGAGGTCGGCAGCGACCTGCCGGTACTCGCCAAACCCTTCGTCCGCCAGGACCTGGCCCGCGCCCTGCGCTCCGCCCACAAAGAAAAACCATGAAAGACAACGAACCCGCCAAGCTCATCGTCATCGTCGAGGACGATCCCGATGTCGCCAAGATCATCGAACAGGTGCTCGCCGACTTCGGCTTCCGTACCGTCTGGTGCCGCAGCGCCGGAGACCTCCTGCGCCGCCTGCGCACATTGGCCCCCGACCTTTGCATCATCGATCTCGGCCTGCCCGACATGGATGGCATCGAAGCCATGCAGCGGGTCCGCGCCCAGTCGGGCTGCGGCATCCTGATCCTGACCGGGCGCGCCCATGTCAGCGACCGCGTCATGGGCCTCGAACTCGGCGCCGACGACTACGTGCTGAAACCTTTCGAGCCGCGCGAACTGGTCGCCCGTGTGCGCAGCATCGTCCGCCGGCGCGAAGGCAGCGAAACGCAGGCCCGCCAGATCGCCGAGTTTTCCGGCTGGCGCTTCAACCTCGGCAACAATACGTTGACCGCGCCGAATGGCGAAGAACACGCGCTGAGCACGGCCGAGGCCGATTTGCTCAAGGTCTTCGTCAACAACCCGAACCGCATCCTGCAGCGCGAAAAGCTCATGGGCACCCGCGACCTGGCGCCCAATGATCGCGCCATCGACGTCCGCATTTCCCGTCTGCGCCGCAAGCTCGAACCGGATCCGCAGAGTCCGGCTTTCATCAAGACGGTGTACGGGGCCGGCTACCTGTTTCTGGCGACGGTCAACTGGTCGGGCGGGGCGAACTAAAGGACCGACAAAAAAAGGGGCTTTTCAGCCCCTTTTCATTTTTAGCCCAATTTCCCGGTTGACCGTGGAAGAGCGCCTCGGCTGCCAAGAGCTCACTCGTCTTCGTCGTGCAACTGGAACTTGCTCGCCAGTTGCTGCTGGACATTCGGCGGCACCGCCGCGTAGCGGGCGAACTCGATGGTGTAACTGCCCTGGCCGCCGGTCAGCGATTTGAGCCGCGACTGGTAGTCGTTAAGCTCAGCCAACGGCACTTCGCCGGAAATCGCAGCCATGCCGTGGCCACGCCCGTCAGTGCCGGTGATATGACCGCGCCGGCCGGATAGATCGCCGGCCAGGTCGCCGATGGCCGATTCCGGGACGATGATCTCGATGCTGACAATCGGCTCAAGCACGATCGGCTTGGCATTGCGGATGGCTTCGATGACCGCCTTGCGCCCGGCGATGGTGAAGGCAACCTCCTTGCCATCAACGGCGTGCGTCTTGCCATCGAAAACCGTCACCTTGAGGTCGTCGACCGCATAACCGGCGACAACGCCGCCCTCCAGCCCCTGACGGATGCCCTTCTCGACGGCCGCCATGAAGACGCCGGGAATAACCCCGCCCTTGACCGCATCGACAAACTCGAAGCCCTCGCCCCGGCCCTTCGGCTCGATGCGCAGATGCACTTCGCCGAACTGGCCGGCGCCGCCCGACTGTTTCTTGTGGCGATACATCGCCTCGGCCGAGCCGGTGATCGTTTCGCAGTACGGGATGCGCGGCGGCTTGGTATCGACCTCCAGCTTGTACTGGCCGGCCATGCGGGCCAGCTTGGACTTCAGGTGGATTTCGCCGAGGCCGCGGACCACCGTTTCGTTGCTGGTCGGGTGACGTTCGACAACGAAGGTCGGGTCTTCCATGGCCAGCTTGCCGAGGATGTCGAACAGACGCTGTTCGTCGCCCTTCTTCCTGGTTTCGACAGCCAGCCCGGCCATCGGCTTGGGAAATTCGAGCGGCACGAGGTGAATGTGGTCCTCGTCGTGCGAATCGTGCAGCACGCAGTCGAAATCGACCTCGTCGATCTTGGCGATGGCACCGATGTCGCCTGGCAGCAGTTCATCAACCTCGATACTGTCCTTGCCCTGCAGCTGGTAGAGATGACCGACCTTGATCGGCCGCTTGCTATCACCGACAAAGAGCTGCATGTCCTTCTTCATCGTGCCCTGGTGGACACGGAAAACGCCGATCTTGCCCAGGTAGGGATCGGCCACCACCTTGAAGACGTGGGCCAGCACGTGTTTTGACGCATCGGGCTCGGCCTGGAAAGGCTCGGTCTTGTCGCCCGGCTCGCCCTTGTAGAACGGCGGCGCATTGCCTTCGGCGGGGTTCGGCGCCAGCGAGGCCAGCACGTGCAGCAATTCCTTGATGCCGGCGCCGGTCTTGGCCGAGGTGAACAGGATGGGAATCAAGTGGCCCTCGCGCAGCGCCTTCTCGAACGGCGCATGCAAGGCGGAGGCGGTCGGATCGGCGCCGTCTTCAAGGTACTGGGCGAGCAGGTCTTCATCTTCTTCGACGATCTGATCGATGAGCGCCCGGTGCGCCGCCGCGACCGATTCGAAATCGGCGTCGCCGGCATCGTGCTCGAGCACTTCGACGACATCGGCCGCGCCGTGGGCCGGCAGGTCGAGCAGCATGCACTGCTTGCCGAAACGCTCGCGAATATTGGCTACCAGCCCCGGCAGATCGAGGTTTTCGGCGTCAATCTTGTTGATGACAATCATCCGGCACAGCTTGCGCTCGGCGGCATGGCGCATCATGCGCTCGGTCATCAGCTCGACGCCGGTCTGCGCGTTGATCACGATCAGCGCCGTATCGACGCCAGCCAGAGCGGCAATCGCCTGCCCCGAAAAGTCCGGGTAACCAGGGGTGTCGATCAGGTGGACGTGGGTGCCTTCGTAACCGAAATTGACGACTGCTGAAGTCAGGGAGTGACCAGCTTCTTTCTCTTGGGCATCGAAGTCGGCAATGGTATTGCCTTTCTCGACGCTGCCCTTCGCATTGATGGCGCCGGTCGCGAACAGCAAGGCCTCGGCCAGGCTGGTCTTGCCGGCGGCACCATGGCCAACCAATGCAATGGAACGTAGAGCCTCGGTGGTGTACTTGGACATCTTCTTCTCCCTTAGCTTAGAAAATTCAGCGAAAAATCAGTTCACTTCGGTAACCTGCCAGGTCATCAGCGTGCTGCAATGAAGAGCCTGATGCGGCATAGTCATCTAATTCCGATACATGCCACTGGCGGCCATACGGTCCACGAAGTGCGGACCGAAACCGTAGAGCAAGGCAATTGCGGCGACGAAAAGCAGCACGCCAAAAATCAGTTGCTTGCCCGGCTTGGAAAATTCCGACCAGTGCGTGCCGGCAAACCAGAGCGGGCCGACGATGGGCAAGGCCAGCGTCGGCACCCAGTTTTTCCAGCCAAAGGCAAAGGAAGCCGGCAAGGTGCCGAAATAGCCGACGAGCAACAAGGTGCCGCCGACCGCGATGAGAATGGCGATGGCAAACATGAAAGCCGTGAACCAGAAATCCATTATTTCTTCACCTTTTTCGGACGTTCCCAGCCGGGCAGCGTCATTTGTTTGGCTCGTGACACGGTCAGGGCGTCCGGTGGCGCATTTTTGGTCAGTGTCGTGCCGGCGCCAAGCGTTGCACCGCGGCCGACCGTCACCGGGGCGACGAGCTGGGTATCGGAGCCGATGAAGACATCGTCCTCGATGATGGTCTTGAACTTGTTGGCGCCGTCGTAATTGCATGTGATGGTGCCAGCGCCGACGTTCACGCGCTGGCCGATCTCGGCGTCACCGATGTAGGCCAGGTGGTTGGCCTTGGACTGGGCGCCGATGATGCTTTTCTTGACCTCGACGAAGTTGCCGATATGCACCTCCGGCCCGAGTTCGGTACCCGGACGCAGGCGGGCATAGGGCCCGAGCACACCGTCCGGGCCGATCACCGCATCCTCGAAATGGCAGAAGGCAGCGATGCGGGTTCCGGCACCGACCTTGACGTTCTTCAGCACGCAATACGGACCGACCTCAACGGCATCGGCCAGCTCGACCTTGCCTTCGAAGACGCAGCCGACGTCGATGGACACGTCGCGGCCATGGCTCAGGCTGCCACGGATGTCGATACGGGCCGGATCGGCCAGGCGCACACCGGCGACAAGCAGTTGATCGGCCAGGTTGCGCTGGTGCTGGCGCTCGAGTTCGGCCAGTTGCACCTTGCTGTTGACGCCGAGCACCTCCCATTCGCCCTCGGGCTGCGCGGCGCGTACCGGCAGGCCTTCAGCCACGGCGAGGGCGACAATGTCGGTCAGGTAATACTCACCCTGGGCGTTGTTATTCTTGAGCTGGCCAAGCCAGTCAGCCAGGCGCGCCGTCGGGATCGCCATGATGCCGGTGTTGACCTCGCGGATCGTCTTTTCCTCTGGCGTCGCGTCCTTTTCCTCGACGATGCGCACGATGTTGCCAGCCGCATCACGCACCATGCGGCCGTAGCCGCTCGGGTTGGCGAGGTCGACGGTGAGGATCGACAGCCCGTCCTTGCCGGCCTGCAGCAGACGCTTGAGCGCGCCGACCGTGGTCAGCGGAACGTCGCCATAGAGAACCAGTGTCTGCGCCGCATCGCCCAGTTGCGAGACGGCCTGGGCGACGGCGTGTCCGGTGCCCAGTTGCTGCGCCTGCTCGGCCCACAGGATATCGTCGGCGGCCAGCGTGGCACGCACCACTTCGCCACCATGACCATAAACAACAATCAGTTTATCCGGCGAGAGAAGCCGGGCGGTGTCGATGACATGCTGCGCCAGTGGCTTGCCGGCAATCGGGTGCAGGACCTTGGGCAGGTTGGAATGCATGCGTTTGCCTTGGCCGGCAGCGAGAATGACGATATTCATATTGAGCAAAATCTTGTGCGGTTGGGTAATCTGCATTTTCACATGATCAGCCCGGACTGTCGAAGCCGGCGACGCATTTGCCGGGCTCAGCCTTTGATCCAGCGCAACTCGCGTAGAAATACAAAAGCCCCGGCGACCTTGCGGGCGGCAGGGCTTTGGTCGACGCCGGGCCAGAGACGGCCGGAAAAGTCAGGCGCTCTTTTTCTGTTCCTGACCACCGAGAATGTCCCCGAGCACGGCCTTGCCGCGGGTCGAGACAAACCAGTGCAGCACGTTCTTGTCGTTGATCCGAGTCTCGATGACACCCATGGCCTTCATGACCGTCAGGCGCTGGCTGACGAAATCGCGGGCCAGCCCGGTGCTGTCGCAGATCGCGGCCAGATTTCCGTAAACAAAGCCGCCCTCCGACAAGGCGCGCAGGATTTCGACGTCGTTGTAGGAGAGAACGTCCTTGGGATCAGGCTCGACAGCCTTCAGCACATCGGTTTCGGCCTTGGGCACGGCGATGATCGGCTCGTCGCGCTTTTGCTGTTCGATGCGGCCAACGTCACGCCTAACCTGGTCGATCTGCGCCATCAGGCGCTGCACCATGTTCTCGAACAAGCGCCGCGAGGCAACGACGTAGATCAGGCAGAAACCTGAAAATACATAGAGATCGATCGGCTTGGTCCGCGCCCCCTCAAGCAGCGTGCTCGACAGCATGTTGAGAAAGAGCGGTACGGTCAGCGCCGCAACGACGCCAAAGACCGGATATTTCAGCCAGTCGTGACGGCCCGCATCGCCGTGCCGGTCGGCCAGAAAGTAGTTTGCCGTGCCGCCCAGCACACCGGCGACGACCATGATGCCGAGAATCACCAGCATGTGCCCGTCGAGGGCACCGCTTGGCGTTGTCACCAACAAGGCTGGTTGCAATTCAGTTGACATGATTTTCCCCTTGAAATCAGCAGCCATTCTCACACGACCGAGACAATGTTTCGCCTCCGCCGTGCCTGATCATGAGAAAAATTGTCAAACGGCGAATCCCCCGACCAACCTGGCTTGCTACGGTCAACCGGAAAAAATGGCCAAAACTGAAAAGCCCCACCGGCTTTTCAGGCGGCGGGGCTTTTGGGGTGGGCTATTCGACTTAGCGTGGCAGCGTCGTCGAGCCCATCAGGAATGCATCGACCTCACGGGCAGCCTGCCGACCTTCGCGGATCGCCCAGACCACCAGCGACTGGCCGCGACGCACGTCGCCGGCAGCGTAAACCTTGTCCACATTGGTCTTGTAGCAACCAGCACCGTCGGTCGTCGCCTTGGCATTCTGGCGCGCATCCTTCTCGACGCCGAAAGCATCCAGCAAACCGCCGACCGGGTTGGTGAAACCCATAGCCAGAAACGCGTTGTCGCACGGCAGCTCGAATTCGGAACCAGCCACTTCGCTCATCTTGCCGTCCTTCCAGTCCAGACGAACGGCCTTGAGCGCCTTGACGTTGCCCTTGCCATCATCGACAAAGCCCTTGGTGGCGACAGCGAAATCGCGGCTACAACCTTCGTCGTGCGAAGAAGAAGTACGCAGCTTGTACGGCCAGTACGGCCAGGTCAGCTCCTTGTTTTCCTCTTCCGGCGGCATCGGCATCAGTTCGAACTGGGTCACCGACGCAGCGCCGTGGCGATTCGAGGTACCGACGCAGTCAGAACCGGTATCGCCGCCACCGATGACGATGACGTGCTTGCCCTTGACGTTGATCGGGTTGGCCTTGCCCTGCTGGACTTCCTTGTTCTGCGGAATCAGGAACTCAAGCGCGGCGTAGATGCCCTTGAGTTCGCGGCCCGGCACAGGCAGATCGCGCGGAACTTCGGAACCGGCAGCCAGAATCACCGCGTCGAAATCCTTCTTCAACTGGTCGGCCGAGACGAACTCGGTGGCATCGTTGTTGATGCCGGCCGGCACGTTCTTGTCACCGATCACGACCTTGGTCTTGAAGGTGACGCCTTCGGCTTCCATCTGGGCGACGCGGCGGTCGACCAGGGTCTTTTCCATCTTGAAGTCGGGAATACCGTAGGCGAGCAGGCCGCCGAGACGATCGCTCTTCTCGAAAACGGTCACGTCATGACCGACACGCGCCAGCTGCTGAGCGGCAGCCAGACCAGCCGGGCCAGAACCAACGATGGCGACCTTCTTGCCGGTCTTCGATTTCGGCGGCTGCGGTACGACCCAACCCATGTCCCAACCCTTGTCGATGATGAAATGTTCAATCGACTTGATGCCGACCGGCGCGGCGTTGATGCCAAGCGTACAGGCGGCTTCGCAGGGCGCCGGACAGATGCGGCCGGTGAAATCCGGGAAGTTGTTGGTAGAGTGCAGCACTTCCAGCGCCTGCTTCCAGTTGCCGCGGTAAACCAGGTCATTCCAGTCGGGAATGATGTTGTTCACCGGGCAGCCGTTGTTGCAGAACGGGATGCCGCAATCCATGCAACGCGCGCCCTGGATCTTGGCCTCGTCGTCCGACAAGGTGTGGACGAATTCCTTGTAATGCTTCAGGCGCTGCTCAACCGGGTCGTAACCCTCGGACAGGCGCTCGAATTCCATGAAGCCAGTCGGCTTGCCCATTATGCAGCCTCCTTCTGTGCAGCAGCGGCCATCTCGGTGAGGGCGCGCTTGTATTCGTGCGGATAGACTTTGACGAACTTCTCGCGGTAAGCATCCCAGTTGGCCAGAATGGCCTTGGCGGTCGCGCTACCGGTGTATTCGGCGTGACGGGTGATCAGTTCCTTGAGCTGGATTTCGTCAGCGACGCCGAGATGCTGCGGTTCGCCAGCGGCAATACGGGATGCCGGCAAGACCTTCTCGAGCGCCACCTGGGCGAGATTACAGCGATGCTTGAAACTGCCATCCTCATCCAGCACGTAGGCGATACCACCCGACATGCCAGCTGCAAAATTACGCCCGGTCATGCCCAGCACAGCGACAGTGCCACCGGTCATGTATTCGCAACCATGATCGCCAACACCTTCGACAACCGCCGTCCCACCCGAGTTGCGGACGCAGAAACGTTCGCCGCCGACACCGGCGAAGAAGGCTTCGCCTTCGGTCGCACCGTACATGACGGTGTTGCCGCAAATGATGTTCTGCTGCGTATCGCCACGGAAATCCGCGCTCGGCTTGATGATGATGCGGCCACCCGACAAACCCTTGCCGACGTAGTCATTGCCTTCACCAGTCAACTCCAGCGTTACCCCCTTGGCAAGGAAGGCACCGAAGGCCTGACCGGCAGTGCCGGTCAGCTTGACGTGGATGGTATCGTCCGGCAGGCCGGCATGGCCATAGCGACGGGCCACTTCACCCGACAGCATGGTGCCGCAGGTGCGGTTGACGTTGATAATGGTCGTTTCGATCTGGACCTTTTGGCCCTTTTCGAGAGCCGGCTTGGCCTGGGCGATCAATTTGTGGTCGAGCGCTTTCTCGAGGCCGTGATCCTGGCCTTCCGTATGCAGGCGCGGCACATCGGCTGGCACATTCGGTTGGAAGAATATCTTGGAGAAATCCAGCCCCTTGGCCTTCCAGTGATCAATGCCGGCGCGCATGTCGAGCAAGTCGGCACGGCCGACCAGATCGTCGAACTTGCGAATGCCAAGCTGAGCCATGATCTCGCGAACTTCTTCGGCAACGAAGAAGAAGAAATTGACGACATGCTCGGGTTGACCGGAGAAGCGCTTGCGCAGCACCGGATCCTGAGTGGCCACACCGACCGGGCAGGTATTCAGGTGGCACTTGCGCATCATGATGCAACCTTCGACCACCAGCGGCGCGGTGGCAAAGCCGAACTCGTCGGCGCCGAGCAGGGCACCGATCACGACGTCACGGCCAGTCTTCATCTGGCCATCAACCTGAACGCGGATACGCGAACGCAGACGATTGAGCACCAGCGTCTGCTGGGTTTCGGACAAGCCGAGTTCCCACGGCGTACCGGCATGCTTGATCGAGGACTGCGGAGAAGCACCGGTACCCCCGTCAAAACCGGCGATCACGACGTGATCGGCCTTTGCCTTGGCAACACCGGCAGCAACCGTGCCGACACCGACTTCGGAGACCAGCTTGACCGAGATGGAGGCCTTCGAATTGGCATTCTTCAGGTCATGAATGAGCTGCGCCAGGTCTTCGATGGAGTAGATGTCATGGTGCGGCGGTGGCGAAATGAGGCCGACGCCTGGCACCGAGTGACGCAGGAAGCCGATGTACTCGGAAACCTTGTGGCCCGGCAACTGGCCGCCCTCACCCGGCTTGGCACCTTGCGCCATCTTGATCTGGATCTGGTCGGCATTGACCAGATACTCGGTGGTCACACCAAAGCGACCGGAGGCAACCTGCTTGATGGCGGAGCGCAGTGAATCACCTTCCTTGAAGGTGTAATCGCGTTCGATACGCGAAGCACCAACCACTTCGGACAGCGTTTGACCAGCCTTCAGCGGCACAAAACGCTTGGCGTCCTCACCACCTTCGCCGGTATTCGACTTGCCGCCGATGCGGTTCATGGCGATGGCCAGCGTGGTGTGCGCTTCTGTCGAAATCGAGCCAAGCGACATGGCACCAGTGGCGAAGCGTTTGACGATTTCCTTGGCGGATTCGACTTCTTCGAGCGGAATGGCGGTGCCAGTCGGCTTGAATTCGAACAGGCCACGCAAAGTCAGGTGACGCTTGGTCTGATCATTGATCAGCTTGGCGTATTCCTTGTAGGTCTCGTACTTGCCGGAGCGGGTCGAGTGCTGCAGCTTGGCAATCGAATCCGGCGTCCACATGTGTTCTTCACCGCGGATGCGATAAGCGTATTCACCACCGGCATCGAGCATGTTGGCCAGCACTGGATCGGCCGAGAAGGCTTCGCTATGCAAACGAATGGCTTCTTCTGCCACTTCAAAGACGCCAATACCTTCGACATTGGACGGTGTCCCGGTAAAGTATTTCTCGATAAAATCCTTCTGCAGGCCGATGGCTTCGAAGATCTGGGCGCCCGTGTAGGACATGTAGGTGGAGATACCCATCTTCGACATGACCTTCATGAGGCCCTTGCCGATTGCCTTGACATAGTTCTTGGCGTACTTCTCGGCCTTCTCTGCATCGCCCTTGGCGAAGCCGGCGATGGTTTCGAGCGCCACATAAGGGTGGACAGCCTCGGCACCGTAACCACCCAGCAAGGCGAAGTGATGGGTTTCTCGGGCCGAACCAGTCTCGACCACGAGGCCGGCGCTGGTGCGCAGGCCCTTCTTGACCAGGTGCTGGTGAATAGCCGACGTGGCGAGTAGCGCCGGGATGGCGACATGCTCGGCATCGACCTTGCGATCAGAGACGATCAGGATGTTGGCACCGGAACGAACCGCATCTTCAGCATCAGCAGCCAGCGAAGCGAGGCGCGCCTCGATACCGTCCTTGCCCCAGGCGACCGGGTAACAAATATCCAGCTCAAAGGAGTGGAACTTGTTGGAGGTATATTTCTCGATGTTGCGTAGCTTTTCCATGTCGTCGAAGGACAACACGGGTTGCGATACTTCAAGACGTATCGGCGGGTTGATATCGTTGGTGTTGAGCAGGTTCGGCTTCGGCCCGATGAAGGACACCAGCGACATGACCAGTTCTTCGCGAATCGGGTCGATCGGCGGGTTGGTCACCTGAGCAAACAACTGCTTGAAGTAGGTGTATAGCGTCTTGTTCTTGGCCGACAGCACCGGCAAGGCAGAGTCGGTACCCATCGAACCAGTGGCTTCTTCCCCATTCTGGACCATCGGCTCAAGAATGATCTTGACGTCTTCCTGCGTATAACCGAATGCCTGCTGGCGATCGAGCAGAGAAGCAGCAGGGGCCGAGCATTTTTCATGCGGTGCCGGCACTTCGTCGAGCTTGATACGAATCTTTTCGATCCACTCGCGATAGGGCTTGGCGTTTGCCAAAGAATCCTTGAGTTCCTTGTCGTCGATGATGCGGCCCTGCTCCATATCGATCAGGAACATCTTGCCCGGCTGGAGGCGCCACTTCTTGACGATTTTCTTTTCCGGAATCGGCAGTACGCCAGATTCTGAAGCCATCACGACGAGGTCGTCATCGGTAACCAGATAACGGGCCGGACGCAGGCCGTTACGGTCAAGTGTCGCGCCGATCTGGCGACCGTCGGTGAAAGCCACCGCAGCAGGGCCGTCCCACGGCTCCATCATCGCGGCGTGGTATTCGTAGAAGGCACGACGATTCTCGTCCATCTGAGAGTGCTTTTCCCAAGCTTCCGGAATCATCAGCATGACCGCCTGGGCCAGCGAGTAGCCTCCGCCCATAACCAGCAGTTCGAGCGCATTGTCGAAGGAAGCTGAGTCGGACTGTCCGGGATAATGCAGCGGCCAGACCTTTTTCAGGTCATCACCGAGAATCGGCGAGGAGATCGCCTGTTCACGGGCCTTGAACCAGTTAACGTTGCCACGCACCGTGTTGATTTCGCCGTTATGGGCGATGTAGCGGAACGGATGGGCCAGATCCCAGGTCGGGAAGGTGTTGGTCGAAAAACGCTGGTGCACCATGGCGAGCGCGGAAACTGTGCGCTTGTCCTGCAGGTCAAGGTAGTACACGCCAACCTGGTCGGCCAGCAACAGCCCCTTGTAGTTTACCGTGCGGGCAGAAAAGGACGGGACGTAGAATTCCTGACCGAACTTGAGCTTCAGTGACTTGATCGCGTTGGCTGCACGGCGACGAATGATGTAAAGCTTGCGCTCGAGGGCATCCGTTACAAAAACATCCGGACCGCGACCAACGAATACCTGGCGAATCACCGGTTCCTTGGCGCGCACGGTCGGCGACATGGGCATATCGCAATTGACTGGCACATCACGCCAGCCAAGTAGAACCTGACCCTCGGCAACGATCGACCGCTCAATCTCTTCGATGCAGGCGTGGCGCGAAGCAGCCTCCTGCGGCAAGAAAACCATGCCCACACCGTACTCGCCGGCGGGCGGCAATTCCACGCCCTGACGCGCCATTTCTTCGCGATAGAACTGGTCCGGAATCTGGATCAAAATGCCCGCGCCGTCCCCCTGCAAAGGATCGGCGCCAACGGCACCGCGGTGATCGATATTCTTCAGGATCAACAAACCCTGCTCGACGATGCTATGGTTTTTCTGACCTTTGACATGGGCGACAAAACCCACGCCACAAGCATCGTGCTCATTGGCTGGGTCGTACAAACCCTGCCGCTCAGGTACTCCCGGTTCCATCACACGCATTCCTTCAAATAACTTGGCCGCTGAATATTAGCCAACGTTGAAAAAAGCCGAACATCATATTTTCTGCATCGGCCTGTAGGAAAATTAGAGGCAACCATCAAATATACTGGCAAACCCCTGTCAATTCAAGATGCTGCAACGCACCAACTAAGCACACCTAGGAAAGACGACTCCCTGTTCAGGTGCATCTGGCCTCAATGGCAGCGCTGATCTGCGCATCGCTAGCTTGATCAGAAACGATAGCCCTGCCGATTTCCTGCAGAAGAACCAAACGGAGTTTCCCATCCTGCACCTTCTTGTCATGGCTCATCAACTCGAGATATCTGGCTGCGCCCAGCCTGGGTCCAAATACTGGCAAGCCGGCACGAACAAAAATGTGCTCAATGCGCTTGACCGTCTTTTCATCCAGCCATCCCAACTGACGCGACAACTCCGCAGCAATTAATGTGCCGGCGGCAATAGCCTCGCCATGCAACCAATCACCGTACCCCATGCCCGTTTCAATCGCATGCCCAAAGGTATGCCCCAGATTGAGCAGTGCCCGCTCTCCGGTTTCTTTTTCGTCCGCCACGACAACCTCGGCCTTGTTGGCACAAGACCGGTGAATTGCATAGGTTAGCGCCGATGGATCCCGCGCCAACAGGTTCTCGAGATTCGCTTCTAGCCAGACGTAAAACTCAACATCTCGGATCAGTCCGTATTTGATTACCTCGGCCAAACCTGCCTTTAACTCCCGCTCAGGCAGTGTGTTGAGCGTCGTAATATCGGCAAGAACTAGCTTTGGCTGATAGAACGCGCCAATCATGTTCTTGCCTAGCGGGTGATTGATCGCCGTCTTGCCACCAACCGAAGAGTCAACCTGGGACAAAAGAGTAGTCGGCACCTGAATAAAAGGCATTCCTCGTTGGTAACACGCAGCTGCAAAGCCCCCCATGTCGCCAATAACCCCGCCGCCCAGAGCAATTAAAGTTGTTCCGCGCTCACAGCGCGCACTCAACAGGGCATCAAAGATCAAGTTCAGGGTTTCCCATGTCTTGAACTGCTCACCATCCGGCAACACCACTGGCAGAACTGAAATCCCTCCGCTTTCCAAGGTAGACCGAAGCACCTCGAGATACAGGGGAGCAACTGTAGTGTTCGTTACCACTACAACTTTTTTTTGCTTGATGTAAGGCAGAATCAATTCGACCTGCGTAATAACCCCGGTTCCGATATGGATCGGGTACGAACGATCACCCAAGGCGACGTTGAGTGTTTCTATCATGTTGAGCATTGACGGTTAAATTCTCTCAGGAGATGCAACACGATTCCGGATGCAACCAAACGGCCGCCATCCACCACTATGTGAGCAGCATCTCGGTACAGCGGGTCTCGTACGGCATGTAATTCCTCCAACTTGGCAAGCGGATCCGCAACGTGCAGCAACGGGCGATTGCGATCATGCCGAGTGCGTTCGAAAAGCAAAACCGGTGGAACATTCAGATATACCACCCACCCGGTCTCGTGCAGCCTGCGACGATTTTCCGGATTCATTACGACGCCACCGCCGGTAGCCATTACGATGTTGGACGATTCGGTAAGCTCCTGAATTGTCTGAGCCTCCCGTCGCCGGAAACCATCCTCACCTTCAATTTCGAAGATCGTAGGAATTGGCACACCGGTGCGCTCGACAATCTCGTGATCGGAATCAAAAAATGGCCGAGCCAAGCGCTTCGCCAATTGACGACCGACAGTTGTTTTGCCAGCCCCCATTAGCCCGACAAGATAGATGTTGCGACGATTTTCCACGTTCGGATTTTAGCCGACTACCCTCAAAGCACAAAAAAACAGGGCCGGCATCGCCGACCCCGTGAGTTCTGGGTTATTCGCAATTAGTCAAATCGCATTTTGTCTGAAATCACGCGCGGCGTAATGAAAACCAGCAACTCACGACGCTTACCTGTGTCATTTTTGTACTTGAACAACCATCCGAGGAAGGGGATATCGCCCAGCAGAGGTACCTTATCAACCGTGTTCTGAGTATCCGTAATAAATACGCCACCAATTACCACGGTGCCTCCATTCTCTACGACAACATTAGTTTCTACGATTGAACTCTTGATTGGAGGATTCAGGAAGCCGTTGACGCTTACCGCCTTAGTCCAGTCTGGCTCTTCTTTCTTGACAGTCAGATTCATCCGAACCGTCCCCTCGGGGGTAATCTGCGGCGTAACCTCAAGAGACAATTTTGCCGGTTTAAAGTTAACCGTGTATGTAGTCGCGCCAGTAGAGGCTTGCGCGGTAATGTAAGGAACCTCCGTGCCATCCTCAATTTTCGCTTTTACATTATTCGCGGTAATTACCCTTGGGCTAGAAATAATTTTTCCAATTCCATCCGACTCTAGTGCCGCGAGTTCAACGTTGAGAATACGCGTTAGCGAAGAGTTAAATAGAGAAAAGGCCAGAGCGCCGCCAGTTGACGGGACCGGCAAATTAACTCCAGCCATCGGATTCTGAACAAGTGTCGCGGGAGTGGTGGTGGTTACGCCCCCGGAGGTTGTAGTAACAGCGGGAGTTATTTTTCCACCAACGACATTTAGTCCGGTACCTAGAATTTCGCTTGACTTCGAATTAATCAACCCTAACTTCGCACCTAGCTCCCGTTTGAAGCTGTCCTGAGCTTCAACAACTCGTGCTTCGATAAGAACCTGCCTAGCAGCAGTATCAATTGCGCGAATAAAGGAATGAATTTCCTCCAGCTTTGTCGGAATATCGTTAACAAATACGATATTTGACTGCGGGTCAGCGACCGCACTCCCTCGCTTGCTCAGAATACGCTGCGCAGCAACATTCGAGCCCGCCGCGGGCGCCGGCGCTACTCCGGCGCCAGTTAGTGGCAAACCTGCCAACAACCTCGCCACATCAGCCGCCTTTTGGTAGTTCAATTGAAACTGCTCCAACTTGAGGGGCTCAAGTTCGCTAATTTGCTGCTTAGATTCAAAATCCAGTTTTTCGCGGGTAGCAATTTCATCGCGCGGGGCTATCAGGATGATATTTCCCTTCTTCCGCATATCAAGTCCCTTTTGCTGGAAGATGATATCGATGACTTGGTCGGCTGGAACATCCTTCAATACAAGCGTTGTCGTTCCTGTAACGGTTTCGCTAATAACGGCATTGAGACTCAGCTCTTCAGCCATCAAGCGCAACAGCGCGCGCACGTCACCATTTTGATAATTGATACTAACCCGCGGCCCTTGATAGCCCACCTTCGCCCCTTGAACCAGCTTGTTGGGATCTTCGACGATCTGTTTTACTTCAACAATAAACTGGTTGTCACTTTGGTAAGCATTGTGCTCCCACAAGCCTTTTGGCGTAATTATCATCCTGACGTTATCGCCGATTGCCTTGGTTTCGACTATCGTAACGGGTGTTGCGAAATCGGTGACGTCCAGCTTGCGACGCAAACGGTCCGGCACCGTCGTTTTCATGAAATCAACCACGAGATTGGCACCCTGCTGCCGAATATCAATGCCGGTACCGGCATCACTCAGATCGACGATGATCCGCCCTTCGCCATCTTTGCCGCGACGAAACAGCACATCGCTTACCGCATGCTTAGAACCAACTAGGCTTTCCTCTGCAAAGCGGGTCGTTCGTTGCGCTGCTGAATCTGCCAGTCGCTCAATCGGCGAAAGCGTCACATACAGCGACTTGCCATCAAGCCGGGTCTTGTAGTTCATGTTCCGGACAAGATTTAGTACCACTCGCGTGCGATCACCAACCTGCACAACATTCATGCCGCGCAAATCGCCCTGATTGAATACTTGGCTGGTTTTACCCAAGCCGTTTGCGGTGGACTGGAAATCCAGCGCTATTTTTGCGGGGTTGGCGACGCTAAAACCTGGTGGCGGAGAAGCCAACGGCTCCTTAAGGTCGATCCGAAGCGCGACCTCGTTCCCTTGTTGGGCAACGTTCACCGCCTCAATAGAGTTCGCCGGCGGAGCCTCTGCTTGCGCAGAAGACAACAGAGCAAGGCAGGCCGAGGCTACAGCCATCGCATAGGTGATCAATTTCATTTCTTGCTTCCCTCCTTGCTCTGCAGGTAGAGCGAGCTCTTGCGCTCAGTCCAGTCACCAGCAGAATCTTGAATCAATTCCCGCAGTTGAACTTCCGTATCCGAAATCTGCGTCACCATACCGAAATCGAGGCCCACATAGTCGCCGACCTTGACTTGCTTGACTTTATCTTCAACCTGAACAACCGCCATCGGGCGTTTGTTTACATTCATGTAACCGATCATCTTGAGTGACTCAATCGGGTACTTTTCCAGAAGGCTGTTACGAACTTCCCGTGCCTCAAAATCTGGTTGAAATGCACCACCCTTGCCAGCGACCTGCTTGTATTTGGACTCCGGTTCTATCTTGTTCGGCTTGAACGGGTCAATCGTGGCTTCCATATCGTAGGGAACCGGCTCATAGGGCTTAACCTCCGGCAATTTGGGGACATTCCCACGCATGTCTTTGGTGTTTTCGGCCATCCACTGTTTCAACTCTTCGTGGTCTCCACCTGCGCAAGCACCGAGGAAACCGCACAGGGCAACAAGCAATATTCGTTTCACTTCTTCGCTCCTTGCGCTGCCTTCTTCTCTTGCTCGGCCTTCTTTTGCTTGGCTATCTCTTCCTCATCCAGATAGCGGAATGTTTTTGTGGTGGCATCCAGCGAGAGCTGTCCACCATCCTTGACGGGAGCAATGGAAATATTATTCAGGGTAACGATGCGCGGGAGCTTGGCAATGTCGGCTGCAAAAGCCCCGAAGTCATGATACCCCCCATTAATTTTGACGGTAATCGGCAACTCCGCGTAGAAGTCCTTAACCTGCTCCTGCCCCGGCTTGAACAGCTCGAACTGCAAGCCGCGACCAAGACCAGCTTGGTTTACTTCAATAAGTAGCGCCTCAATTTCTGATTTATCGGGCAATTGTTTGAGCAATGCGCCGAAGGACCGATCAATTTCGGCGAGTTGCTGGATGTACAAGTCCAGATTTACCGCTTGCCGCTTTTTGTCAAGATATTGCTGCTTGAGCGTTTCCTCTTCCCGCTGCTTCGTCTCCAGTTCGGTCAACTGGTCGCTCCAGACAAACCACCAACCAGCAACGAGAATAGCGGCGAACAGGCCGACCAAGACGGTAATTTTCGGGATCAGCGGCCATGCACCCGGATCATTCGGGTTCATGAGCCTAAAGTCATCGGCTATCGACTGGAAATCAACATTGGGCAAGGAAATAGTCTTGGCGTTCACTTTTTCACCTTCCCATCTTCTTCAGGCTTAACACGGGTGAGGATGAAGGTCATGCCAAATTCGTTGATTCGACGCCCGTTGATCACAACTGCTTTACTCTCTATCAGTTGCGGGGTTTCTAGCCACGGCGAAGCCTCCAGATTACGCATCAACGCCGAAATGCGGGCATTTGATTGGGCATGGCCAGAGATACTGACTTTCAGTCCATCCTGTTTCAGTGACTTTAGGTAAATACCTTCAGGTACCTGTTTGACCAACTCACTCAACAAATAAACAGTTTCACCACGATCACGTTGCAGGTTTTCAATAACCTGTTTCCGCGAAAGCAAGGCTTGGGTTTGTTCTTTCAGGCGTTTGATTTGATCAAGTTGCTTATCAAGGACTGCTATTTCCCCCTTGAGGAAATCGTTCGAACTGTCCTGATTACTGATCGCACCACCAATAAGGGTGTAAACCGCAAACACGATCAACACACCGAGCACAGATACAAGCCCGGACAGTACATAAAACTGCTCGCGCCGAGCCTTTTTCGCCTCTTCGCGATGAGGAAGGAGGTTGATGCGAATCATGATGGATCAAACCTCCGCAGAGCCAAGCCGCAGGCCACCATCAACGAGGAGGCATCAGCGAGCAAACTTTTTGCCCGAACACGGTCGGAAAGCACCATGTTGGCAAAGGGGTTGGCAATCAGCGTATTGACTTGGGTTCTTGTAGCAACGACTTCATCGATGCCGGGAATGACCGCACAACCTCCGGCCAGAACGATATGATCAACTTGGTTGTATTGGGTCGAGGTGAAGAAGAATTGGAGCGCCCGAGAAACCTCTAGCGCGAGATTTTCCATGAACGGGTTGAGCAACTCGATTTCATAGCCTTCCGGCAAATTTCCCGCTCGCTTGGCTGCCTCGGCATCCTCATAGCTCATTCCATAGTGACGGGAGATATCTTGGGTCAGCATACCGCCGCCAAAAGCCTGCTCACGGGCATATACCTGCTGGCCATTCCGCAAAACCGTCAGATTCATCACATTGGCGCCCGCATCGATCAGCGCAACGACCTGATTCTTTCCTGACTCGGGCAACTGGCGCTCAATCAACTCGAATGCCGCCAGTGCTGCAAATGACTCGACATCAACGACACTCGCCTTCAGACCGGCGGCATCTGCCACCGCGACGCGATCTTCAACCCGTTCTTTCTTGGAGGCTGCAATCAGAACCTCAAGCTCATCAGGAACCGCCGGCGCCGGACCGATGACCTGATAATCGAGATTCACTTCATCAATGGCAAATGGAATGTACTGATTGGCTTCGGTCTCAACCTGGGCCTCAAGCTCTTCATCGCGCAATCCCGCAGGCACAATGATTTTCTTGGTGATGACCGCCGACCCCGGCAGAGCCATCGCGACATTGCGGGTAGATGTACCCATTCGCTTCCAGGCACGCCTGACGCAGTCGACAACGCCATCCAGATTGGCAATATTGCCATCAGACACCGCGTCCTTGGGCAACACCTCAATGGTGTAGCGCTCAACGCGATAGCCGTCCTTCCCGTTAGCAGTCAGTTCCACCATCTTGACGGCGGACGAACTGATGTCCAAACCGAACAAGGAACGCGCCTTGGGATTTAACAACGCTGAGATATCTAAGCCCACCAGACCCCCAAAAAGTCCTTACGGAATGCGAAGTTAGCAAAATAACCAATAATTCACTTCAGATGCTAACAATAACATCTAGGCATGTAAAGCAATTTTACGGCGCGGATTTACCCCGGCGTATAATCCGCGCAACTCCTATTTCACCGATCAGACCACCGTGCCTTCATTGTCTTCGGCGCTGCGCCTAGTTATATACTCTGTCATATTTTTGCTTGGGCTTATTGCCATCGGCGTGGCAATGGCGCTGATCGTTCTTGTACTTACCTACCCGAACCTGCCGTCGCTAGAGGTGCTCACCGATTATCGGCCGAAGATTCCATTGCGCGTATACACAGCGGATGGATTCCTGATCGGGGAATACGGCGAAGAGCGTCGCGCCGTGGTGGCCATTGCCGATGTCCCGGCGGTCATGAAGCACGCGATTCTGGCCGCCGAGGATGATCGCTTCTATCAGCACGGCGGCATTGACTACACCGGCGTGGTCCGCGCAATCGGCGCCAATTTGATTGGCGGAGGCAAGCGGCAGGGTGCTTCGACCATTACCCAGCAGGTAGCTCGCAATTTCTTTCTGACCGGCGAAAAAACCTATACACGCAAGCTTTACGAAGCCCTTCTCTCCTTCAAGATAGAAAGCAATCTGTCGAAGGACCAGATTTTCGAGCTGTACATCAATCAGATCTTCCTTGGTCAGCGCGCCTATGGTTTTGCGGCAGCGTCCCAGATTTACTTCGGCAAGCCGCTCAAGGACATTTCGATTGCCGAAGCGGCGATGCTGGCCGGCTTGCCAAAAGCGCCGTCGGCTTACAACCCGATCGTCAATCCCAATCGTGCCAGACTGCGTCAGCATTACGTCCTGCGCCGCATGCGCGAATTGGGACATATCACCGAGACGCAGTACGAAGCGGCCATTAAGGAACCACTGATCGTCAAACGCGAATTGGCCGAATATGCTGTCCATGCCGAATACGTCGCGGAAATGGCCCGACAGATCACCGCCGAACGTTTCCCGGAGGAGGTCTACTCGCGCGGCATGAAGGTTTACACCACGCTCATCAAGGCCGAGCAGGAGGCTGCCTATAACAGCCTGCGCAAGGGGGTTATGGACTATGACCGGCGACATGGCTACCGTGGCGCCGAGTCCTATCTCGACCTGAAAGACATCAAGTCCGACCAGGACGAGGCGATTGATGAGGCGCTTCAGGACATTGCCGATGCCGGCGACCTGATTCCGGGCTTGGTTCTGGCTGCCGACGCCAAATACATCAAGGTCTATCGCAAGGGCGGAGAAATCGTGACACTGACCGGCGACGCGATGAAATTTGCGGCCCGAATGCTCGATGACAAGGCTCCACCCAACAAGCGCCTCAAGCGCAGTGCCATCGTTCGCCTGCAAAAGGACGACAGGGGTGGGTGGCAGATCAGCCAGCTACCGGAGGTTGAATCGGCATTTGTTGCGGTCGACCCGAAAGATGGGGCCATTCGTGCACTGGTTGGCGGCTTTGATTTCAACCGCAACAAGTTCAACCACGTCACCCAGGCCTGGCGGCAACCGGGATCCAGTTTCAAGCCCTTCATCTATTCCGCTTCACTGGAAAAAGGTTATGGCCCCAATAGCGTAATTGCCGACGAACCCATCGTCATCCCGGCCAGCCAGACTGGCGCAGCGGCCTGGGAGCCGCATAACTATGATGGCAAATACGAAGGCCCGATGCGTATGCGCACGGCGCTGGCCAAGTCAAAGAACATGGTTTCGATCCGTATCCTGCAGTCGATCGGCACACACTACGCGCAAGATTACTCAGCGCGTTTTGGTTTCGATGCCGCCAAGCACCCGCCTTACCTGACCATGGCCCTCGGCGCCGGATCGGTCACGCCATGGCAGATGGTGACTGCATATTCAGTCTTTGCCAACGGCGGGTTCCGGATCAACCCCTTTGTCGTCCGCGAAATTCGTGATGGCGGGAATCAGGTCCTAGCCCTGTCGGCGGCGACCGAGGCCGGCAATGAAGAAACCCGTGTCATTGACCCACGCAACGCCTTCATGATGGATGCCATGTTGCGCGATGTCACCATCTACGGCACGGCCGCCAAGGCATCTGCCATACTTAAACGCCATGACCTGGCCGGCAAGACCGGCACGACCAATGAGTATCTGGACGCCTGGTTCTGTGGCTACCAGATGACTGTCAGCGGCTGTGCGTGGATAGGCTTTGACCAGCCGCGAAAACTAGGCGACAAGGAAACGGGTGGCGCCGCGGCACTGCCGATCTGGATTGGCTACATGAGCCGGGCGCTCAAGGATGTGCCGACGCTGCTCCCGCAAGCGCCGGAAGGACTGATAGCCACTGGCGAGGGCCGGGAGCGTAGCTACATCTACGCCGAGAATGCGGCCAATGAGAAAGCGCCAGAGGAGGCGGCACAGGAAACCGCTCCCCTGCCTACCCCGGATCTCAGCGCACCGCCCAGCGACTGATCAGCCTAGCTTGACGGTCTCGCCGGCCTGCTGGCTGGCGAGCATCGACAATTTTTCCATTAGTTCGGCAGCATCACGGGTATCACGCCAGACAGCGCCATCCCAGCGAAAATGGAAGCCGCCCGAGCGGGCTGCAACCCAGATTTCCCGGGCGACTCCATGGCGGTTGACGATGATCTTGCTGCCATCGTCAAACTCGATTTCGAGCACGCCACCAGCCGCCAGCTGGCAGTCGACATCGGCTCCGCTGGCTTCCAGCGCCGCATCGATCCTGGCCAGCGTTGCCTCGGCCAGGGTGTTGAATTCCTTGTCATCCATCGTGTGCTACCATCCCGCTCTTCGCCGACAGCGCCCCGAACATGTCCAGAATCGCCGCCTTGCTGATTATCCTGAGCCTTGCCGCCTGCGGCATGAAAGGCCGGCTTGAAATGCCGCCCGGCCCGGCGTCTGATCCGCTGCTTGGCAACGCCAAGCCAGCCGCCAAGGATGTTAGCACGACCACCAGCCCCAAAGCCCCATGACCCAATTTGCCCTGAAAAACGGCGTACTGCACGCCGAATCCGTTGCCCTGCCTGCTATTGCCGATCAATTCGGTACGCCGGCCTACGTCTACTCCCGCGCTGCGCTGGAAGCCTCGTTGCGCGAATTCCATGACGTTCTTGGCGGCCACCCGACCGGCCAGGGCGCGCTGGTCTGCTACGCCGTCAAGGCCAACTCCAACCTCGCCATCCTCAACGTCTTTGCTCGCCTCGGCGCCGGCTTCGACATCGTTTCCGGCGGCGAACTGCAGCGCGTGCTGGCGGCTGGCGCCGACCCGAAGAAAGTCGTTTTCTCAGGCGTCGGCAAGACGGCCGATGAAATGAAGTTGGCGCTGGACGTTGGCATTTTCTGCTTCAACGTCGAATCCGCTCCCGAACTAGAGCGCCTTAACCAAGTCGCCGGCCAGTGCGGCAAGAAGGCGCCGATCAGCCTGCGTGTCAATCCGAACGTCGATCCGAAGACGCACCCTTACATTTCGACCGGTCTCAAGGGCGCCAAGTTCGGCGTT
Source organism: Azonexus sp. GW821-FHT04F04 (assembly GCF_059420025.1). Taxonomy (NCBI): domain Bacteria; kingdom Pseudomonadati; phylum Pseudomonadota; class Betaproteobacteria; order Rhodocyclales; family Azonexaceae; genus Azonexus; species Azonexus sp. GW821-FHT04F04. The sequence continues at coordinate 208,736 of NZ_JBWKSX010000008.1, read as the reverse complement.
GCTTACGACAACGCCCTGGATCTGTACCGCCGCGCCGCTGCCCTGCCCAACATCGAAGTTGCCGGCATCGACTGTCATATTGGCTCGCAATTGCTCGATCCGTCTCCGTTTATCGAAGCGCTCGATCGCATTTTAGTGCTCGTAGACCAGTTGACCGCAGAAGGCATCCACATTCACCACCTCGACCTCGGTGGTGGTCTTGGCATCAAGTACAACGCCGAACAGGTCCAGCCGACCGTCGCCGCCTACCTGACGCCGCTGCTCGACAAGCTGGCCGGGCGCGGCCTGCAGGTCGTCCTCGAACCGGGTCGCCGGCTGGTCGGCAATGCCGGCCTGCTGCTCACCCGCATCGAATACCTCAAGCAGGGCGAAGCCAAGAATTTCGCCATCATCGACGCCGCCATGAACGACCTGATGCGGCCGGCGCTCTACGAAGCCTGGCATGACATCCTGCCAGTCGTGCCGCGGACCGGTTCCGCCACCGAGTACGACGTCGTCGGCCCGGTTTGCGAAACCGGCGACTTCCTCGGCCAGGCCCGTCCGCTCGCCGTCGAAGCCGGCGATCTGCTGGCCGTCATGTCGGCGGGCGCCTACGGCATGGCCATGGCCTCGAACTACAACACCCGGCCGCGCGCCGTTGAAGTGATGGTCGACGGTGACCAGATCCACGTCATTCGCCAGCGCGAAACGGTCGAACAGCTTTACGCCGGCGAGTCCACGCTGCCGAAGTGAGCGGCCTGCGCGTCGATAAATGGCTTTGGGCAGCGCGTTTTTTCAAGACGCGCTCCCTGGCCAGCGACGCCGTCAGTGGCGGCAAGGTGAAGGTCAATGGGGCCACCATCAAGCCGGCGCGCGAAATCAAGATTGACGACCGGCTCGACATCGCCAACAGCGAAACGCGCTGGGAAGTGACGGTCAAAGCCCTGTCGGACAAACGCGGCCCGGCGCCGGAAGCCTGGCTGCTCTATGAAGAAACGCCGGAAAGCATCAGCGCCCGCGAAGCGGCGCGCGACAGCCGGCAGTTCGTCCAGGACCCAGCAGCCGACATCCATGGCCGCCCGACCAAGCGCGACCGGCGCCAGATGGACCGTTACGGTCGATAAAACCCGATTGCTACGGTCAACCGGAAAAAACGGCCAAAATCAAAGTACGTAAGCGAGCGCCAGCGGCAGGAAGAGCAGCGCGGCCAGATTGCCGATCAGCACGATCGAGGCGACACGCTGTGGCTCCTGCTTGTAGCGCTCGGCAAACAGGAAGTTGAGCACGGCCGGCGGCAATGCACCGAAAACGAAGAGCATCGCCGCATCCCGGCCCTGCAGACCGAGCAGCTGAATGACCCCGGCCGCGATCAACATGCCGGCCACCGGCCTGAGCACGGCGCTACCGACCGCCACCTTCCATTCGCTGAAAGACACGTCGGTCATGCGTACGCCGAGCGAGAACAGCAGTAGCGGCACTGAAACGTCGCCGAGCATCTTGATGGCGATGATCAGCGGCGCCCACATCGGGATTTTGACGAGTGCCACGGTCAACCCGGCAATTGCGGCAAAAACGACAGGAATTCGCCACAGCGTCAGGATGCGCGTCGTCGGATCAAGCAAACGGGCACCAAACGAAAAATGCAGCGTGTTTTCGACCATGAACAAAATCACCGCCGCCGGCAGCGCCGCTTCGCCCCAGGCCAGCACGGCGAGTGGCAGGCCAATATTGCCGGAGTTGTTGAACAACATCGGCGGCACCAGCGTTTTCGGCTGGATGCCGAACAACCGGGCAAGCGGCCAGGCGAGCAGGCCACAGGTCGCCAGAACGAGAAAACCGCCGAGGGCCAGCGGCGCGTAGGCCGCCAGATCAAAGGACTTGCCGGCCATCGCCGCGAAAACCAGGGCCGGGATGAAAATATCCATGTTCAGCCGGTTGGCCACGGCCATTTCGGGCTTGTGCTTGCGGCCATAAAAATAGCCGGCCGCCACGATCCCGAAGATGGGGAACAGAATCAACAGCAGACGGAAACTCAGGCTTTGCTCGTCCAAACGAAAGGCCTCAAACAGAGATACGCAACAAATGGGATTGTGCGGACACCACCGGCGTCCGCACAGCAGGGATTACCCCTAAACGTCAGAGCACGTAACGCGACAAGTCTTCGTCGGCAGCAACCTCGCCGAGCTTCTCGTTAACGTAGTCGGCATTGACCAGAACCTTGTCGAGACCGACCTTGCCGGCGTCGAACGAGACTTCTTCGAGCAGCTTTTCCATGACGGTATGCAGGCGGCGGGCGCCGATGTTCTCGGTCCGCTCATTCACCTGAAAGGCGATTTCGGCCATACGCCGGATGCCATCATCGGCGAACTCGATCTGCACGCCTTCGGTTTCGAGCAAGGCCTGGTACTGCTTGGTCAGGCAGGCGTCGGTCTGGGTCAGGATGCACTCGAAATCGGCCACCGACAGTGAGTCGAGTTCGACGCGAATCGGGAAGCGGCCCTGCAACTCGGGAATCAGGTCGGACGGCTTGGACAGGTGGAAAGCCCCCGAGGCAATGAACAGGATGTGATCGGTCTTGATCATGCCGTACTTGGTCGACACCGTCGTGCCCTCGACCAGCGGCAGCAGGTCGCGCTGGACGCCCTGACGCGAGACATCGGCGCCCTGCATTTCAGAACGGCTGGCGATCTTGTCCAGCTCGTCGAGGAAGACGATGCCGTTCTGCTCGACGGCCTTCACGGCCTCCAGCTTGACGTCCTCATCATTGACCAGCTTGGCGGCTTCCTCGTCGGTCAGCAGCTTGAGCGCCTCGGGAATCTTTAGTTTCCGCGACTTCTTCTTGCCCCCGCCGACGCTCTGGAACATGCCCTGAATCTGCTGGGTCAGTTCCTCCATGCCGGGCGGCGCGAAAATTTCAGCTTGCATGCCCGGTGCGGCAACCTCGATATCGATTTCCTTGTCGTCGAGCTCGCCTTCGCGCAGCTTCTTGCGAAATTTCTGACGCGTCGTGTTATCGCTTGCGGTCGACTCGGAATTTTCGGCAAAAAAGTTGGGGCCACGCGCCGTCGGCAACAGCACGTCGAGAATGCGTTCCTCGGCCGCATCTTCGGCCCGCGCGCGGTTGGCCTTCATGGCCCGCTCGCGGTGCGACTTGATGGCCATTTCGACCAGATCACGGATGATCGTTTCGACATCGCGACCGACGTAGCCGACCTCGGTGAACTTGGTCGCTTCGATCTTGATGAAGGGTGCGTTGGCCAGACGGGCCAGACGCCGCGCGATTTCGGTCTTGCCGACACCGGTCGGCCCGATCATCAGGATGTTCTTTGGCGTAATCTCCTGACGCAGCGGCTCGGCCACCTGCGACCGGCGCCAGCGGTTACGTAGGGCGATGGCCACAGCCTTCTTGGCGTTTTTCTGACCGACAATGTGCTTGTCGAGCTCGGAAACGATTTCCTGCGGGGTCATGGCCGTCATTCCAGTACCTCGATCGTGAAATTTCGGTTGGTGTAGATGCAAATGTCGCCGGCGATCTCCAGCGACTTGGTGACAATTTCCCGCGGCGCCAACTCGGTATTTTCCAGCAGCGCCCGCGCCGCGCTCTGCGCATACGAGCCGCCGGAACCAATGGCAACGATGCCCTGCTCCGGCTCGAGCACGTCACCGTTGCCGGTGATGATCAGCGAGACCTCACGGTCGGCGACGGAAAGCATGGCTTCCAGTCGGCGCAAGGCGCGGTCGGAACGCCAGTCCTTGGCAAGTTCGACGGCCGAACGCAGCAGATTGCCCTGATGCTTTTCCAGCTTGGCCTCGAAGCGCTCGAACAGCGTGAAGGCGTCGGCCGTGCCGCCGGCAAAGCCGGCCAGGATGCGGCCGTTGTACAGCCGGCGGACCTTTTTTGCGGTGGCCTTGATGACGATGTTGCCGAGCGTCACCTGACCGTCACCGGCCATGGCGACGGAATTGCCCCGGCGCACCGACAGGATCGTCGTGCCGTGATATTGCTCCATGATTTGACCCTTAAGACTTGGGAACGAGAATGCGCGCCTGCTTGTTGAGGCCGACCACGGCCATCAGCTCGGCGACCAGATGATTCGGGCTGCGGATGACGATATCGCGTCCCGCGGCCTTGTACGGCGCGAGACGGTTGACCAGTTGCCCGGCCGAAACGAAATCAAGCCGGCGCACGCCGGAAAAATCGAGAATCGGCTGTTCGGCCCCCTCGATGACGGCCACCAATTCGTCGAAGCGGCAGCCCTTGAGCTCACCGGACAAATAATACGCGTCATCGGCCGGGCGAGCGGTGGCAGCCGACACAGCAGCGGGGGCTGCGACAGCCGCGCGCGGCTCCCACGACGGGGGCGACAGCTCGAAGGTCACCGCATAGTCGACGGCTCGCTCTTCGAATGCATCCTGCGTACCGTGCCGTTGCAGCAACTCCAGCAACAGGCGCCAGGACGGCTCGTGCGCGATATCGCCTGCAACCATCCGGCTATTCAAGCGGTCGATAAAGACGTCAGTACCAATCAGCGTTACCGCCAGCCGGGTCTTTCTAGCCCGGCTCAGCAGATCGGCCAATTGCCCGGCTACCTCGTCATCACAACCGATCAGCTTGGTGCAATCAACCGTGACCTGCGCCTTTTGCTCGACCAGTTTGGCCAACTGGGTCACCGGCAAGGCGCCTTCGGCAGTCAATACGCCTTGCAGGAAAATCTTGTGCGGGCCGACCGCACCATTTGCCTGGTTGGCTGCCGGCGATTGCTGCGACCAGGTGGGCGGCGACATTTCGCAGGCCTCGGCATAATCGGCGCCGAGCTTTTCAAAAGCAGCCCGCTCGCCGGTCGCCTGCAATAGATCGAACAGCAGAAGCCAGAACCGCCGGCCTTCCCGGCCGTGGTAGGAGCGGACAAAAGTCTCGAGCAGCGAGCGCGCGGCGCCATCCTGGCCGTTGGCATAGAGCACGACAACCTGCTCGACGCAGGCTTGCAGCGGGTCGTCGTCATGATTGACGTCGATCCCCATGACGCTCGATTCGGTGAAATCGTCGCTGTCGAAATCGTCAATGCTGAAATCGGAATCGGCGGCCAGTGGTTGCAGGGGTGCCGCGGCGGGTTTGCCTTCAGGCTTGCGGGCAGCGGGTGCGGGTTGGGGCTTGGTTGGCTTGCCGGGAGTGAACTCCAGATCCGGCAGCGGCTCGGGCAGCGACTTGGCTTGATCCTCGGCCGGCGCTACTGGCGTCATGGCCTCCGGCAGCGGCTCCGGTGCGCGCGGACGGGCGGCCGGCCGTTCGGGCATCTTCTTGTCCTGCTTCTTGAAAAAGGAAAAAACCATAACTACTCCGCACGCGGGGAAGTAGTTTTAGCATGCCCTCGCACTTCATGCAACGAGCAAGCCGGCGAGTACGAGCAGAAGCGCCAGGACCGGGCCGAAGGGCTGATCCAGCCCGAGGGCCAGGGCGAAGGCAACGACATAGGCCAGAACGCCGATGGCCAGGGCCCAGCCCAGGCCGGCGCGCCAATCAGCAGCACGCCGGAAGGCCAGCCAGGGCGGGATGAAGACCAAGGCGAAAGCGCCCATGACGCCTAGGCTCATGGTCGCCAGAGCCAGGCTGAGCGCCGCCATCAGATCGAAGCCAACCTGGATCGGCCAGGCCGGCAGGCCGCGCAAGCGAAAGAGATCGGGATAAACACGGGCCAGCAGAAGACGGGACGACAAGGCGCGCAGGGCGAGCAAGGCGACAACGCCGCCGATGGCGACCGGCCAAAGTTCCTGGCTGCCGGCAAAATAGAGTTGTCCGTCGAACAGCGCATGGCCGAGGCGTTCGGCCATCGGCGCGTTGGCGGCCAGCAACACGGCGATGGCCCAGCCGCCGACCAGCAACAGGGCATCACTTGCCCCGCCGGACAGTCGCAGGGCAAACAGGCGCCGGCCAGCACCAGCCAAGGCCGCCATGGACAATCCACCGAGGACCGGCGGCGCGCCGGCAAGCAGGGCCAGCAAGGCCCCGGCCGCAGCAACATGCGAATAGGCCAGCGCAGCCAGCCATTCGTCGCGCACGCGCAGATAGCAACCGAGCACCGGCAACACGATGGCGCAGGCCAAGCCGGTCAGGAAAGGAATCAGGAAAAGTTCAGCCGACATCGTTGCCCCTCAGGCCAATCACCCGATCGCAAACGGCGTCGACGAAGGCGGTGTCGTGGCTGACGACGAGAATGCCGGCCCCGGCCGCGGCCCGGTCGCGCAGGTGTTCGGTCAGGTGGGCGACGCCGGCGACATCGAGGTTGTTGGTCGGCTCGTCGAGCAGCACCAGATCGGCCGGCGCTTGCAGAATGGCCCACAGCGTCAGGTAATGACGCTGGCCACCGGACAGTTTGTCGAGCCGGATGTCGAGACGATCGGCCAGCCAGGCGGGCAGGCCTTCGGGCGAAGCACCGGTCAGGGCGAGAAGTTCGCGGCCGGACAGGGGCATGCCGACAACCGGTGGCACATCCTGCCGCAGCAAGGCCAGACGAAGACCGGGGCGCTGCTCGATGCGCCCGGAAAACACCCTGGCCCGGCCGGACATGGCAGCCAGCAGCGTGCTCTTGCCGACGCCGTTAGGGCCGGTCAGGCCAACGATTTCGCCAGCCGCGATAGTCAAATCGAGCGGCTGTGTCGCCGGCTGCTGCCAGCCGACGACCAACTGCTCAGTGCGGAGAAGACTGCTCACCGCGCTCCTTTCAACAGCCGTTGCACGGTATCGTCGAACAGCCCGAACAAGTCCTTGGCCTCCGGCGTTCCACCCACCGTGTAGGGCAGCAGAACGGCCGGCATGCCGGTCTTTCCTGCCATCCACTGACTTGGCCCTTCCTGCTGGTAAGCGGCGCGCAGGACCATTTTGGCCGGCGTGCTCTGCTGGCGGGCCAGCAGGCTGGTCAGATGACCGCTGGTCGGCTCGATGCCGGGCTTCGGTTCAAGCACGCCGACTTCCTTCATGCCCAACCAGTTAAGCAAATAGACGAAGGAGGCGTGATGAACAAGGACCGGGACGCCCTTGAGCGGAGCGGCCTCGTTCTGCCAACGTGCCATCGCCGTCTGCCATTTGCCGGCAAAGGCCTGGTAGCCCGACCGATAGGCGGCGGCATTCGGCGCATCGAGTTCGGCCATGCGCGCCGTCAGCGCCTCGCCGACTTTCAGCACATTGCGCGGATCGAGGTGGGTGTGCGGATTGCCGGCGGCATGGACGTCGCCGTGGGCGCGATCGAGCGTCACCGGGACTTCAAGACGATTGACGAAGTTGGCCGCCTCGAAATAGCCTGGCTGACCGGTCTGGATGCCTGAATTTCCGGAATCACGGAGGACCAGCGGCAGCCAGCCGATTTCCAGATCGGCCCCGGCGGCGACGACCAGATTGGCCTGCCGAGCCTGCGCCAGCAGCGACGGCTTGGCCTCGATGCGGTGCGGGTCCTGGAAGGCGGTGGTGGCGGTATAGACCTTGACCTTGCTGCCACCGATTTCTTGCGCCAACGCGCCCCACTCCGGGACGGTGGCGAAGACTTTGAGGTCGGCCTGGGCGGTTCCCACGGTCAACCCGAAAAAACAGGCAAAAATGAAATGTTTCATGGTCGGCTCCTAGAACTTGTGGGCGCCGTGGGCGCCCAGGCTCATGACGTACTGCAGGGTCAGCTGGTTGTCGGTGACGCCGAACATCGACTTGTCCTGCGCAATTTGCAGACGGACCCGCGAGAACTCGCTCCAGCTGTAATCGACCATCGCCGACGCCTTCTTCGGGCGGTAGCTGTCGACGACCAGATTGGCCGCGTTGGCACCGAAATCGCGGGTACCGCTGTCGAGTTGCTCGTAACGCAGGCCGGCCCGCCATTGCGGGGTGAACTGGTAGACGCCCTGGGCATACCAGCCGGATTGGTTGGTCTTGTAGCTGCTGTCGACGGGCGTCGCGCAATCAAAGGCTGACGAACAGGTCAAACGGCCCTTCTCCTCGCGCACGAAATACTCGCTCTGGAACTTGAAGTTCTGATGCGCCGAGTTGCCGTTCGGCGCCCATTTCCAGATGAAATCGGCCAGCCAGGTCGTCGAATCACCGTTGAAAGCGCCTTGCGCCATGTTCCCGCTCAGTTGCTCGACAAAATCGGCAGTCCGCTCGCTGGCCCGCGTCTTCAACCACGAAGCCCCGGCCCGCCAGCTATTGGAGACACCGACATCGTCGCCGATGTGCACGTACAGCGCGCCGCCGCCGGTTCCATTGTTGTTGCGATCAGTACCCGGGAAATTGGCGCCGCGACCAATTTCAGAACCCAGTTCGACAAATAGCGAAGTCGGCGCCAGCCATTTCAGTTGTACGCCATCCTGCACATAGCTGGCATCCTCGCCGAACATCGCCTGATACATCAGCGGCGCATCGGCAAAATCCCACATGTGCGGATGTTGCTCGTTGAGGTAACCGATGCTTGAGCGGTAACGCCCGATTTTCAGACCAACCCCGTGACCGATGGCCAGCGACTGGAACCAGGCCTCCTCGATATTGGCCTGGCCGTCGGCCATCGCCACGATGGCCTGGCCGCGCCAGTAGGGATCGATATTGGCGGCCAGCACCAACTCCGTTTCATCGACCGAGAAGCCGCGCGTGTTGAGACCTTCGCCGCCCGGGACAAAACCGGTAATGCCCCGCCCCGGAACGTTCTTGGCGTTGCGGTACTGGCCCTGGAGGATCAGCGAAACCTCGGGATTGAAGGCGTTGGCTGAAGCTGTTGTCTGGCGATTTTCCACCGGAGCAGGCGCCGGCGTCGATTTCTCGGATTTGACCTGCGAGCTGGCCTGGGATTCAGCCTGAACCAGCTTCTGTTCGAGCGCCGCAATGCGTTGCTCGTAGGTTTTTTTCATGTCGTCGATCTGGGCGCGAATGGCTGCCAGATCAGCATCGGATGCGGCTTGCGCGCCGCACGAGGCGGCCAGCAAGGCCGCCATGGCAAAGGATTTTTGCATGGGATTTTCCTGAAATTGCGTAACAAGCGGCCGACTGCGGGAATCCCACGGTCAACCGGAAATAACGGGCAATTTCAGAAAAGCGGCGGCCCTTGCTGGGTCGCGATGGGCGCCGGGAAAGCGTTGCGGCCATGGGCCGAGAACGATTCCGGAACAAGCTGAACGGCCAGCACCGGCGGCAAGGCCGCCAGCGATGGCAAGGCCGCACCGAGGTCATGTGCGGCCAGACAAAGCTGGCAGACATGCGTCGGCAAGCCGTCATCGTTGCTCGCCGCATGCTCGACGGCGTGCGCCCCCGTCGCCAGTTGGGCGAAGAAGAGCACGACAACGAGAAGGAGACGGCGCAACGGAAGCATCTATTCAGTCTATCAGGGCAGCGTTACGTTCAAATGGCGGAGCGGCGCTCAGTCTACCTGCACCAGCAGGCCTTTGAGATACTCGCCTTCGGGAAAGTTCAACGCCACCGGATGATCAGCCGCACCGGCCAGGCGACGAACGATGCGGGCACTGCGTCCGGCATCGAGCGCCGAGTCGGCGATGATTTTCTGGAACATTTCCAGCCCGACGCCACCGGAACACGAATAAGTCATCAACAGACCGCCCGGCTTGAGCAGCCGGCAGCCAAGAATGTTGATGTCCTTGTAGGCCTTGGCCGCCCGCTCGGCATGAGCGGCGGACGGCGCGAACTTGGGCGGATCGAGGACGATCAGGTCGAACAACTGGCCGGCCTTGCGGAAATCGCGGAGCGCCTGAAAAACGTCGGCCTCCTGCCACTGCGCGCGGTCGGCCGGCAACTTCGGGTTGAGCGCCAGATTGGCCTGAGCCTGGGCCAGCGCCGGGCCGGAGGAATCGATGGACAGCACGCTCTTGGCGCCACCCGCCAACGCCTGCAGCGAAAAGCCGCCGGTGTAGCAGAAGCAATTCAGCACGTCCTTGCCAGCCGACAACTGGCCGAGCAAGGCGCGATTCTCGCGCTGATCGAGATAGAAACCGGTCTTGTGGCCACCAGCGATATCAATCGCCAGACGAACCCCGTTTTCGTCAATGGACAACGGCGTCGTCGGCGCCTCGCCATGCAGCCAACCGGTCGTCGGGCCGAGACCTTCGAGACCGCGGACATCGGAATCAGAACGTTCATAAACGCGGGCACAACCGGTCGCCTTGACCAGCCCGGCGACGATGGCGTTGCGCCATTTGTCGGCACCGGCCGAAGTCAGCTGGACAACAACCGTGTCGCCATACTGGTCGGCGATGACACCGGGCAGACCGTCGGATTCGGCATGGATCAGGCGCAGGCCCTGCTGGCCGCGCAGTTCCGGCAGCGATTGGCGGAGCGCCACGGCTGCCGCGATGCGCCGCTTGAAGAAAGCGTCGTCGATGGACTCTTCGGCATCGAAGGTCCAGAAGCGCGCGCGAATCTGCGACTTCGGGCTGTAGGCCGCACGGCCAAGCGGGCGCAGATTGTCGGCCAACACTTCAACCGTATCGCCAGGCCGCGCCCGGCCCTCAAGGCGACCGACCGAACCGGCGAACAACCAGGGGTGATGCTTGAACGCCGAACGTTCCTTGCCCGGAAGCAGAATCAGCTGAGCCATGTTTTTCCCGAAGACAAAAATGAAGAAGCCCCGGTCACCTTGCGGCAACCGGGGCTCGGAATTCTGGTGAAAACTTAAGCGCCCAGAGCCTTACGGTTGCGCTGATGGCACTCGGCGCCGTACATGACCTTGAACATGGTCTTGCTCATGCCTTTGAACAGGCGCTTGGTGGACTTCGAAATACAGCGGCGCTCCAGCGAGGAGCGACGAACACGATTGATGGTAGCGGCCATGAAAACTCCTTGAATCCAGCGAATTTGCGAAACCGCAGAGGATAGCGCCCTGTGGATGAATCGTCAACGAAGCCTTGATTTTTCGCCGATTTTTCCGGTTGACCGTGGGAAACAATCACTATTTCGCTTTGGCCCGCGGGTGGGCCGAATCATAGACCTTGGCCAGATGTTGGAAGTCAAGATGGGTATAGACCTGCGTCGAAGCGATGCTGGCGTGGCCGAGCATTTCCTGCACGGCGCGCAGGTCGCCCGACGACTGCAGGACGTGCGAGGCGAAGGAGTGGCGCAGCATGTGCGGATGGACGTGGGCCGGCAAGCCCAGCAGCACGGCCCGTCTAGCCAGCCGCGACTCGACCAGACGCGGACTGATACGCCCGCCGCGCTGGCCGACGAACAGCGCCTTTTCTCCCGGCTTGGCCAATTGCTCGCGCAACACGGCCCACGCGGCCAGCGCCTCGCGCGCCTTGCTACCGACCGGCACCAGACGCAACTTGCTGCGCTTGCCGAGGACGCGGATCTCACCTTCGTGGGCCACGCTGTCGAGCACCTCGCAATCGAGCGAAACCAGCTCGGCCAAACGCAGGCCGGAGGAGTAGAAGAGCTCGAACATGGCCAGATCACGGGCACCCTGCACCGGATCGTCGTCCTCGAACGGCGCCAGCAGGCGGGCGGTTTCGTCGACGGACAGCGCCTTCGGCAACATTCGCGGCGATTTCGGCGGCCGAATGCCGTCGCAGGGATTGGCTTTAATCAGGCCACGCTCACCGAGCCAGCCAAAAAATCCACGCCAGGCCGACAACGTCCGCGCCAGCGAACGGCCACCCAGCCCCTGGCCATGGAGCTGGGCGACAAAGCGGCGGATGTGATGAACAAGCAGGCTGGCCAGCGGGGTTTCTTCCGTCGCCGCCAGCAGCTTTCTCAGATCGCGTCGATAGTTTGAAATGGTGTGCGGCGACAACCGGCGCTGATCCGAAAGTTCGGCCAGCCAGGCGTCGACCGCAGCAGCCGGTGTCACAGCACGCTCTTGGTCACTCTGGCCAGCGCAGCGGAAACCATTTCGCCGAGGCGTTCGAGGTAGAGCGTTCCCATATCGGCGTAGAAGCGTTGCGCTTCCTCGCTGCCCAGCGCGATCATGCCGATGGTGCCACCACCGTTGCGCAGGGCGATCAACGCCTGCGAACGAATGTGGGAAGCCGCCTCGCCAAACCACGAGGTCGTGCCGAAACCGGCGGTCGACCCGCAATACGGCCGAGCCAGCGTTTCGGCAAAAACCTGCAACTCCTCGCTGACGGCGGCAAATTCCGGCAAATCCTCGATCCCTTCCGGCTTGTCCCACAGGCGCAGGGCTACATGCGGCACAGCGAAGTCATCGCGAAGATGGAAGTTGAGCAGATGGATCACAGCCTGGAAGGTCTCGGCGGCAATCAGCGCCACGGACAGGCGATGCACCTTCTCGCTGATCTGGTCATTCTCCTCGCCGAACGCAATCAACTCGGCGAGCTTGCTCTCGGTCGCCCGGTTCTTGTCGCGCAGGGTCAGCATCTGGCGCTCGGCCAGCGAGACGGTGCGGCCGCCATGCGGATGCGGGACGAAAATCTGGGCCATCAGGTCGGCGTACTGCTCGAAAAAGCCCGGATTGTTTTTCAGGTAGTCCGCGATTTCGTCGGGGAACATGGCGCTCATAATTCAATTTCTCCAGTGAATACCGTTACGGCCGGACCGGTCATCAAGACCGGCCGCTCGCCGCCGCCCCAGGCAATGTTCAGATCGCCGCCGCGCGTCGTGACGCGGACCGGCGAATCGAGCAGGCCGCGGCGAATGCCGGCGACCACCGCCGCACAAGCGCCGGTGCCGCAAGCCATCGTTTCGCCAGCGCCGCGCTCATAAACGCGCAGTTTGATGGCGTGGCGGTCGACAATCTGCATGAATCCCGCGTTGACCCGCTGCGGGAAGCGGGGGTGTTTTTCGATCAATGGCCCGTGCTCGCCGACCGGCGCTGAATCGACGCTATCGACGACCTGCACGGCATGCGGATTACCCATCGAGACCACGCTGGTTTCGAGTGTTTCGTCGGCCACGTCGAGCATGTGCACAATCACGTCATCGTCAGCGAGGAACGGAATTTCAGCTGGCAAAAAGCGCGGCACACCCATGTCGACCGTGACATTGCCATCGCCTTCGAGGCGCGGCGTAATCAGGCCTTTCATCGTTTCAACCCGAATCTCGCGCTTGTCGGTCAGGCCTTGATCGTGCACAAAACGCACGAAGCAGCGCGCGCCGTTGCCGCACTGCTCAACCTCACCGCCGTCGGCATTGAAGATGCGGTAGCGGAAATCGACGCCCGGTTGGGTCGCCTTTTCAACCAGCAAAATCTGGTCGCAGCCCACACCGAAATGGCGGTCGGCCAGATAGCACAGCTGCTCCGGCGTCAGCGCCAGCGACTGACGAATGCCGTCAAGGACAACGAAATCGTTGCCCAGACCATGCATTTTTGAGAATTTGAGTTTCACGTACTGCCTCACCGAATGATTTTAAAAAGCATAGCAGAGACAGAGAGTTGCCTCAAAACCTTAAAGTTTCTTCTCCATCACAAAATCGTCCATGACATAGCCGTGGCCGATGTCGTCGACAATCGCCTCACGCACGACGAAACCGTATTTCATGTACGAATTGATCGCCTTGTCGTTGCGCTTGTTGACCGCCAGAATCACACAGGGATAGCCCTCTTTTTTTGCCCGCGCGGCAACATGGGCGATCAACTGCCCGCCAACGCCCTGACGCTGCACGTCGGGGTGGATATAGAGCTTGTCGAGCTTGAACTCACCCTTGTAAATTTCGCTGAAGGCGAAGCCGACGCGGCGATCACCGAGAAAAGCCTGGTCGAGCCATTTGTGCAAGTCCTCGAGATCATCGTACAGACGCTCATGGCCGTAGCGTTGCTCGAGCATGAAATCGATCTGTTCCTGGGTGATGATTCCGGGGTAGGTGGCCTGCCAGATTTCGCGGGCCAGGGCCGAGATCGCCGGCACATCGGGCGGCGTCACGGGACGGATTTCAACGTTCAGGCTGTTCATTTGTAAAACCTCTGCTCTCCGGGTGGCCGGGTTTTGAAGCGCTTGTGCAACCAGAAATACTGCTCCGGCATGCGCAGCACCTGGCTTTCAATAAATTTGTTCATGAATTCGGTATCGGCCTCGACGCTCTCGCCAGGAAAATTCTCCCACGGCGGCATCACCTCAATTTCGTAGCCATCCGGCACCTGCCGGCAGATGACCGGCACGACGCGCGCATTGGTCAGGCGAACCAGCCGCGACAACGCGGGAATGGTCGCCGCCTGAACACCGAAGAAAGGCACGAAAATCGACTCCTTGGGCCCAAAATCCATGTCCGGCAGGTAATAAAACGGGTGTCCATCCTTCATCGCCCTGACGATCTTGCGCATGCCATCCTGACGCGAGAGGAGTATCGCCTCGTTGAAACGCATCCGGCCATCATAAAGCAACTTGTTGAGGACCGGATTCTTCTGGTTCGAGAAGACACTGCATCCGGTCACGTGCATCGAGATCACCGTCCCGCCCGCATCCAGCCCGACGAAATGCGGCGAAAGCATGACCACCGGCCTGCCCTCGGGATCAGTCAGATGCTCGACCCCGTGAATGCGAATGATGCGCTCCAGCCGCTCCCGCGACGCCCACCATCCTAACGTGCGGTCGAGCACGGCCTGGGCGAAGGCGACAAAATGGGCGCGCGCCAGCGCTTCCCGCTCAGCTTCGCTTTTCTCGGGAAAGCACAGGCGCAGGTTGGTCAGTGCGACTTTGCGCCGGCTACGACCCAACGCGTAGAGCAGACGCCCCAGCCCGCGCCCCAGCCAACGCAGCACGGAAAGCGGCAACCAGTGCAGCAACCAGAGAAAACCGACCAGAACATGAGTAAGAAATATCTTCAAGGAATTCACTCCGCCGGTGGCGCGTCGGCACCGGCCGGTCGTTTGTACCGGTTGTAGCCCCACAGATATTGGCTTGGACACTGGCGGATCAGCGTCTCAATTTCGAAATTGATCTGCTGCGCCCGGTCGACCGTGGAACCCGCCAGCGGATTCGTAGTTGGCTGAAAATGCACGCGGTAACCGCGCCCGCCGGGCAGGCGCTCGCCCCAGGTCAGTAGCGACGCTGCTCCGGTTTCGGTGAGCCGAGCTGCCAGCGTCATCGTGTAGGCGTATCGACCAAAAAATTTGAGCCAGGCACCCTCACCGGTCTTCGGCGCCTGATCGGGTAGCATGCCGACCATTTCGCCCCTCTTCAACGCCTTGATCAAGGCGCGCACGCCAGAGAGATCGGCTGGCGCCAGATGCAAATGGGCCCGTTTGCGGCCGGTCAGGATCAGTTCCTGGGCTACCGCTGATTTTGGTGCGCGGTAAAGCACCGTAATGTCACCGAACGACGAAAGATACTGCGCGGTGATCTCGAAACAGCCGAGGTGCGGGGTCAGAAAGACGATGCCCTTGCCGGCCTGTTGCGCCGCCTCGACATGCTCCCAGCCAACCACTTCGGCCACCAGCGGAATCGCTTCCTCGAGCGGGCGCATCCAGATGCGGGCCAGTTCCAGCATCTGCTTGCCCGTTTCGGCCGC
The DNA here is from genome assembly GCF_059420025.1 of Azonexus sp. GW821-FHT04F04. Classification (NCBI taxonomy): domain Bacteria; kingdom Pseudomonadati; phylum Pseudomonadota; class Betaproteobacteria; order Rhodocyclales; family Azonexaceae; genus Azonexus; species Azonexus sp. GW821-FHT04F04. The sequence goes on along the minus strand of NZ_JBWKSX010000008.1, from coordinate 193,318 downwards.
CACCTTGCCACGCAATGACGGCGGGAGACCTGCCTGCGCAATGTTTTCGCGGAGATGACGACGATAGGTCGGCGACAACCAGTAAGTCAGGCGTCCGAGCCAGCCTCCCAGCAGGTGCAGGACGCTCAGGGGCAGGCGGGAGAGGATGCGAAAGATAAAAACCATGAAGCCCCGGGGGTTGAATCCCCCTCAGAAAAGTTTAATATTATCCGTTCGCCGAGTTAAACAGACAACTTGCGGGGCGACTAATAAATACTGCTAAAGCGTCACCGCTCGTGGTCCGAAGCAGGTAGCGCCGGATAAAAGGACCACTGGAGCATCTCATGAGCGAATATTTCTTCACTTCCGAATCCGTCGGCGAAGGCCACCCGGACAAGGTTGCCGACCAGATTTCCGACGCCATCCTCGACGCCATCCTGGCACAGGACAAGCATTCCCGCGTTGCCGCCGAAACCCTGTGCAACACCGGCCTGGTCGTCTTGGCTGGTGAAATCACCACCAACGCCAACGTCGATTACATTCAGGTCGCCCGCGAGACGATCAAGCGCATCGGCTATGACAACACCGAATACGGCATCGACTACAAGGGTTGTGCCGTGCTCGTCGCCTACGACAAGCAGAGCCCGGACATCGCCCAGGGCGTGGACAAGGCCTACGACGACAACCTCAATCAGGGTGCCGGCGACCAGGGCCTGATGTTCGGCTACGCCTGCGACGAAACCCCCTCGCTGATGCCGCTGCCGATCTACCTGTCGCACCGCCTCGTCGAGCGTCAGGCCATGCTGCGCAAGGACGGCCGCCTGCCTTGGGCGCGCCCGGATGCCAAGTCGCAGGTCACCATCAAGTACGTCGATGGCAAACCGGATTCGATCGATACCATCGTCCTGTCCACCCAGCATTCACCGGATATCAGCCTCGAAGATCTGCGCGAAGCGACCATCGAACAGATCATCAAGCCAGTGCTGCCGAAGGAACTGATCAAGGGCAACATCAAGTTCCTGGTTAACCCGACCGGCCGTTTCGTTGTCGGCGGCCCGCAAGGTGACTGTGGTCTGACCGGCCGCAAGATCATTGTTGACACCTACGGCGGTGCTGCTCCGCACGGTGGAGGCGCCTTCTCCGGCAAGGATCCGTCCAAGGTTGACCGTTCTGCTGCCTACGCCGGCCGCTACGTCGCCAAGAACATCGTTGCCGCCGGCCTTGCCTCACGCTGCCTGGTCCAGGTTTCCTACGCCATTGGCGTTGCCGAGCCGACTTCGGTCATGGTCGACACTTTCGGCACCGGCAAGGTCAGCAATGAAACGCTCACCGCGTTGATCAAAAAGCACTTCGATCTGCGCCCGAAGGGCATCGTCAATATGCTCGACCTGCTCCGTCCGATTTACCAGAAGACTGCTGCCTATGGCCACTTCGGTCGCGATGAGCCGGAGTTCACTTGGGAAGCGACCGACCGCGCCAATTTGCTCAAATCGGACGCCGGCCTGTAAAACAGGAGCATTGGGAAGTTTTGCGAGAAGGGAGCCTAAACGGCTCCCTTTTTCGTTAAAATCGCCAAATATGCTGAAAAAAATTCCCATTGAACAGCTAACGCTGGGCATGCATCTGCAGGCCTTCTGCGGCGCCTGGCTGGAACACCCGTTCTGGCGAACGAAATTCGTCCTCAGCGACCCGAATGACCTCACGCTGATTCGTGAAAGCACGATCACCGAAGTCTGGATCGACGTTTCCAAAGGGCTGGATATCGACGTCGCCGGCACGGATCAGGTCGTGGCGGTTGAAGAGATTCCCGAGCCTCCGCCCGTCGTTCAGGAAAAGGCATCGTTCAACGACGAGGTCAAACGCGCCGCCAAAATCTGCGCCAAGGGCAAGGAAGCGGTTGTTTCGATGTTCCAGGAAGCGCGCATGGGCAAAGCCATCGAGGCCGAAGCCGCCGCGCCGCTGGTCGAGGAAATTTCCAATTCCGTGATGCGCAATCCGGGTGCGCTGATCAGCCTGGCCCGCCTGAAAATTGCCGACGATTACACCTACATGCATTCGGTGGCTGTCTGCGCCCTGATGATCGCGCTGTCCCGGAAACTGGGACTGGACGAGCAGCAAACCCGCGATGCCGGCATGGCGGGGCTGTTGCACGACTTGGGCAAGGCGATGATTCCGCTGGAAATCTTGAACAAGCCAGGCAAGCTGACCGAGGAAGAGTTCGCCCTCGTCAAGACGCATCCGGAAGAAGGCCACAAGTTGTTGCTGGCAGGCAAAGGCATTACCGATATCGTCAAGGATGTCTGCCTGCACCATCACGAAAAGATCGACGGCAGCGGCTACCCGAAGGGTCTCAACGGCGAAACGATGAGCCTGTTTGCCAAGATGGGTGCCGTTTGCGACGTGTACGATGCAATTACCTCGAATCGCCCCTACAAGGCCGGTTGGGATCCAGCCGAATCGATCAAGCGGATGGCTGAATGGAAGGGGCATTTTGACCCGACCGTTTTTCAGGCTTTTGTCAAAAGCCTGGGGATCTACCCGGTTGGCTCGCTGGTCAGACTGGAATCGGGGAAATTGGGCGTCGTCGTCGAGCAAGGCGAACAGTCGCTGCTCAAACCCAAGGTCCGGGTCTTTTTCTCAATCAAGTCGCAGGCCTACATCAAGCCTGAGCTGATCGACATCGCCCGCAGCCCGGAGAAAATCGCCGGCCGCGAAGATGCAGCGAAGTGGGGCATCAAGGACATCGATCGCTACTGGGCCGGCGACAAAACCTGAAAACGGCTTTATAATCCGTCCCCTACCGAGGAGCGCTGCAGGAGATCACCCCCAGGCTCGGTTTGAAACCGCGCTCACTGTTCAACCCTGCCGGGCGCAGGGGGTTCGGTGAGACACCGCCTCCTCCCCGTCACAGTTTATTAGGAGCTTACTGTGGCTGACTCATTTACCAACACTCAAGACTACGTCATCGCTGACATCAACCTTGCCGACTGGGGTCGCAAGGAAATCAACATCGCCGAAACCGAAATGCCGGGCCTGATGGCCATTCGCGAGGAATTCGCGAAGACCCAGCCGCTCAAGGGCGCGCGTATCACCGGTTCGCTGCACATGACCATCCAGACCGCGGTGCTGATCGAAACACTGACCGCGCTCGGCGCCGAAGTCCGCTGGGCCTCCTGCAACATCTTCTCGACCCAGGATCACGCCGCCGCTGCCATCGCCGCCGACGGCATCCCCGTTTTCGCCGTCAAGGGCGAAACCCTGGTGGACTACTGGGATTACACCCACCGCATTTTCGAATGGACCGACGGTGGTTACTCGAACATGATCCTTGACGACGGCGGCGACGCGACGCTGCTGTTGCACCTCGGCGCCCGTGCCGAGAAGGACATTTCCCTGCTGGCCAAGCCGGGCTCCGAAGAAGAAACCATCCTCTTCGCCGCCATCAAGGCGAAGCTGGCTGTCGATCCGACCTGGTATTCGGTGCGCCTGGCTGCCGTCAAGGGCGTTACCGAGGAAACCACGACCGGCGTCCATCGCCTGTACCAGATGCATCAGCGCGGCGAACTCAAGTTCCCGGGCATCAACGTCAATGACTCGGTGACCAAGTCCAAGTTCGACAACCTCTACGGCTGCCGTGAATCGCTGGTCGACGGCATCAAGCGCGCCACCGACGTCATGATCGCCGGCAAGATCGCCGTCATCGCCGGTTACGGCGACGTGGGCAAGGGTTCCGCCCAGGCCATGCGCGCCCTCTCGGCGCAAGTCTGGGTTACCGAAATCGACCCGATCTGCGCCCTGCAGGCCGCCATGGAAGGCTACCGCGTCGTCACCATGGAATACGCCGCCGACAAGGCCGACATTTTCGTCACGACGACCGGCAACTTCCACGTCATCACCCATGACCACATGGCCGCGATGAAGAACAACGCCATCGTCTGCAACATCGGCCACTTCGACAACGAAATCGATGTCGCGTCGATCGAGAAATACCAGTGGGAAGAGATCAAGCCGCAAGTCGATCACGTCATCTTCCCGGACGGCAAGCGCATCATCCTGCTCGCCAAGGGCCGCCTGGTGAACCTCGGCTGCGGCACGGGCCATCCGTCCTACGTCATGTCCTCGTCCTTCGCCAACCAGACGATCGCCCAGATCGAGCTGTGGACCGAAGCGGTCAAAGGTTCCAACAAGTACCCGGTCGGCGTCTACACCCTGCCCAAGCACCTCGATGAAAAAGTTGCCCGCCTGCAGTTGAAGACGCTGAATGCCCAGCTGTCCGAGCTGACCGACGAGCAGGCTGCCTACATCAGCGTGCCGAAGGAAGGCCCGTACAAGGCTGACCACTACCGCTACTAAGAAGCCATGCGCCTGCTTGCCATCTGGATCATCAACGCGCTCGCCCTGCTGGCGCTGCCGTACGTCGTGCCGTCGGTCCAGGTGGCAAGTTTCGGCACGGCGCTGGTCGTCGCCCTCGTTCTCGGGCTGATCAACGCCGTGCTGCGGCCACTGCTGATCTTGCTGACCCTGCCGGTCACGCTGCTGACGCTGGGCCTGTTCATTTTCGTCATCAATGCCCTGCTCTTTCAGCTGGCCGGCAATCTGGTCGATGGCTTCAACGTCGGCGGCTTCTGGCCGGCATTGTTCGGTTCGGTCGTCTACAGCGTGATTTCCTGGGCGCTAAGCGCCCTGTTTTTGTCGGCAAAGGGCAAGTAATTGCCGCGGGCCGATCAACTGCTGGTCGAAGCCGGCCTTGCCGCCTCCCGCACAGCCGCCCAGCGGCTGATTGCGGCCGGCCGGGTGAGCTGGTCGGGCGGCACCATCGTCAAACCGGCTTTCGATTTAGCCCCAAAAACGCCGTTGACCGTGGAAGCCGACCCGGAAGACCGTTTCGTCTCGCGTGGCGGGCTCAAGCTGGCCGGCGCGCTGACCGAAACCGGCATTTCGGCTGACGGCAAGCATTGTCTCGATGTCGGCCAATCGACCGGCGGCTTCACTGACTGTCTTCTGCAGGCGGGCGCCGCCCATGTCGTCGGCGTCGATGTAGGCCACGGACAATTGCACGCCCGACTGGCCGCTGACCCGCGTGTCACGGCGCTCGAAGGCATCAACTGTCGGGCGCTGAGCCCGGCCGATCTCGGCGAAGCCCTGCCGGAAGGCGGTTTCGCATTGATCGTCGGCGACGTCTCCTTCATTTCGATGACGCTAATCCTGCCGCAACTACCCGCCCTGCTCGCCGCCGACGGCGACCTGCTGCTGCTCATCAAACCCCAGTTCGAAGTCGGCCCGGCCAATATCGGCAAGGGCGGCATCGTCCGCGATCCGGCGCTTTATGCCGGCGTCGAACGCAAGTTTTTCGATTTAGCCCAGAATTTCCGGTTGACCGTGAAAACCTGGCTGAACAGCCCGATTACCGGCGGTGATGGCAACCGCGAATTTTTCATCTGGTTGAAAAAATGACTACAGAAATCTCCATCGAATTTTTCCCGCCGCAAACGCCGGAAGGCGTCGACAAGCTGCGCGCCGTTCGTGCCGAACTGGCCAAACTGAATCCCGCCTTCTTCTCGGTCACCTTCGGCGCCGGCGGTTCGACCCGCGAGCGCACCTTTGCCGTGGTCAAGGAAATCGCCGCCGAAGGCTACGACGCCGCACCGCACCTGTCGTGCATCGGCTCGACGCGTGACAACATTCGCGAAATCCTCAACGAATACAAGGCCGCCGGCATCAGGCGCACCGTTGCCCTGCGCGGCGACCTGCCCTCGGGCATGGCGGAAACCGGCGAGTTCCGCTACGCCAACGAACTCGTTGAATTCATCCGGGCCGAAACCGGCGACTGGTTCAGCATCGAAGTCGCCGCCTACCCGGAATGGCACCCGCAGGCGCGCAGCCCGAAGGACGACCTCGACGCCTTCGCGCGCAAGGTCAAGGCCGGCGCCGATTCGGCCATCACCCAGTACTTCTACAACGCCGACGCCTACTTCCACTTCGTCGACGAAGCCCGGGCGCTCGGCGTCGATGTCCCCATCGTCCCCGGCATCATGCCCATCGTCGGCTTCACCAAGCTGGCCCGCTTCTCGGACGCCTGCGGCGCCGAACTACCACGCTGGATGCGTAAAAAATTCGAAAGCTATGGCGATGACAGCGACTCGATCCGCGCTTTCGGCCTCGATGTTGTAACCGAACTGTGTGAACGCCTGCTCAAGGGCGGCGCGCCGGGACTGCATTTCTACGCCATGAACCAGTCGGCGCTGACCACCGAAATCTGCCGCCGCCTCGGGTAAAGTCGGTTGCTACGGTCAACCGCAAAAAAGGCCCAAAATCAAAATGCCCGCTGACGCGGGCATTTTCTTGTACGGCTCAAGCCGCTTGCGTAACAAATACATTCTGGGCCGGCATCGGCGCCGGGAAACCGGCCTCAGCCAGCGCTTCGCGCAGCACCTTGTTGGTATCGAAATATACCTGCCAGTAATGGTCGTTGTGGCAATACGGACGCACGGCGAGGACTGGCCCGACCAGCGTGAAGTCGAGGATTTCGACATCCACCTTCGGCTCGGGCAGGACATTCGGAATCGCCGCAATCTTCTCGCGGAGGAGAACCATGGCCGCCTGATGATCAGCCGCCCCCGACAACTGGCATTTCAGATCGACGCGGCGAAACGGATTGACCGTGAAATTCTGGATCGTGTCGCTGAACACCTTGTTGTTGCCGAGAATGGTCTGGACGTTGTCCGGCGTGTTGATGGTCGTCGTAAACAAGCCCAACTCAGCCACGGTGCCCGTCACGCCGGCGACCGAGACAAAATCGCCGACCTTCATCGGGCGCAACACGACCATGAAGGCGCCCGCCGCAAAATGCGCCAACAAGCCCGACCAAGCCATGCCGATGGCCACACCGCCTGCCGCAATCAGCGCTGCGAAGGTCGTCGTCTGGATCCCGAAGTAGCCGAGAATCCCGATCACCAGCAGCACGTTGAGGGTCACGCTGACGATCGAGCCAATGTAGCGCAACAAGGTCGGATCGACTTTCTGCTTCTCCAGCGCCGAACGCACCATTCGTAGCGCCATGCCGATCAGCCAGCGGCCGACTACCCAGAAAACGATGGCAGCCAGCAATTTGAGCCCCACCTCCGTCGCCGTTGTGACCAAAATATCCTGATAGCGTGAAATATCCTGCTCTGTCATGGTGTTCTCCTTAAAAATTGCGATTGGGTCCTTTCACTCAACAGCCCTGAATGACAATTTATTCTAGTCGCATGATCGGTACTGCATAGCCGGATCACACCTCTCCTCACAATTCTTCACAGAGGCGTTTTCCGTTGACGGTCATGGTCACCGTCTATATAATGCGCGCTCCCGGTAGGTCGGGTCGGTAGCTCAGTCGGTAGAGCAGCGGACTTTTAATCCGTTGGTCCCGAGTTCGAATCTCGGCCGACCCACCAGCAAAAACAGGGAACGTGGGGCGCTAGCTCAGTTGGTAGAGCAGCGGACTCTTAATCCGTAGGTCGACAGTTCGAATCTGTCGCGCCCCACCATAAATTCCAAGCACTCAGCCAAAACGCGAATCGCGGCTTATTGTTTAGATTGCACCGCCAATTGCGGTGTAGCAGCAAAAACGATTATCGGACGCGGGGTGGAGCAGTTGGCAGCTCGTCGGGCTCATAACCCGAAGGTCGCAGGTTCAAGTCCTGCCCCCGCAACCAAAGGATTCCAGAAAAAAGGCCAGTCACGCGACTGGCCTTTTTCTTTGTCTGGCGCCTCGTTACTTGCGGCCGAATTTCTCGGCCAGCTGGTTCAGCTTTTCCACCCGGCGCTGCTCGGCCTTGGCTTCTGCCTCGGCGGCCTTGCGTGCCTCGGCCTGTTTCTTGAAACGTTCGCGGAGCTGCTCGGCGGCGTGCTGACGGTTCTCGTCAGTCACCTCGTCGGCCGGCGTGCCGTCCAGATTCAGACGAACCGTGCCTTTTTCCATCTCTTTCAGGTAGCGCGTCGAAATCGTATGGCTGCGCATGGCGAGACGCAGGGATTTCTTGCTCAGCTCGGGCAACAGGGCAAAGACCTGTTTGTCGATGCCGATGGCCAGCGGGCTGAAATTGCGGAATACATCGAATCGTTCCTGCAGATCCTTGAGCAGGGCCCGGGTGTCGATCGGCTTGGCGGTGGTGGCTTCTTCGGTAGTCGTCATGATGGGACAGTGTCTTGTCGAGGCGCGAAGGTTAGCACGAAGGCGCCCCCTTGCAGCCTCGAATCGGCGATCAGACGCCGTTTTTGCGGAACCAGGCGAGCATTTTCAGCCAGCCGTCTTCGGCATCCTCCTTGCGGTAGCTGGGTCGATAATCGGCATGGAAGGCGTGCGGCGCATTGTCGTAAATGTGGATCTCCGAAGCCTTGGCGGCCGGACTTCCCTGCGGCAGCGCCTTTTCCATCGCCTCGATGGTTTCCAGCGGAATGCCCGTATCGAGGCCGCCGTACAAACCAAGCACCGGCGCCTTGAGTTCGCCGACCAGTTCCGTCGGATGTTTCGGCGTAATCGGGCTGCTCATGCCGACCAGACGACCGTACCAGGCGACGCTGGCCTTGAGCGCCGGGTTGTGGGCGCTGTACAGCCAGGCAATGCGGCCGCCCCAGCAGAAGCCGGTGATCGCCAGCCGGCTGGTATCGGCGCCCTTGCTGGCGGCCCAGGCCACGCAGGCGTCAAGGTCGCCGAGCACTTGCGCATCGGGCGTCTTGTAGGTGATTTTTTCGAGAATTTCGGGAATGGCGCTGATCTGGCGCGGATCGCCCTGGCGCGCGAACAATTCGGGAGCGATGGCGCAATAACCGAGCTTGGCGAGCCGACGACAGACATCGCGGATGTATTCATGGGCGCCGAATATTTCGGACACGACGAGGACAACCGGCGGCTTCTCCAGCCCGCCGGGCACGGCACGGTAAGCGACCATTTCGCCATCCTTGACCGGCACCTTGATCTCGCCGGCGACGATGCCGGTTTCGTCGGTCTTGATGGCCGTCTGCGCCATCACGGGTTGGGTAGCCAGGGCAAAGCCGGCGCCGAGTGTGGTCACGATGAAACTCCGCCGGTCAAAGCTTTGGGCGGGAACAAGGCTGTCGAACTCCGGATCTGTTGTCATGGTTTGTCTCCTCGGTGGGGATTACATCAAAACAATGTCGTACTGCTCTAAACACAAATTGTTTTTTCTTTTTATTCAATTATCTGCAAAAGTGTCGACTTGGCTTTCTAGCCACTAGCTACCCATCTAGCTACCCATTGATCACAAGCATCACTGTATTTCGATTTTAGAGTGCTTTCAACCGAATAGTACTCACCTCAGGTTGATGCCTTTCGAATGAGCACGAGCGGACGATCCCATTTTACTCCACTTACCTTCGCACCTTTTTCTAGGCGTGGTCAGCGACTCACATCTCAATTCTCAGCAGCCGCGTTTTGTCAAGACGCGATATTCGTTGGCTTTCGCGTTTGGACTGGATTTCCGAATCTCTTCAGAATCCGTTTCACCGTGAAACGCCACTGATCAAGGAGGATCAACAATCGATGAGAAGCAAGGACCTGAAAGAGTTCGACGACTTGCCGAACGCTGCACACGTGGACGTCCAAGTCGTCGCCATTCTGTTCGGATGCAAGCCGCCAACAGTTTGGTCTCGACTCCGTAAAAACGAATTACCGCAACCAAAAAAGTTCGGTTCCCACACCCGCTGGAATGTCGGCGAGCTGCGTACCGCGCTGAACACCAAGAAACCATAAAGGAGAAATCGACAGCACCTGTGCGGCGAAAAAGAATACTGAAATTGAAACATCAAAGAAAGGAGTAACACAGTAAAACTAGCGTACCCACCGGCATAAAGTGAATCTAGGGCCCGGATCCACACATGCCAGCATTTCCGAAATCGAATCCACGTTGTGGATCGACGTTTCTGCATCATCCTTTTTCAAGGGTCAATTTTTATGAGCAATAAACAAGCATCATCGGTTGCATCTTTTTCAACCGCTCTCCCGATTCAACAATTCTTGTTTCTTGGCAAGGGGGCAAAAAAATGAACCCTCGCCAAACTGAATTCCCTTTTTACTGTTTTCCCCCCGTGGCTCAAGAATCAGGCTGGGAACTGATCAAAAACATTGGCATTCCAACAGAAATGGCTGCAGCATTACTCCTGCCAAGCATGGCTGCTTCAGTTCAGGGGTGCTTTGACGTAGAGCTAGCCCCTAGCATGCGTGTGCCGCTGTCCTTGATGACGATGATAGTTGCTCCAAGTGGGACCGGGAAAACCCCTGCCCAAGATCGGCTTACTTCCGGCATCAAAAAATTTGAAGACGAAATGCGTGAGCAATTCGATGGCGATTGGATTCAGTACCAATCCGCCACGGACGCCCATACCGCCGAGCGCAAAGCCATCTTGGGTCTGCTTAAGGAACAAACGAAAGCGGGCAAAGATACTGCCTACCTGCGTCAACAGCTAAGCGAACTCGATAGTAGTGCCCCACCCATGCCAAAGCTGGTCAAGATCATTGCCAAAAACACCACATTGGCTGGAATTGAAGATCGCCTTTCATCAAATTGGCCGAACATCTTGGTTCCTCAGGATGAAGCGGCTCACTTTCTTGAAATTCGATTCGAGGAGCAGCTCAGCGCTGCCAACTCAACTTGGTCAGGATCACCAATCGCCGTCGACACTGGCAAACGGAAATTTTTTGTCAAAGAGCCACGCATCACCTGGCTTCTTCAGGTGCAACCGAAAGCCTTCGAGCGATTCAAGAAGAAGCTTGGCCCCAGGCTCACGGATGAGGGATCAGCGGCACGTATGCTTTTCACCTACGTTGAACCCAGCCAGTACCAGCCCGGACCATTGGCCAATCAACAATGGGGCGCAACTGAACAGTTCAACCAACTCTGTTATGAGCACCTTCATTCAAGCGTGAGCGAAACAGGAAAACCTGTTGCAAAAAAGGTCCTAAAACTTGACGCCCAAGCGCAAGCCTTGTTGGACCAAGAGCGTCAGCGCATCAAGACGTTGAAATCCCCAGGAGGCCCCCTCTTTGACCAACAGGAATTGTGCGCCAAAGCCCACGATAACACTCTTCGAATCGCGGCCATTCTCCATGCCTTCAGCAACAGCATGGGTGACATTTCTGGTCAAACCATGTTGAATGCAATTGAAATTTTCACTTGGTTCGCAAACGAACAAATCCGTGTTCTGACCCCGGCGCCAAAACCTCCGCAAGAATGGTGCGATGCGAATCTGTTACTGCGTTGGTTTGCAAATTTCGTACGCACGCACAACCAGATCTGCATTCAGAAGAATCACCTCCTGAAGCAAGGGCCTCGCGCAACCCGTAGCTCTCCTCGCCTCAATGCAGCACTGCTGTTGTTGTGGCAGCAAGGCCTCCTTGAAGAGCGAGTCCAGGAGGGATCAAAGGCCGTTTACATTCTATTGAACCCGGGTGCCTTTCAGCCGTACCAAATCGCACAACTCCTCAACCAGAACCTCGCTTTTCCAAGTTAAGAGGTGAAACAGGTGGCTACAGCGGCGACAGTAGCCGCTGTAGCCATGCGTTGGGGCAGGACTGTGCTCAATGATGGGCTAGGGAATGCCACATCTGGCTGTTCGAGAGTGGCGAACTCAACTCTTGGCAGGGAAACGCTCCCCCATCACTCTGCATCGTTTGCCACAACTCGGTATATGTCGAAGAAATTCAAAGCACCTGGAAATTCGGGGGGTGAATTTCGGTATACAAACCAATCCAAGGAAAAAACAAAGGCGTGAGTTAAGGTTAAATTAATAATATATATTCATATGTATTATTAACCCTATCGCTGCCTATCTCAAACTATACTCACCCAAGACCGAGAACGATCGTCAGCCATTTACGTTCCAGCCATCGTATTTCATGGAAAATTAATTTTTTAATAGATCGGTATACATGCTTTGGGAATTCACCCAGTCAATTACCAGGAGCATGGAAATGAACGAATCAAAAAACAACAAACACATGGTTAAGAGCACCTCGACATATATCGACCAACTCTTAGAAAACCATTCAAAGATTCAAGTCATCCGACTGGATCTGAGCTATACGAAGAAACACGCCAGAGAGGCATCGCTGGAAGAGATCAACCAGGATCTGAAGCACCTGCTCAACAATCGCCGGACCAAGCCTTCCATATTCGAGAACATGGTCGGTTACATTGCCAAGCGGGAATATACGGAAGACAAAGGACCGCACATCCACAGCATCTTCATCTACGACGGACAGAAGATCCGTAAGGATGCCCACAAGGGTGATCAAATTGGCGAGTACTGGAAGAATGTGATTACCGACGGCAAGGGTATTTACCACAACTGCAACCGAGAGAAAGACAAGTACCCCGAATGTGCTCTAGGGATGATTGACCATACGGATGATGCCAAACAGACAGTGCTGAAAGAGAAGGCCATCGCCTATCTGTGCAAGGAAGAGCAAAGCGTTGGCCCGATCAAGGAATCAGGAAATGAACGCTCCTTTACCCGGGGGATATCTCCTCGGAGGAAAAGCAATGCGGGTAGACCCCGTCTGTACGATTCGTCAGGTCAATTGAACAGCACATTGGAGGACGAGAGCATTGCCCCAGAAAGCCAAGAGTATCCCGACGATCAAAGCACTGATTAGAACCGTGAGAAAGCACTTGACCTCGCTGTACAGGTCAAGTCGCTTGTTGTTCAGTGGGAACTACTGGAGGACCTGGTGGGCGGTCTGGATATCTGCCAGAGCCGCAATCTGATGGAGTATCCGATGATGGCAGCTTTGCTGAATTCCGGACGAGCTCATTAAATGGGATCTAAGTCATAGCCCTAGGAAATGGCGAAGCACAGCCCAACAGCGGCCAAGGAACCCAGGGATCCCTTGGGCGGCCTTGAGACGGTTGGTTGCTTCAACATAGGCGATTTTTGCCTCCCGGTCGGATTCTTTGACACGCTGGATCTGTTTGTCCGACATGCCACCGCTCCAGACAACCTTATTCTGCCGGATCCAGTAATGCGAACGGCACTTGAAACTCCAGTTGCCGATCGACGGCGATAGTGAGACTGACTTGCCATGCCGGGCCAGCGACCATTCAGCCGGGTTCAAGGGAGTGACAACCTCCTCGCCGCATCCGCAACAGCATCGATGTAGCGCAATCTGATAGCGCTCGCAGATGTAGAGGACCCCGTCCTCCAACTGCTCAGGGATTACCTCTACATCGATTGGATGAACCGTTACTGCCCTCATGCCGCAGTCCATGATGCCGGCACCATCTCATCCCGGGTCAACGCTTGGTCGTTGATTGAGAAGGTCAAGTGATGGGCGTTACGAACATCCTGGTAAAAGCCACAAAACTGCTTCCACTTCAGGACGGCGAAAAGGGCATTGAGGGCGTTCATATCAGCAACCTGGATATTGCTACGGTACAGATCATTGTCGCCATCTGCTTGGAGCGGAGCGCGGCTTGCGAAATGGTCCGATTTCTCGGGCGTACAGAGTGTGGCCCGGCACGTACCCAACAGCGTAGATAGATCCGGAAGGTGGTGCAGGTCCATGCCAGTATCAACAAAAGGGATGCCCGCCGCGATCAGGGAGTCCGAGATCTCTTTTCGCGCTGCTGCATTGTCGATACACAGGAACACAAAGTTGAATCCAGCCAAGTCGGACAGATTCTCCTCAGTCACCCGACAAGGATGGCTGACAATCCCCTTGTGCATTGCGCCGTACATCGCCGCAAAGTAATCCACCTTGAGGGGCCGCGTAGCCAGTTCCTCGAGGGTTGCCGCCCCTGGGGCGCGGAAGGCATTGTGCTGGTCGAAGGTGTCTCCGTCGAAAAGATGGATTTCCCGGACCGGCGTTTTGGCGACTTGATCCAGTACATAGGCCCCGGTCCCGCCCAAACCTACGATGGCTACCCGCTCCATCGAAAGCTTCGAAGACACCGCCAGGATGCCCGCACGGCTCGATGCGAAGTCCCAATAGTGGAAGATCGAATGCTCTTCTACCGGAACGACTACTTTGCCGGTAAAGGGAGTCGCCTGGTTATCGATGGCGCGGGCCTGGTTCCAGATAACCGTGATGTAGTGCAGCATCTTGCTGGAGTAATCCGGGAAGCCGGAATTCATATACTCCTCCGGCTTGTTTGAGAAGCGGTAATTGGCGACAAACCCTTCCCAGAGAGGACAGTTCTCGGAATGGCGGAGCACCTCAAGGGGACGACCATCATGCTTGTGGGGGAAGTCACCGACAAACCAGACCTGGTGGTCTGTTGGCCTCCCAAGGGAGCCCGGATTGCCATTAAGGTTGGTCACCAGAATCCCGAGCCGAACTTGGCGTTGCGAATCCAAGTAGGGCACCGAATGCACAAGGAGATGGCCGTTACGGACCTCAATTTCCAACTGGAGGTCCTGCAGGCGCCGGAGGTCCGGATCAAGAACGATTGGTCTTGGTGACATTGAACACCATCCCTTCCTTGAGCGGAGTGTGTTGGCCACTGACCAGGGTTCCGTCCTTCCCGTGGGGGGATGAGTAGGTCACGGTGAAGTCGACCAAATCGCTGGGGGTAATACCGGGGAAGGCGATCCCTACAACGTCCTCATAGGTGATCTGATGCCCGGAGAACTCCCTGGGGCGACCGTTGACGATGATGGTGTAGGTCTTGTTTTGACCGGGTGCTGCTTCAGATTTGCTGTTTTCCATTTATAGCCTCTTTTAATGTGATTCTGGAACGCTACCGACACGGATGTGTCAAATAGCGCGTCAAATAGTAGATAGAGGCTGGCAATGTGTCAACTAGTGTGTAAAATAGTGATTGTGGGCGTGACAGCTAGGCCAACATTGGCAAGCGCAACCACCTATGAAATGGGGAGAACAACGTGACCAATTCGCTGACTTCGCTAGGGACATGGGCTAATGCCCCACTCGCCCTGGTTGTAGCGCAGGTCTGTTATACGCCGACACCGGAAACAGATTTTCGGATCGTCGCCAATCTAATTAAAGAGGCACTGGGCAATCGATTTTCCATGGACAACAACGTCGAGCAGTTGGCGTTCGTCCTTGGCGCAGATGGAGCCCCTAGCATCACCAATGAGCCAACCTGCGTTGGTGTCGACCTCATCAGCGAGGACGCACGGACCTGCTTGCGCATCAATAACGGGGCGATAACCTTCAATACATCCGATTACCGGGGTTGGGAAGAATTTATTGCCGAATGGGAAGCCATGCTGACGGTGCTAAATGCGACGGGCCCCATTACGGCAACCCGTATCGGCCTGCGCTATCTGGACTTTATTCTTCCAAGCGCTGGGAGAAAGCCGGAAGAGTATGTGATTGATGGCATTGGGAAATCTCCGGCCTCCCTGGGGCAAGCGCCCATTAGCGTCTCGTTATACGAATACGAGCGCGAGTCGGATGGACGCCTACGCGTTCAATACAGCCGAGGCTTTGGCCCCCCCATGACCCCACCGGACCTGCAGGGGACCGCGGCGCCGTATCCTGGCCTGATGGCTCGGTACCAGGGTGCGGAATCGGCCATTCTGGACATGGACCGCTACGCCATGCTGAACAAGGGCATGACTGCGAGCGAGTTGGCAATCGAATTCAGCAAACTTCACACCGATCTTTCGGAATCCTTCCAGCATATCATTTCGCCTTTGGCATTAGTCGAATGGCGTGACGAAACCAAGGAGGGCTAGCATGCAGCAGTATCAAATCAATTCGAAAAAAGGACGGCAAGAGTGGCTGGCCAGGATGGGGGCTGGCGCCCCTGTCCCAACCTCCGATAACGCTTATGGAACCGGCTGGGATATCGCTGCAAAGGACGCAATCACGTACTTGCTGTATCAGCGCGTCCTGCAGGATGTTGTCCCATCTGACAACAGCGGGGTTAATTACCCGGTCTACCGCATTTTTATTCGTCCATCTGATTGCGCGTCCCCGGTGAGGGGTACTCCCAATCTAATAGACTACACGGCTGGCGTCCGCGCCCAAGTTCGTTACTATTTGACGAATTCAACCGCCGCCACGGCACAACCATCAGTCGCGCAGGTATCGCCGTCGACTATTGTCGATCTGGTGAGGAATACCTTTGCTTTGACCATCCGGGACGCTGCCGATGTCTTTCAAGTATCTAGGCCGACGATTTATCAGTGGCTAAAGCTCGAATCTATCGACCTGATCCGTTCCAGTGCTGACCGTGATCGCCTCAAACGGCTGTATAGCATTGCCATGGCTTGGACATCCCGGCCCAAGCTGAGCGGGCGCTGGTATCAACTGGTCCTGCCTTCTGGGCAAACCTTATTGGACATTCTGAAGGGCGAGAACTTGGATAGCCAGGAATTCTCCCGCTTCCATACCTTGCTCACGCAACAGAGCAGTCTGCTCCAGAGCCAGGAGCATATCCGCGCCCGGAGTGCGATTGATGGCATGCGGGATAGTTTCGCAGCCATGGAGCGCGATCGGCCGAACCAGAAACAGGGAGAAGAAAGCTGAATCTTTTTGAGGCCTTCATCACTGAAGTAGAGGCGCTCCTTGAGGAACGTGGAGGCCCCCTGCTCGTCATGATCGTAGGCCCCAATGGCGCTGGGAAGTCGACCTGTTACCGGAAATACCTTCGGGAATCCCTTAAAAGGCATATCGACAACCATATCGACCCGGACGAGATTGAGCGGCAAATCCGGGAGGATCTCGAAGGCGAAAAATTGTCTGATGACGAGTTTTCGGAGATGGCAAGGGATGAAGCGACAACGCAACGAAACATCCATCTGTCCAATCGGGTTAGTTTTAGCTTTGAGACCGTATTCTCAGACCCCTACGGTGACAAACTGGAGTTCATTCGCAAGGCAAAGTCCCAAGGATTCATCGTTGCCCTGATTGCTGTCGGCCTCGACTCCCCTGAAAAGTCCGCACAACGGGTTGCTGCCAGAGTGTCCAAGGGGGGGCATAACGTCCCTCTTGACCGAATTCGAGACCGCTACCCCCGGGTCATCTGCAATATTGTCGCTGGCGCACAGACCGCCTCGGCAGCCGTGGTTGTCGACAACAGTCAGGATATTCTGGGCAATGACGGCACCGCGTACGATCCATTTGCCGTGTTCGTAAGCGGACTATGTGTCCAAACTTCGAAGCAGGTTCCAGAATGGTGGGTGCGCTATTCGAAGAGCGCTCACCTGACAGAACCTTTTTCACTGACGCTAAATGCTTGGGTAAGTCGGCTACTGGATGACGACCGTACAGCAGTATCTCTGCTGGCGCTGCCCGCTCCGCGAAAACCCAACGATTTTCACTAGGACTCTACACGTTCTAATTTGAGTGCACGGCACATCGGGAATGGGGCAGCGCTCAAGTAGCCTCGCTTCTCAAACTCGCCGACCTCGGCTACTGCCTTTTGACGCTGGCATCAGGCTGGATGTCGGCCAAAGCCGACCTTGGGCCTCTGACCGAAATCAGGCGGCAATGCGCCTGTTACCTGCCACTCAGCTACTGGCGGTAATCAATAGTCGCTTTCGTTACAGGCGATGGACGGCCCCCGACCCTGAGCCGACCTTCGTATCTCAGGCGTGCCGACGGCGGATTACTGAACTACGGCCACTATGCTCTATAGTTACTCCCGATAATCGAGGTTATCGGGAGTAAGTTAGAGCGCTACTATCGGAGCCGGCAAAAGCGGGCCAACGTCATGGGCGCCCTGGATTATGTCCGGGGCCAACTGCACTTCGATGTCTGCGACCACACCGTTCGCCGCGAGGACGTCATCCGCTTTCTCTATCACTTGGCGCAGTCGTCCCCGCCGACAAGTGGGCCTTCCTGGTCATGGACAATGCTTCGATGCATCACCACATCGATCCGGCCATCACCGACCGCTGGCTGACTCAGCATCGCTTTTTGCCGTTGTATCTGCCGCCCTACAGTCCCGAGCTCAATCTCATCGAAATCCTCTGGAAGCATGCCAAATACCATTGGCGCACTTCACGTCCTGGACCAGGGACTCTTTGGCTCAGGAGGTTCGGACGCTTCTGGCGAGATTCGGCACCAAGTTCTATATTCGTTATGCGTGATTACTTACTTGATTAGCTGCACAGAGCTGACAAAAAAGCCAACCGAGACAGGTTGGCTTTTTTGTTATCTAGTCAGAGATGAGTGTTCATGGTGCAGGGACCAATCCCCTTTTCTACTGCGACCCTAGCATCCGTACGGAAGTCAAGGCGAGGGTCTGGTGAGAGGTGTTTACATCCTCAGAAATGGGTCTTTTGTCATTCGATTAGGGCGCTTTGTCATCGTGGTTCGCGGCGCCGGTCCATACAATTTCTTAGGTGCTGCAGGCGGCATGAAACAGCGCCAAAATGACAATGGCATCTGCGATCCAGAGCCAACCAAAATGGAGACAAACATGTACCAAATCAACATGCAGAAGCTCGCCGATGAGGCCAGCTTCAACCGCTTTCACGCCAAGGTGCTTCTGTGGTGCCTACTAATTCTGGTCATCGACGGCTATGACATCGCCGTCGTCGGCATCGCGCTGCCAGCCATCATGAAGCAGATGGACGCGAATGCCTCCACCGCAGGCATCATGGCCAGCTCAGCCCTGTTCGGGATGATGTTCGGCGCCATGGCCCTAGGCACACTATCCGACCGGATCGGCCGACGCTGGGCCCTCTCCATCGGGGTCATGTTGTTCAGCGTGTTCACCGCGGCTGCCGGCTTCACTAAGGATCCCGTCAGCTTCAGCGTGGTGCGCTTCATCGCTGGCCTGGGGATCGGTGGCGTGCTGCCGGTCATCGTCGCGCAGATGGTCGAGTATTCGCCCAAGAAGATTCGTAGCTTGATGACGGCGCTAATGGCCTCGGGCTACGCGCTGGGCGGCATCCTGGCTGCAGTGCTGGGCAAGCAACTGATCGGCGAATATGGATGGCAGGTCGTGTTCATCGCTGCGGGAGTGCCGGTCCTGCTGATTCCGTTCATCCTGAAGCTGATGCCGGAATCGATGACCTACCTGATCTCGCACCGGCGGAGCGGCGAACTGGCCGAAGTGGCTCGTCATCTCCAGCCGGAGGTCAAGCAACCCTCGGACGCTCAGTTCGTCGTGTCCACCACCGATCACGTGGCGGGTGCGCCGGTCACCCGGCTGTTCCAGGATGGTCGAGGGCTGAGTACAGTGCTGTTCTGGATCGCCTTCTTCTCGGGCCTGTTCATGGTCTATGCGCTCAGCAGCTGGCTGACCAAGCTGATGGCGTTGTCAGGCTACAGCCTGGGGTCTGCGCTCAGCTTTGTGATCGCGCTGAACGTTGGTGCCATCATTGGTGCAGTAGGGGGGGGGTGGCTCGCCGACAAATTCCGCATTAAGTGGGTGCTGGTCGCAATGTATGCGCTGGGTGGTGTGCTGCTTTACATGATGACGCTCCAGGCCTCGACCGAGGTGCGCTATCTGGTCATCGGCGCTGTCGGCGCTTGCACTACTGGCGCGCAACTACTTGCCTATGCCTACTGCGGGCAGTTCTACCCGATGTCGATTCGCTCGACTGGGATCGGTATGGCCTCAGGCGTGGGGCGCCTGGGCGCGATCGCGGCGCCGCTGCTGATCGGTCAGATCGTCGCGCTGGAGCTGCCTCTGGAGCAGAACTTCCTGGTGATCGGGGCTTTCGGAGTTATCGGTGCTGTCGCCCTAGCCCTCATCAGCCACGGCGGCTTGGCGTCGCAGCCGATTCCACAAAACGCCTGATTGTCACCACCACGGGAATTCGACATGTCAAACCACGCCGCGTCATCGAGCTAGACATCGTACTTTTCGCTGGCGCGTCCGGGGAAATCATCCAGCATCGGAAGTCGATGAGGCAAATCATAGTCTCCTCTGCAGGCAGCATCGGAATGATCTGCTTGTCCTTGCCGGGAGGTTAATCGCCTCCCGGTTTTTTTCGCCCGTGGGCAGGTTTGAGAAGAATTTGGCAGGAACTTTTCGTGAGTAGATTGGCTAAACAACCGGCAATTGAAATGGCACATGATTTGAAGTGTCTAGCGATCCGTTTTCTTTTTGGTGAGATCAGTCGTGCCGATTACCAGAAGGAGTTCTATCGTCTTGTCCAGAATCTCGAACACGCCAATTCTCAACATACCGTGCTAGCACGAGGAAGAAAATTTGTATTAAGGCGTGTCGACAAATAGGGAAGCCCAGCCAGGAAATGGTTTGCTCCCTTGCTTTCAGCGCATTTGACTTCGATGTCGGCTTCGTGGGGAACCAAATTGAGCGACGGGAGCCATGCTTGCTGAAAAGCAAATCCAGCGTGGTACCCGTCGCTCGACCAGATTGCTTGAACAAGCCATCCACGCTTAACTCGATAACTACAACGCTAATTCCAAACCGCTCGTCTGGTTAATAGGCAAATGATGGTCGCGCCAGCATCAAAGGGTTTGTCTGAGAATTTCCAACTCAGGACTCTCGCCCAATATGCTTAGTCAAACGAATACAACTATGCGCTGAGGGAATGTGATCGATAGGCACCGGGTGCGCTACCTGTCCATGACTTGAAAGCCCGCTGAAATGCAGTGCTACCCGTGAATCCTAGCTCCTCGGCAATGTCGCTCAGGGAGATTCTGGTGCTTGCTAATCGAGAGATGGCCATATCGCGCCGTAGCTCGTCCTTTAACATCTGGAACGACTTTCCTTCAATTGCCAAGTGCCGCTGCAGGGCACTGACCGACATATGCAGGCGCTGAGCAGAGCTAGCCAAATCCGGCCATTCTGGACACGTTTGCTGCAAGAGAGTACGTACCCGTGCACTATACGTGCGCTCGTTCAGGTTGGGGCCCACCAGATTTCCCGGAGTTGCGCGCAGGAAAGATTGCAGCGCAATCACGTCTCGGTGCATTGGCTTCGCTATTTCGGAGGCGTTGAACCAGACAGCTGAACACGATTTCCCGAAACGCAAGGTACCAGAGAAGATTCGTGGATAGTTATCAGCATGCACAGGCTGTTCGAACGCGAAGTCGAAACCCTTAGGTACCAAACGGCCTCCATGCAGCCACACTAGTAGGCGCCAAAAGACGCGTAGCAGGAGACCATGCAGAAAGTCTGCGTGCGCACCCGGCCCCCCTCGCATCTCCAGACTGGCGCCAAACAGCGAGCCATCGGAGACAGGTACAAGCAGGGCATCATCCTGGAGTAGGGCAAAGGATTCGCAGACGCGTTGCAAAGCTGCTGCCAGCGTTCGCGCCCCGAGCGTGGAGCGAGCCATCAGTGCGAAGCTGCCGCAGCGAAACGGCCTGCCGCGCAGGTAGCCCAAGCATTCATCATCAAGGCTGTCCTTCACGGCACTAAAGAGCGCAATGTATTGCTCGACAGTTACCCGTGACTGCTCCAGATGCAGCAACGGCTCGGCTATACAGGCCTGCTCTAGAACGCTGATAAGCCAGGATTCAGTGGCCAGCCCCTTGCCGCGCGCACCGTCGAGCAACCCATGCACGGCAAAGATAGGAACTGTGGTGACGGATCTCACGGTGGTTAAAGGCACAGCTATGGCTGGAGCAAATAAATTGAGGTCGTTTGTTAGCTTATAGAGGTCGTTTGGTAGCGCTACTTGAGGGCCTGACTACTACGATCATATCTAGGCCATGAGTG
Organism: Azonexus sp. GW821-FHT04F04; assembly: GCF_059420025.1. Taxonomy (NCBI): domain Bacteria; kingdom Pseudomonadati; phylum Pseudomonadota; class Betaproteobacteria; order Rhodocyclales; family Azonexaceae; genus Azonexus; species Azonexus sp. GW821-FHT04F04. The sequence goes on along the minus strand of NZ_JBWKSX010000008.1, from coordinate 171,725 downwards.
CGTGCGACTGAATCATACCGTACGACGCATTGAAGCCGAATCGACCCCAGCCAAAAGAGGAGACAACCACATGATTCAAGTCAAAAAGCAGAGAGCTATTGAGCCTCACTCCCATATGCCCATGAACGTGCAGGGCTGTAGCTTAGTCATTGTCTGATGGGGTAAGTCATGCTTCCACAATTACATTGCCATGCTTGGATGGACGAAGAGATCGAGGCCTTTCGCGAACAAGTGCGGCGCTACATCGCTGCAGAATTCGCACCTAAGTTGGACGAATGGCGTCGCCAGGGCTATATCCCGCGTGAGGTCTGGCGCCCGTTTGGCGAATTGGGCTTCCTGTTGCCCGAAATGCCCGAGACCTATGGCGGCGCTGGTGCCAGTCTGGCCTACCAACTGGTGGTGCAGGACGAACTGGCAAAGGCAGAAATGCCGGTCAACATCGCGGTTCATACCATCGCTTCACACTACATCTTGGATTTCGGCACAGAAACACAGAAACAGCGCTGGCTACCCAAAGTGACGAACGGAGAAATGCTGGCTGCTATTGCAATGACCGAGCCCGGTTGCGGCTCGGACTTGAAGGCCATTTCGACTCGGGCTCGCCGTGATGGCGACTACTACGTGATCGACGGTGCCAAGACCTTCATAACCAACGGTTTCACCGGGAACCTTCTGATCGTAGCGGCGCGCACCAGTGGCGAGGGCAGCAAAGGGGTGTCGCTGTTCGTACTCGAAACCGAGAACCTGCCTGGATTTCATGTGGGGCGCCTGCTGGAGAAAATCGGTATGCAGGCCTCGGACACCGCCGAGTTGTTCTTCGACAGCGTGCGCGTGCCGGCCGACCAACTGTTGGGAGGCGTCGAAGGCAAAGGCTTCGGGCAACTGATGGGAGCATTACCTTACGAGCGAATGCTCATTGCGGTGCCGGCAGCGGCTACCATCGAGCAGGCACTGGCCGTTACGGTGGAATACACAAAGCAGCGTAAAGCATTCGGCGCCCCGCTGTTCGACATGCAGCTTACGCGCCAGAAGCTAGCCGAGGTGGCCACCATCGCTCATGTGGTGCGCACTTTTGTGAATGACTGCACTCAGCGCCTTCTGGACGGCACGCTCGACAACGAGGCGGCCTACATGGCCAAGTGGTGGTGCACCGAGCAGCAGTGCCGGGTAGTAGACGAGTGCCTGCAACTGTTCGGCGGCTACGGCTACATGGCCGAGTACCCAATTGCGCGTATGTATGCCGCTTCTCGTGTGCAAAAAATCTATGGCGGCGCCAACGAGGTCTTGAAAGACCTAGTGTCGAGGAAGCTGTGAACATGCCGAACACGCTGCAAATGCCACTGCACGGCATCCGTGTGGTGGAGTTCGAGGGCATTGGACCGGGTCCGCTGGCCGCAAGGATGCTGGCCGATATGGGCGCCGAAGTGATCACGTTGACGCGTGTCGAACCGGCGCCTGCAGCCCAGCGGCTCGGTGGGGCGGTAGAAAATCCACTACGCCGCGGCAAGCAAATTGAGGTCGTCAACTTGAAGTCGCCTGAAGGAAAAGCGCGTGCGCTGGACCTAATCATTCAGGCCGATGCTCTAATCGAAGGCTATCGCCCGGGCGTGATGGAGCGCCTGGGGCTTGGCCCCGCCGATTGCGCAACGCACAATCCTAGGCTGGTCTACGGCCGGATGACGGGCTGGGGGCAGGACGGCCCGCTCGCCCAGGCCGCCGGCCACGACCTGAACTACGTCGCGCTAACGGGTCTGCTATCGCTGTCGGCCCGCAAGGGAGATGCACCGATCGTGCCCCCCACCGTGATCGGGGATGCAGCCGGAGCGCTGGGCATGGCGTTCGGCGTGGCCTGCGCGCTAGTCGATGCTCGCGCCAGTGGCCATGGCCGGGTCGTCGACGCGGCAATCGTCGATATCGTGGCCATGCTGGGCACTCTGGTGCAATGGATTCGCGCCAACGGTCAGATCGACAGTGCGCGGCCGAGTCCATTTCACGATTCACCGTTTTATGACGTGTATGCCTGCGCCGATGGCGGCTTCATCAGCCTCGCCGCCGTGGAACCTGAATTCTACGCACAGCTGCTGTCGAAATTGGGTTTAGAGGACGTGAACTCAACCGAGCAATATAACCAAGCTCAATGGCCTGCGCTGAAGGAGCGCATCGCGACCCTGATCGGCAGCCAATCTCGAGCGCACTGGTGCGATCTGATCGAGGGCACCGACGCCTGCTTCGCGCCAGTGCTTAGCTTAGCCGAAGCTCTGCAACACCCGCACAACGCTGCGCGACGAATCTACCAGTCCACCTCCACGGGAGCTATCGACGTAGCCCCAGCCCCGCGGTTCCAAGCACTCAATACAACAATCTAGGAGACAAACAAATGACAGATATCGCCCAACCTGTACGCGGTTGCCCCTCTACCATGGGTGACGCGCGCCAACTCAATACTACGACGCTGATCCGGCACGCCGCGCGCACCCACTCGGACCAGGAAATCGTCTACCGCACACAAGATGGCGGCTGGGGCCGTTACACGTATGCCGACTGCTACACACGCGTCTGTCGAAGCGCCAATGCGCTGCGTGCGCTGGGTGTGGCGCCGGGCGACCGCGTCGGTATCCTGGATTGGAACAGTCGGCGTCACTTCGAGCTGTACTGGGCCATCCCGGGCCTGGGTGCGGTGATGCTGCAGATGAACCTGCGACTGGGCCATGAGGATCTCGGCTACGTGGTCGGTCATAGCAATGTCTCCTACGTTTGCGTGGACGAATCATTGCTTTCCGTTGCCGAGTCTATTGCCGCGAATGCGCCGCAGATTAAGGGCTGGATCGTTATGACCGACAAGCCGCTGAATCAAATCAAGACGACGCTCACCCCTCTGCTGCACTACGAAGACCTGCTGGCAGCAGCCGACGCGAAGATAGACTGGCCGGAGATTGAAGAACACTCGGCCTACAGCGCCTGCTATACCACCGGCACCACCGGCAGACCCAAGGGTGTGTACTACTCACATCGTGCCATCTACCTGCACTCTACGGTCATGGCAACCAACCTGGGCATGACGTTGGACGATTGCACTATGCTCATCACGCCAATGTTCCACGGCCAGAGCTGGGGTCTGCCGCAGGCTGCCACCATGTTGGCCAACAAAATCGTTCTTCCAGGCCGCTATGTCGCCGAGGACACCCGGCCGCTGACCGACGTAATGATCGCCGAGGGCGTAACTATCACCAATGGCGCGCCGGCCATCTTCCTGCCTATGCTGCAGTACATCGAAACACTACCCGACAAGCCGGACTTCAGCCGCTTGCGTATGCTCTCCGGCGCTACCGAACCGCCGCTTTCGATGATGATCGGTTTCCATGAGCTCACTGGTGCCGAGGTGGTGCACGCCTACGGTGCTACCGAGACTACGCCGCTGGTAGCGGTCAACCGCCTTAAGCCTACGCTGAAGAAGAGTCTTTCCAAAGATCAACAGTGGGATCTGAAGCGCAAGCAGGGTTTGATCGTGACCGGAGTGGATATCCGCATCGTTGACTTGGATGGAAAGGAGTTGCCGCACGACGGCAGCTCAGCGGGAGAAATTTTGCTGCGCGGTCCCTGGATTACCGCCGCCTACCACGACATGCCTGATTCGGCGGACCGGTTCCTGGATGGTTGGTGGCGGTCCGGCGACATCGGCACACTGGACGAGAACGGTTACCTCAAGGTCACCGACCGTTTGAAGGACGTGATTAAGAGCGGTGGTGAATGGATCTCGTCCATCGACATGGAGAACCTACTCATGGGTCATCCAGCTGTGCGCGAAGCTGCGGTAGTTGGGATTCCGCACGCAAAGTGGCAGGAACGGCCGCTGGCCTTGGTTGTATTGAAACCCGGCCAAGAGGTCACTCAGGAACAACTCTATGCCCGCTTGAGCAGCGCCTTTGCCAAGTGGCAGTTGCCCGATCAGATCTTGTTCGTCGAAGACATTCCCAAGACCAGTGTCGGCAAGCTCGACAAGAAACGCATACGTGTCGAGCAAGCAGAGCGCTACGCCGAGTAACACAAGATTCATCTAAGGAGAACAGCATGAATAACAATGAACCAGTCATCGTCGGCGCGGTGCGCACCCCGGTGGGGAAGCGCGGCGGATGCCTACAGAAATGGCACCCCGTTGATCTGCTTGGCGAGACGATGCGTCAACTAGTCGAGCGCACAGGAATTGATCCTCTCGACCTAGACGATGTGATCGTAGGCTGTGTGTTGCAATGGGACCAGCAGCACGGAAACCTGGGTCGGCACGCCGTATTGGCGGCTGGCTTGCCCGAATCCGTCCCGGCTGTGACGATAGATCGGCAATGCGGGTCTGGCCAGCAGGCGGTGAGTTTTGCTGCGCATGGCATTCAGGCGGGAGCCTACAAGCTGGTTATTGGTGCCGGGGTGGAGTCGATGTCGCAGGCACCGATGCCGCCATCGTTCAAGCTCGGTGCGCCACTTGGGGCGCAGTACAGCCCGCGTGAGTTGGCGCGGTACCAAGATCCTCCGCTACTGCCGCAAGGCGCCTCTTCGGAGTTAATGAATAAGCGCTTCGGTCTTACGCGTGAGGCTCTGGATGCCTTTGCTGTGCGTAGCCATCAGCGGGCCACTGAGGCCATACAGGCCGGCCGCTTCAATGATCAACTGGTGCGGCTTACCATGGACCCATTGGATCCGGACAGCCCCGTCGTTGCCGCCGACGAAGGCGTGCGTGCGGATCCCAACCCCGGGAAGATGGCTGCGCTCAAGCCCGTCTTTTCCGAAGACGGTGCTACCACTGCCGCCAACTCGTCGCAGATCAGCGACGGTGCCGCAGCACTGCTGATCGCCAGCCGTGCGTATGCCGAGCAGCACGGTCTGAAGCCCCGCGCGCGCTTTGTCAGTACCGCCGTGGCGGCTGCCGATCCGGTGATCCAGTTCACCGCCGTCCTCGACGCCACCCGCAAGGCGCTTCAGGAATCGGGCCTGACCCTCGACGACATTGATCTGTTCGAAGTCAACGAGGCGTTCGGCGGCGTTCCGCTCATGTTTCAGCAGGAATTCGGAATCCCAGACGAGCGCCTTAACGTCAATGGCGGCTCGGTAGCGATCGGCCATCCGCTAGGTTCCACCGGCGCGCGCATGCTCACCGACTTGCTATGCGAGCTCGAACGTCGAGGTGGCCGCTATGGCCTTCAGACCATCTGCGAGGCATCGGGTACGGCCAATACCACCATCATCGAACGACTGGGATGAGCGAGAAAGCTATGCACGAAGAGAGTGAAGTGCTCGTCAGCCGCGAAGGTGCCATCGTCACCTTGACCATCAACCGCCCACGCGCAAAAAACAGCCTGAACCGAGCCGTCTTCGATGGCTTACGTGCCCAACTGGCGCAACTACGTCACGACGATGCAGTGCGCGCAGTCATCGTGACCGGCACCGAGGGCGTGTTCTGCGCCGGCGCCGACATCACGGCCTTTGAAGCTATCCGCGCTGAATCGTTGTTGGGCGAACGTGCGGCGGCAGGTGGCGGCTTCTGGTCGGAATTGGGGAGCTTTCCCAAACCCGTAATTGCGGCAGTGGAAAGGCTAGCGCTGGGTGGCGGCATGGAACTGGCACTGGCCTGCGACATCGTGATTGCAGGCGAGTCGACCAAGTTCGGCTTGCCTGAAGTAAAGCTGGGCGCTATCCCCGGTGCCGGGGGCACACAGCACCTGATCCGAGCTATCGGCAAATCTAAGGCAATGGTGATGCTGTTGGCCGGCGACTTCATCGATGCTCGTAAGGCTTGCGATGCAGGCATCGTCGCCGAAGTGACGGCAGACGGTCAGGCTCTGGTGGCTGCCTTGGCGATGGCCGACCGGATTGCAGCAAATTCGCCGCTGGCGGTGGCGCTGGCGAAAGATGCAGCTCTGTGCAGCTTCGAGACCCCGCTCGCGAGCGGACTAGAGCACGAGAAGCGCAACTTCTTTGTCGCCATGCGTTCGGCCGACAACCATGAAGGGCAGGAGGCGTTCTTGAGCAAGCGCGCTCCGAAGTTCACTGGCCAGTAAGGGCCACCAATCCTCAATAAAGGAAAAGCCATGCAATTAAATTCCGACATCGCCGCGATCATTACTGGCGGGGCTTCTGGCCTAGGCGCCGCCACGGCCCGGCGCCTGGCCAGTCGTGGTGTCAAGGTCGCCATCTTCGACATGAATGAAGAAGCCGGCCAAACGCTGGCGCTTGAACTAGGCGGCGTCTACTGCAACGTGGATGTGACATCCGACGAGCAGGTGGACGAGGCCTTTGCCAAGGCCCGTGCTAGCGTTGGGCAGGAACGTATTCTGGTCAACTGCGCTGGTACTGCCGATGCAGTCAAGACTGCCAGCCGCGACAAGAACACAGGTGAAATCCGCCAGTGTGCGGCGGATCGCTTCAATCGCATTATTCAGATCAACCTGGTGGGCACCTTCCGCTGCATCGCCAAGTCGGTAGCAGGCATGTTGACGCTCGCACCGTTAGCCGATGGCGACCGCGGTATTGTCGTCAACACCGCTTCGGCAGCCGCACAGGACGGTCAGGTCGGCCAGGCTAGTTATGCTGCTAGCAAGGCTGCCATCGTGGGCATGGCATTGCCGATCTCGCGCGATCTCATGGACGAAGGAATTCGTGTCAATACGATCATGCCGGGCTTGTTCGGTACGCCGTTGCTGCAGGGGTTGCCAGACAACGTCAAGCAGGCCTTGGCGGCTACCGTGCCCTTTCCCAAGCGTTTGGGCGATCCCGATGAATTTGCGCAGGCCGTCGAGTTTCTTGCAACTTGCGGCTACATGAATGCCGAGGCCATCCGGGTGGATGGCGCTATCCGCATGGCACCGCGCTGAATGGTGCGCAGCTTCTTCAAGAGGCTGCGTTACCTAAGTGATGTCGCGGCGACAGCCGCGCCAAGAACTTCACACTGCACAAGCTGAATCAGCGGGTGAAGCAAATCGACGTGAGCATCGAATGGTACGAACGATAAGGGCGTGCCATCTGAGAACACGTCTAGTTAAAGCGATCGCCGGTTCTTGACATCGCTGCAAACCGTCTAAGTCATGAGCAACATGGAGGAAGACCATTGAAAAAATCTAGCAAAAATCTGCTGAATCGACGCGTTGTTGTATGTGCTGTATCCGCCACATTTGGGCTTACCGCGATGGCGTCAGCGTCAGCTGAAACTGAGGTAGAAGATCTTAAGCGTGAGTTGGCAGCACAACGCCAACTAATCGACAAATTGTTGGCGGGACAGGAATCGCAAAAGCAGATTAACTCAAAAGTGGAGTCGCAGGTAGCTGCTGCTGGTAAGCCCTCGTCTATGGTGACGGCAAGCGGCGTTACTTTCGGATTCTACGGGATCGCTGATGTGAACGTCACAAGCATGAACAGTGGGTTCGGGAGCAAGGTTACGTACGGTTCAGGCGGCTTTTCATCGTCGCGTCTAGGCTTCACCATTAGTAAGCCAATCAATGACGACCTGAAGGCAGTTGCTCTGGGTGAAGCTGGACTTCTCTATGACACTGGGACTGCAGGCAATGCATCTGTGACGAATGGCATAAACAATACCTCTCCTTCGTCCGGTGGCCAGGCTGGCACTGGACCGCAGCTTTTCTCTCGTCAGATGTACGCAGGTCTCAGCGGAAACTTTGGTACAGCCACAATCGGCCGCCAATACACGGGGTCGTACCTTGCAGCTGTTGCAACCGGTGCGGCAAAGGGGGATGGCCTTTTCGGCTATTCGGGCTCCATTACGCCTCTAATTGGAGGCATGCCGACTCGCTTGAACAACTCGATTGTTTACATTACTCCGAAGGTCAAAGGTTTCTATGGATACTTCACCGGAACCTCGGGCAGCGAGAATAACGTCAATGCGCCGACTGCAGTGGGTACCGCTACCACGACAGACAAGGCGGGCAGGGGCTATGATCTGGGGATTTTTTACACAAATAACGCATTTAACGCAGCGCTGACCACTTGGAATCTGAATAACGCTTCATGGGCGAGCGCAGGCGAATCCGGTTTGGCAAACAAGACCGGGTGGCAATTTGCAGCCAACTATGACTTTGGTGTCATACGATTGTATGGAAACGTGGTTTCTGGAACGATCTCTGGCGGCAACTATGAAAATGTATCAAAAACACTCTCCAGCGCTCATGCGGGGAGTCTGAGCTTCCTCATCCCTTTCGGAAAGCACAACTTCTCAGCAACTTATACCAAGCTAGTCGACGAGTCTATTCTCAACAAGAGTGCGAATCTCGTTGGCGTGAGCTATTGGTACGACCTTCTCAAGGACGCAAAGCTGTATGTGTCATATGGGAAGATGCAGAACAACGCGAATGCAACGTATAGCCTCGCTGACGGCGGCAACTTAGTCGGAAATGTAACGAAGCCGGGCTTTGACCCCTCAGGAGTTGTTGCTGGCGTGAACTTCGCGTTCTAACAACCATTGAAAAATCGGCGCGCCACAGGGTATTAGCCAGTCAGCATGCTAATACCTGCGCCGATCGTGGCGACTCCGGTGGCGATGGCAGGTAACTGTGATAGTTGCGGCTAGTTTGTCTTCGAGATAATCAAGGAGATTAAATTGAAAGTTTTAGTCCCTGTGAAAAGGGTTGTGGATTACAACGTCAAAGTTCAGGTGAAAAGCGATGGCTCTGGTGTGAATCTAGCCAACGTAAAGATGTCCATGAATCCCTTCGACGAAATCGCCGTTGAGGAAGCGGTACGCCTGAAGGAAGCAGGCATAGCGACAGAAGTGATCGCTGTCTCCTGCGGCGTACCCTCCAGCCAGGAGACGCTGCGCACGGCGCTGGCAATCGGCGCCGACCGTGCGATTCTGGTCGAGTCCGATGCCGATCTGCAGCCGCTGGCCGTCGCCAAGCTGCTGAAGGCGCTCTGCGATAAAGAAGGTCCGCAACTGGTGATCTGCGGTAAGCAAGCGATCGACGACGATTCCAACCAGACCGGCCAGATGCTCGCCGCCTTGGCCGGCTGGCCGCAGGCGACATTCGCCTCCAAGGTCGTCATAGCCGACGGCAAGGCCACCGTAACCCGCGAAATCGACGGCGGCTTGGAAACCCTGGCGATCAGCCTGCCGGCTGTGGTCACCACCGATCTGCGCTTGAACGAGCCGCGCTACGCGACCCTACCCAACATTATGAAGGCCAAGAAGAAACCGTTCGACACTGTCAAGCCGGCCGACCTCGGCGTCGACGTGGGCCCGCGGCTGATCACGCTGAAGGTCGTCGAACCGGCCAAGCGCTTGGCCGGCGTCCTGGTCGCCGATGTCGCCGAACTGGTAAACAAACTTAAGACTGAAGCGAAGGTGATCTAAATGACTATCCTCGTCATCGCCGAACACGATCACGGCAGCCTCAAGGCCGCCACCCTCAACACCGTCGCTGCCGCGCAGAAGATCGGTGGCGAAATCCACCTGCTGGTCGCCGGAAGTGCCTGCTCGGCAGCCGCCCAGCAAGCCGCGACGCTGCAAGGCGTGGCTAAGGTCAAGGTGGTCGACGCCGGACACTACGTTGGCCAGACTGCTGAGAACCTCACTGCTCTGGTTGTCGACTTGGTGAAAAATGCGGCTACCGGCTACTGCCATGTGCTGGCCCCGGCCACCACCTTCGGCAAGAACCTGTTGCCGCGGGTAGCAGCGTTACTCGATGTCGCACAGATTTCCGAGATCGTCGGCGTCGAAGCGGCCGACACCTTCGTCCGGCCGATCTACGCTGGCAATGCGCTGGCTACGGTCCAGAGCATCGACCCTGTCAAGGTCATCACCGTGCGCACGACCGCCTTCGACGCGGTGGACGCCGGCAACAACGCCGAAATCGAGACGAACGTCGCAGCGGCCGACACTGCCCAGTGCGCGCTGATTAACCGTGAACTCACCAAGTCCGCCCGTCCCGAACTCGGCGCCGCCAAGATCATCGTTTCTGGCGGCCGCGGCCTGGGGAGTGGCGAGGCCTATCACCAGCTGTTGGATCCGCTTGCTGACAAGCTCGGGGCCGCGCTTGGCGCCAGCCGCGCCGCGGTCGATGCCGGCTTCGTGCCCAACGATTACCAGGTCGGCCAGACCGGCAAGGTTGTTGCGCCTCAGCTCTACATCGCGGTCGGTATTTCGGGCGCGATCCAGCACTTGGCAGGGATGAAGGATTCGAAGGTGATCGTCGCGATCAACAAGGATCCCGATGCGCCGATCTTCCAGGTTGCCGACTACGGCCTGGTCGGCGATCTATTTGAGGCAGTGCCGCAGCTGGCTGTGGCCCTATCGTGATTTTCTGTTCGTATGCGGGCCATAGTTGAGTTTGCTATGCGCCCCTGGACGTGATGTAGGGTTAAACAGGAAGACTTCCTCTCAAATTCTGCTGGTCAGTAAATCCGCAGATAAATCGAGGAAGATCAGATTGGGATTAAGGTTCGTCGATATTCACGAGGTTTAGAAATGATGATTAATACAATCAAAGATAAGGCTTTTGTTTCCCGGAAAACGATTCATGTGCGAGAGATAACTTGCGTAGCCTACCAGCGTACTGATGGCCTTATAGATATAGAGGGAACGCTGGTGGATACCAAGCCCGAAGGGATATTTCTTCAGGAGCGTGGTGGCATTGGACCTGATGAACCGGTACATGAAATGACGTTGAGATTAACTGTCGACCGGGGTTTGCAGATTCACGATGTCGTGGCGGAAACGGTTCATAGCCCATTTTCCATTTGCGGTGCAATCACTGAACACTACAAATTACTACTGATCGGCCAGCAGATAGGCCCAGGTTTCATTAAGAGCGCAAAACGTAATTTTCGCGGAACGTCAGGGTGTACTCACTTGACTGAATTGTTGCCGTCAATTTCAACCACCGCGTTTCAAGCACTCTGGGGCGAGCCTGCGAACGTTGATGGGAGTGAACTACGTGCAGATGAGAGCAGCAAATTGCCCTTCGATGGTTGTCATGCGTTGCGCTCAGACGGTGTTATTGTGAAAATGTATTATCCAGAAGCATATTCTAATGAACAGGCTGAATCACACGACCCCGCTTGATGGCGACTTCAATAGTGTCCAATACGCTTGATGGTGGGTACTGTGGGTACGTATACCCCTTGGTCAGGATTGCCAGGTGCTTACTGTGACAACTGTGACGCTGCACTGAGTCTGAACGGAGCGAAATTAAGAAGTCTGCACCGAGCGATGACTCGGGGAACGTCTGCGGGAAGTAGACCTGTGCGGTAATCAACCAAATAGAGTGACCAGCATGGTATTGAAAACCAGTAAGCCAGATCGTCCAGAACTAGCCATCGGACGGGTCTTGCCGAGATGTGCCAAAGGGTCTCATTAGCCCCAAGCCATTGAAGAATTTCGATCTCCCTGCACCGATTGTGATCATCGGGATCACGGGAGATGAATGGGGTGACGCCAATAATGCGTTCCGCGAGGTCTTCACCGCCACCGGCAGTGACCAAATAACGCAACTCGGCGAGATTCCGCGTTGTGCGCCATGAACTGGAAATAACAACCTTCACGTTGGGGCATGCGCGCAAAATCTGCCACAGTAGCGGGGTGGCACTAAACAACTCTTCCGGACGTGGTTGTAACGGGTGTAACTGACACATTGCATACTGATCCAGACTCGCGGCTCAAAGACAGCTTTTCGAACAACGGTCGCTCGAAAGTTACTCACGATAACTGACGTTATCGTGAAAAACAGCCAGAGATGTTGGGCATCAGCCAATACAGTTTTGGGAGTGTCCGGGCTTCTGTGTAAACCAGCCGTTGCTCGCCTCAGTGGTGACCGGCGGCTAAGGCCGAACACCGGCAGTTGAAACGCTTCGCTGCCGCTCAAAAAAAGAAGGCAAAACGAAACCCGAAGCGCAAATGCGCCTCGGGTTTCGTTCCTTCGTTCTCCCAGTGGATAGCAAGAAAAATGATCGAACTGGCAACGCACTGAGATCTACTCTACATCACTCCCCAGTCTCACCATTCGATTTTCCAGCTTTTCCGCCAGGCTCGGCGCAGTCGATTTCTCCGAAGCTAGGACAGGGACACCCGGCACACTATTCCCCTCCGGATAAAACTCCTCAACCACCAATTCCCCTTCGTCGTCGCTTTCCTCAAACGCACCATTGGAGAACCCCTGCCGAGCAGCCGCTTCCAGCGCAACCTGATCAAACCCGGCTTCCTGGCGATCCTCCTCCAACCGTTTCGCCTCGGCCAGTGCATCCTCAACAGAAACACCGCTACGCACCGTCAGATCGACGTAATAGATCGGTGTACCCATGCTCTGCCGAGTCGACTTCCCTCTCAGCCGCAATTCCAGCGGCAAGTACGCCAGTCGATTGCCTGAGATCGCCTGAAAGTAGGCCAGCCGCGCCGACAAGGTCCGGATGCTGTTGAACCCTGTCGTCCGAAAGACAAAATTCCCGAGCGGATCATCGTCACCGATCTGCACATTCAACCGGCCATAGGGTTTGCATGCACCGTTCTGCGCCAGCGTACAACCTTCAGGAGAAGGACAAGGCAATGACTGAACCCCCGACTCCGTCCGTCGCTTGCAGGTTTCACCATTGCCGACACAGACCGGCCGACCAGTCCTACGATCAAACAGAGCATATTCAGCCCGGAAATTCAGATCGGGATCATTGAAGAGCAAGCGGATCGGAATCGAACGAATCTTACCGCCCTGCGCTTTCCGGAATCCCTCATCAAACGGATGTGGCAGCCAGCCCTCCGCACTCTGTACCTGGCTGGTAATGGTGAACTGGTCGTCTTTCTCCGGAAGACGTTTGCCGGCTTTCTCGACGACCTTGCCAATCGATATCCGTCCGAGTACCGGCGGGGTGATAACTAGACCTTTCAACATGATTGTTCCTCTCAAATAAAAAATTCTCCCCACCGGCACCGGATGCATGTCCGGTTGCCGATGAGGAGTTGATGGGTTGGGTATTGCTACGTTTGCTTTTCGGGGGTGACTCAAGCGAGCACAAATCGCCGCGATCCTTGGCGCTGCATTCCGTAGGTTTTGAGCAAATCCGGCTGATCAGCCAGCAGCCGCGCGGTATCGAGCACCACGCTATCTTTCGCTTTCTTCCAGGTCACCTCGCCCGTGTCGAAGATGGCGCGTGATGCTTCGCCCATGGCCTGTTGCAGGGCTTGCTTCAACTTCGCTTCCAGCTTCTCGGTTTCAGCCAAGGTCTGTCGGACGCTGATCCAGTCGGCAAAGGTCGCTGACAAATTACGGTCGGTACTGAAGTCGACTACGATTCCCTTGTCCTGCGGGTAGAGGCAACGCAGCGCTTGTTCCGCCGATTCCGAACCATCGGCCGGTGGTGGCGTATCGGTTTCGACATAACGCCAGAACGCTGCTTCCAACTGAATCAGGCGAGCGATCAGCGCCTCATCCCGATGAATGCGATGGACCTCCAAATGCTGACCACCAAGAAGAACCGCCACATCCGCTGCAACCTTACCGGTCACGACCAGTTGATGCTGAACCTGCAACTGAACATATTCAGGCACACCTTCTTTCCAGAGTCGACTGCCGTTGATCCCGGCGGTTTTGCATTCGAGGATCTGAACGTCCGGTGCGCCGATGACCTCCCGGTCAATATTGGCCAACATCCAATGCAGCCGAGGATCGGGATGCTGAAGGACCGCATTGATCCGACGCACGCGATTGCCTGAACGCCTTGTGTAGTGCGCAGCCACAATCGGTTCAAGGATGTTCCCCCAGTAAGTAGGACTTTCCTCGTCGAGGGGATCTGTCTTCGGTAACAGGCCATCCCGGCCGGTTTTTTCCAGCCAGAGTTCAAGTTGGGATTTATAGGGATTGAGACCGACAGCGGCAGCAGCATCGGAACTGCCGATACCTTGCCGGCGGACATTGAGCCAATCTTCCCGAGGCAAGGCCTTGGTGCTGACCAGCCGCAATGCCGGTCGTGTCGGTGGGGTGGGTGATAGGGGGACTGAAGGTAGTGCCATGATGTTCTCCAGAATGCGGGTAGGAATGCCAGAACGGGAATCGGTTCACGATCGTCAAACGACAAAAAGCCCGGTCGGCAAACACCGAACCGGGCACTCGAGGGGGAAAGGTTGAGGAAGCGAGAAGCGAACTACGCCACCAGTTTTAATGCCGTATCCAGTGCGCGCTGCTTGATGGCGGCACCTTGACCGAACCAGGCGGAGTCAAGGCGGTACTCAGGACTGCGAGCACGACGCTCGTGATCGACGTACTCGGTGACAGCATTGAGTAATCCCCAAGCCGTTCCTTTGGCTGCTTCCAGCTCGGCACCACGACCCTGGCCGTCGTAGAGCGATTGCACCTTCAACAGCGCGCGCTCGTTGGATAGATTCGACAGGTCAGAACTGTAGGTATCGACTTCGCAGAGTACGCGGAGAAAATAGGCCATGGCCTCGTGGCTTTTGACCTTCCGTTCTGCCAGCGTTCTCATGCGATACAGGAAGCCATCCCACTGAGAGACCGCGATCCCGAGCTGTTGCTTCACCGCCTGTGCATCGAATCGGGTGTTGTGCGGTACCTTGATGGCTGAGACGGCACCATTCACGGCAATGGTCAGCGTGTTGTTGCAGACCACCCGAACCGTGGTTGGTGTCGCCGTCGTGGCCAGCGTACCGTCACAGGAAGTTGCGAGTAGCAAGTAACCCTGGACGACATCGTTACCCTTCAACGCTGATGACTGACCGGTTCGTGCCAGTGCCCAAAACTTTTTTCCACCTTTCAACACCCCGGCGGTTTCCAGTTCATAGCCTGCAACTTGTGTGAGGTCACGGTAGAACTCCAGAACCTCACTGGGCTGGACGACCTGGTAACGATTCGAGACGACCGATAGGGCATCCTGCGTGTCTGAGCGATACAGAACTTTCTGATCGGTGAAGGTTTTGATGGAACCGAGCGGACCGGCTGATTCCGCCATGAATCGGACCGGGGTTTCCAGAATCTGGAAGGACATCCCGGACTGTTCCGCCCAGACTTCGAGCGGCTGCTGCGGCATGAGTTCGTTGCCGAGGCCATGCCAGGGTGTTTCCCCGACGTACGCCATCTGTTGAACTTGGTGTGCCATTTGAGGCTCCTTGAAAGGTGAATGGGGATAACGGTAGGTCAGCGGTCGCTGAAGACGTGGCCGCAATCACCGCACTGCAGATTGCCGAGAACCTTCTCGTCGACGACATCGCCGACTTTGCCGCCGGCGATCGAACCAGCGGCACCACCGAGCAGACCTCCGAGGATCGCTCCCGCGAGACTGCCGAGCAGCATGCCGGCAGGACCACCGACGGCACCAACGGCTGCACCGGTTTGTGCACCGGACAGAGCACCACCGGCGCCGGTTGCGGCACCACCAACTGCACCGACCGTGCTGCCGATCCTTCGGGCAGTGTGCAGACGATGGATATTGGTCGAATGGCAGACGGGACAGGTATTACGCATGATTTCTTCTCCTGAAATAGAAAGAGCCCGCCACCTCTGTAGGTAGCGGGCTCTCTTTGGGTGGAAACTCGATGATTGAAGGCCAGGTTGGCCTAGTCTTCAGGTTCTATATATGCAATTCAAATCCGATCAAATGCAAAGTGATTCTGTTCTGTACGGTTAATCCGCTGACTTTTTTTGGCGCAGAGAAAAGAAGACTGAGATTTGTGTAAGCTCCATCGCTCTGTCGTGAGCATCCCTGACTCTTGACTCGTAATTCATCCCCTTATTTGCGTCGATGTCCGCGCTGTAGAGACAGCGACCGATGACACTCTTAGGAAACCTGATGTCAAATGCTTCTTGGAACAACCACAAATCCATGTAGGGCAAAACTTGCATCCGAGTCCAATTTATTAATGTCTCCGGCGTGACATCCTGTCGTTTGGCGGCAGGAAATTTCGCAAATTCTCTAGTTTTCGCCAGCCAATCTGAAAAAGCGCTTTTTAGCACCTCATCGTCATGAAGAAGATTGACTTTCAGCCCGAACTCACCAGAAAAATAAGGCATTTGCATATCTACCTGCCACACTTGATAGGATTCGACGAATCGAGCCTCTGTATCCGATTCCGGCGTAAGCTCCAATCCTTCGCCCAGCTGCACACCGAACATTCCCGCCAAAGATATTTCTGACTTCCCCTTCTCCAACTTCGATAGCTCTCTATCGAAGATGCTCCTGTAGCTTCTATCTTGGAGTTTTGTCGCCGATCGATATTCATCAATCAACACCCGGTCACTAATCGGCGCGCGATGCTGCAAGTAGGACTCACGCTCAACTAACTTATTGGACCCGACGAGAAACGGGTCAGCTCCAAACTCGTCGCGTTGGATATACCAACGCTGCATTCCATTGAAATTGCAGCTTTTCAGTTCCGGAGTTCTAGCTTGCTCTATGCCTCCGAATTTGAAATAACCATTTTTCCTAACTGGCATTGGAGCATCAATAAGAGCCAGCACTTTACTTTGGACGTGTGCCTCCCACGCGCGATTGATTACCGCCTGATCCCCCGAGGAAGCGTCCTTTGACTCACGCCAGCTGGCGATTTTTTCAACGTCCTGCCTTAACGCAACCCTGCGAGCCAACGCGGCCATCCAAAGCTCAATATCTCCGTTGAAATGATATTTAATCAGGTCAAACTCTTCAGGAATGGCCTGTTTCGCATTCTCGGAAGACATCCGATGCTTACCCATTTGAAAAATCCATAGTCACGCCATTGACTGTTTGTTTCTTACGCATTCCCTCAAGCGTAAAACTTGTCAGGAAGTCGCTCCACTTTTCCAACGCACCCCTTCGCTCGTCATAGTAGGTATGTTGATCGTAAATACCCTCAACCCCCGGCAGCTTGTGATTCAAGCACATTTCTGACACTTCACGAGGCACCCCCAGTTTTCTCAGGTGACTTTTCATCGTGCTTCGCAAGTCATGCGGCGTGAAGCGTCTTATCTTGGGTGAGTGCTGATCGATCCAGTAGTCGATAGCCTCGCGCATCGCATCTTTCGAAACCGCAGCATCACCGTCGTAGCGAGCCATGCGTGCTCTTGATCGAGCCGGCAGAACGTAATCCGAGTTGCCTGCTACGTCGATCAAGGTTTCAAACCACTCCGCAACAGCTTTCGAGAGCGGAATATCAATTGCATTCCCCGTCTTGGTTTTGGGGATGTGCCAACGTTTCTCTTCAAGGTGCACATTGGCCTTCAAGGCGTTGTTCAGTTCAGAAATGCGGACACCTGTCGCCAAGAGAATCCGGACCGAAAGCAGGTTCTCCAGGTTCATATCGGCATTCATGAGCACCGCGATTTCGTCGTCGGTGAGCATCAATCTAGTGCGCTTCTCCGGACGCTTACCAATGATCGCTTCCAGTTGAATGCCTGCACAAGGAGACGCCACGATCAGTTTTTTGCCTGCCGCGTGTTTGAAGATGCCGCGCAAGGCACACCAAAGGGTGAACAACTCAACCCAGCCAGCCTTGACCCGCTCGATTTGTGCAACGATATCTGCAGGAGCAACCGACTGAACAGACATGGCACCCATGCCGTTTTCAATGCGCTTGAGATTTCTGCCATAGCTCCGCTGGGTACTCTCGGCCAGCGTACTCAAAACCAATTCCTTGTAGTCGCGAATCAGTTCCCGAATAGTCCAATCTCGGTGACTTTTTGCCTTGCGCACTTCATCTGCCGGATTAACACCCTCAACCAAGGCAAGGCGCTTTTTAGCTGCCATCAACCGTGCAGCTGCAAGGGACAAATCCGGGTAACGACCCAGCGTGACCTCCTGGCGCCTGCCGGCATGCCTAAATCGAAGTACCCAGACGGCAGCACCAACAGACGACAAGGTAAAGGTCAGTCCTCCGCCATCAGACTTTGCAATCGGAGCGCCTGCGCGTATCCATTTGCGAATCTGGATATCGGTCAGAAGGTTGGTTTGAATCTTGGCCAAGGTGGCTCCTCGAAATGCCTGGGTAGCTACCGCTCCAGCTACCCATCTAGCTACCCAAAAGTTGATAGCTTCGATTATACGAGGATCACCTCAGATCAACAGCACAAACAAAAAAACATTGATTATTAACGATAACTTCTACAAACGATGATCGCGGATCAACGAAAATCACGCTACATCAAAACAATGTCGTACTGCTCGGGCGAATAACTGGGTTCGGATTGCAGGGAAACGGATTTGCCGATGAAGTCGGAGAGCATGGCCAGGGCCTGAGACTCTTCGTCGAGGAAGAGGTTGACCACGGCTGGGCCGGCCAGGATGCGGTATTCGCGGGCGTTGAACTGGCGGGCCTCGCGCAGCAGTTCGCGGAGGATTTCGTAGGCCACGGTACGCGCCGTCTTCACTTCACCACGTCCGCCGCAAGTCGGGCAAGGCTGGCAAAGGACGTGCGCAAGCGATTCGCGCGTCCGCTTGCGGGTCATTTCGACCAAGCCGAGCTGGGTGAAGCCATTGACTGTCAGCCGGGTGTGATCGCGGGCCAAGGCCTTGTTGAATTCATCGAGCACGGCCTTCTTGTGCTCCTCGTTCTCCATGTCGATGAAGTCGACAATGATGATGCCGCCGAGGTTCCTCAGGCGTAGCTGACGGGCGATGGTGACGGCCGCCTCGAGGTTGGTCTTGAAAATGGTGTCGTCGAAATTGCGCACGCCGACGAAGCCGCCGGTATTGACGTCGATGGTCGTCATCGCCTCGGTCTGATCCATGATCAGGTAGCCGCCCGACTTTAGGTCGACGCGGCGGGCCAGGGCTTTCTGGATCTCGTCCTCGACGCCGTGCAGGTCGAACAGCGGGCGCTGGCCGGTGTAGTGCTCGAGCAACGGGATCACCGCCGGCGTGTATTCCTGGGCGAAGGCAGTCAGTTTCTGAAAATTCTCCCGCGAGTCGATGACGATGCGCGTCGTGTCCGGATTGACGAAGTCACGCAGAACGCGCTGACCGAGCGACAGTTCCTGGTATAGCAGCGTGGGCGGCCCGAAGGTGCGGGCCTTTTCACGAATATCGGCCCAGGTCTTGCGCAGGTAGGCGATATCGGTGGCGAACTCTTCGTCGCTGGCATTCTCGGCCATGGTTCTGACGATGAAGCCCCCCGGCTCTTCGGCCGGCACGAGGCGATTGATCTTTTCACGCAGCGACTCGCGCTCGGCTTCGGATTCGATGCGCTGCGAGATGCCGATGTGCTTTTCCTGCGGTAAATGGACGAGCATGCGGCCGGCAATCGAAACCTGGGTCGACAGGCGGGCTCCCTTGGTGCCGATCGGGTCCTTGACGACCTGGACGAGGACACTTTGCCCTTCATGCAGAATTTTCTCGATCGGCCTTTCGGTCGCCGTTTCACGGGGTTGCCAGATGTCGGCAACATGCAGAAAAGCAGTGCGGTCCAGGCCAACCTCAATGAAGGCGGACTGCATGCCGGGCAGGATGCGGCAGACGCGTCCGAGATAAACGTTGCCAACCAGGCCGCGGCTCGCCGTGCGCTCGATGTGGAGTTCCTGGACGACCCCCTGTTGCATGACGGCAACGCGGGTTTCCTGCGGTGTGAAATTGATCAGGATTTCTTCAGACATAGTCTCTACAATGCGCGGTTTCGCTGCATTCTACTATGCCCAAAGCTCCTGAACTCCTCGCCCCCGCCGGCTCGCTCGACATGATGCGCACCGCCTTCGATTTCGGCGCCGACGCCATCTACGCCGGCCAGCCCCGCTACAGCCTGCGCGTGCGCAACAACGAGTTCGGCAGCATCGAAAAACTGGGCGACGGGATCAACGAAGCGCACGCCCGCGGCAAGCAGTTTTTCGTCGTCAGCAACATCATTCCGCACAACGCCAAGCTGCCGACCTATCTGGCCGACATGGCGCCGGTCATCGCGCTCAAGCCCGACGCCCTGATCATGTCCGACCCCGGCCTCATCGACATGGTGCGCGAAACCTGGCCGGAACAGGTCATCCACCTGTCGGTGCAAGCCAACACGGTGAATTGGGCCTCGGTTCGTTTCTGGCAAAAAATGGGCGTCCAGCGCATCATCCTGTCGCGTGAACTATCGCTCGACGAAGTCGCCGAAATCCGCCAGCGCTGCCCGGACATCGAGCTGGAAGTCTTCGTCCATGGCGCACTGTGCATCGCCTACTCGGGCCGCTGCCTGCTCTCCGGCTACTTCAATCACCGCGATCCGAATCAGGGCAGCTGCACCAATTCCTGCCGCTGGGATTACAAACTGAGTACTTCCGATGGCAGTTCCCACGGTCAACCGGAAAAATTGGCCAAAAATGAAATCGAGTACCTGCTCGAAGAAAAGCAGCGTCCGGGCGAACTCATGCCGATCGAGGAAGACGAGCACGGCACCTACATCCTGAACTCCAAGGATCTGCGCGCCATCGAGCATGTGCACCGTTTGGTCGAAATCGGCGTCGATTCGCTGAAGATCGAAGGTCGCACCAAGAGCCCGTATTACGTCGCGCGCACCAGCCAGGCTTACCGCCAGGCCATCGACGACGCCGTCGCCGGCAAGCCGCTCGACCCTGCCCTGCTCCGCGAGCTCGAAGGTCTGGCCAACCGTGGCTACACCGATGGTTTCCTGCAGCGTCATCACGATGCCGAGTACCAGAACTACCTGCGCGGCAGCTCCGAATCGGATCGCAGCCTCTACGTCGGCGATGCCGTCGCTTTCGATACCGCCCGCGGCCTCATGGAAATCGAGGTCAAAAACCGATTCTCCGTTGGCGACCGTCTGGAATGTGTGCATCCCTCGGGCAACCATGTCCTGACGCTGACCCGCATGGAAAACCGGAAAGGTGAATCGGTCAGTGTCGCCCCCGGCAGCGGCCATCGGGTGTGGATTAATTTACCCATCATGTACACCAATTCGTTCGTCGCGCGTTTTGTGTAATTAGACCTTACAAAACAAACGGGGTTAAGTATTGTGCACTGCAACAATCAGTGTACACTCAAGGCCATGAGCAAAGTTTCCAACCGCATGCCGCTGATCGACGCCCTCAAGGCAGTCGCAGCGCTCCTCGTCCTGCTCAACCATTTCTCGTCTTACGGCCCGCTCGCTGCGGCGGCCCGCGAAACCTTGCCAGGACTTTTTGGCTGGTTCTTTGAATACGGCCGCATGGCCGTTCAGGTCTTCCTGGTCATCGCCGGTTTTCTTGCCGCCCGCGGCCTGTCATCACAAGGCCAGGCGCTCGCCGTTTCGCCACTGCCGCTGATCTGGAAGCGCTATCTCCGGCTCGTCGTGCCTTATCTCGCCGCCATCGGCCTGGCCATCATTGCCGCCGCCGTCGCCGATCAGTGGCTGGATGACGAGGTCGTTCCCGCCCGTGCCACCTTGTCGCAATGGCTGGCCCACGCCTTCCTGCTGCATAGCCTGCTCGGCTTCGACGCCCTGTCGGCCGGCGTTTGGTACATCGCCATCGACTTCCAGCTTTTCGCGCTGATGGCCGTGCTGCTCTGGGCCGGCCGCCGCGACATCGTTGCCCCGGCCCTTGTTCTACTCACTGCCCTCGCCTCGCTGTTCTGGTTCAATCGCGATGCCAGCTGGGACAACTGGGCAATCTACTTTTTCGGTTCCTACGGCCTCGGCGCCGCTGCGTGGTGGGCTTCTGACCGCCGACAACTGTCGGCCTGGCTAGGGGTCATCGTTACCATCACCATTGCGGCGCTGGTCATCGATTTCCGGCTGCGCATCGGACTGGCCCTGGCGATCGCCCTGTTGCTTGGTTTCGGCCGCCGCTCCGGCCTCCTCGAACAATGGCCGAATGCCCGGCCGCTGGCCTTCCTCGGCCAGATCTCGTATTCGCTCTTCCTGGTGCATTTCCCGGTCCTGCTACTGGCCAACGGGCTCTATGCGAAACTTGGCCTGGAGTCCCACTCCTCGGCCATGATCGGCCTGGTTCTGGCCTGGACCGCCAGCCTGATCGCGGCGACGCTGTTCTACCACTGGGTCGAAAGCCCGACGGCCAGTCAGCGCATCACGGCCGCCATCAACGGACTGTGGATCGGTTTGCTGCAACTGGCGCAGCGCGCCGGACGACTGGCCCGCCGCGCCGTGCTCGGCCGCGCCTAACCGGCCAGTTCCGGCCGGCCGCGAAAGAACTCCAGCGCCTCCGGGTTGGCCAGGGCCTCGACATTTTTCACCGGCTGCTCATGCACCACGTTGCGCACGGCCAGTTCGACGATCTTGCCTGACTTGGTGCGCGGAATGTCCTGAACTTGGACAACCTGCGCCGGCACGTGGCGCGGCGTGGTGTTGTCGCGGATCTGTTTCTTGATGCGCTCGATGAGTGCCGTATCAAGCTGGCGGCCTTCCTGCAGCTTGACGAAGAGCACGACGCGCACGTCGTCGTTGCGGCCCGGCGGCCAGTCCTGGCCGATAACCAGCGCCTCAAGGATTTCCGGCAACTGCTCGACCTGGCGGTAGATTTCGGCCGTGCCGATGCGCACGCCGCCGGGGTTCAATGTGGCGTCGGAGCGGCCGTAGATGATCATGCCATCGTGCGCGGTGAGTTCGGAAAAATCGCCGTGGCACCAGATATTGTCGAAACGCTCGAAGTAGGCGGCGTGGTATTTCCTGCCATCGGCGTCATTCCAGAAGCCGACCGGCATGACCGGGAATGACCCCGTGCACACCAGCTCGCCTTTTTGCCCACGCACCGATTGGCCGATATCGTCGACAACATCGACCGCCATACCCAGGCCGCGGCACTGAATTTCGCCGCGATAGACGGGCAGCACGGGATTGCCGAGGACGAAGCAGGAAACGATGTCGGTGCCGCCGGAAATCGAGGCGAGCAGGATGTCCTGCTTGATTTCGCGATAGACCCAGTCGAAGCCTTCCGGCGACAGCGGGCTGCCGGTCGAGAACATGGCGCGCAGGGCTTTCAGATCGTGCGTCTTGCCGGGAGTAAGCCCTGACTTGGCGGCGGCATCGATGAACTTGGCCGAGGTGCCGAAGTGGGTCATTTTCTCGGCCGCGGCGTAGTCGAAGAGCACCGTGCCGCCAGCGGCGAATGGCGAGCCGTCGTAGAGCAGCAGCGTGGCGCCGCAGGCCAGGCCGGAAACCAGCCAGTTCCACATCATCCAGCCGCAGGTCGTGAAGTAGAACAGGCGGTCGCCGGGGCGCACGTCGCTATGCAGCTGGTGCTCTTTCAAATGCTGGAGCAGCACGCCGCCATGGCAATGGACAATGCATTTCGGCACGCCGGTCGTGCCGCTCGAGAACATGATGTAGAGCGGGTGTGCGAAGCCGACTCTTTTGAAAATTGGCTCTTTTTTCGGGTTGACCGTGGGAATGTCATTCCAGACCACGGCATGGGCGATGTTGCTCACATCCGGCGTAGCGTTGAGGTAGGGGACGACGACGACCTTGAGCAGCGACGGCATTTTGCTCACGACTTCGGCATTCTTGGCCAGGCAATCGACCGGCTTGCCGTTGTACCAGTAGCCATCGACGCAGATCAGGACTTTCGGCTCGATCTGGCCGAAGCGGTCGAGCACGCCCTGCACGCCGAAATCCGGCGAGGCGGACGACCAGATGGCGCCGAGCGCCGTCGCCGCAAGCATGGCGACCAGCGTCTCGGGCAAGTTGGGCAGGTAGCCGGCAACACGGTCACCCTCGCCGACCCCGGCATCGATGAGAAATTGCTGGAAGCGGGCGACTTCGGCGACCAGCTCGGCCCGGCTCATCCGTCGCTTGACCTTGTCCTCGCCCCAGAAAACCAGCGCCTCGCTGTCGTCGCGCTGTTGCAGCAGGTTTTCCGCATAGTTCAAAGAGGCTTCGGGAAACCATTGGGCGCCCGGCATCTTGCTGCGGTCGACAACGATTTTCGCGCCTTTTTCACCGACCGCACCGCAGAAATCCCAAAGTTCCGACCAGAAGTCCTCAGGCTGATCGACTGACCATTGCCACAGCTCGGCATAGTTGGCCTTGCCCTTGGCCTTGATCAACTGCGCCATTCGCGTTTTCCCAACGGTGTCCGGGTTGGGCGTCCACAAGGGTTGCGGATCGATCACGTAGGTCATTCTGTCTCCTCGGTCTTGTTCTGTATTGATCGGCAAAGATAGCAGGATTTGCCCGCTGGCAACTGTCATCGACCGGACACTTCAGCGCACCGATTGACGCCAGCCCATGACACGGACAAACTCGACGCCCTGAACCAACCGACCCACCGCAAACATGTCCTTCGCCTGGATTCTGAAACTGCTGTTCAGTACGCTGCTTCTGCCGCCCGGTAACGGCCTGGCGCTGCTCTGCGCGGCTGGCATTTTCCGGCGTCGGCGCTGGGCTTTCGGGCTGGCCGTGGCGGCCACGCTGCTGACAGTCGCGCAGTGCATGCCGGCCGTCGCCAATATGCTGATCGCCACGCTGGAAGACCAAACCCTTGCCGTGGCACCGGATGCCCCCAAGCCCGAGGCCGGCGCCATCGTCATCCTCGGCAGCGGCCTGGCCACCAACGCCAGCGAATACGGCGGCGATACCGCCAACGAGCGCACGCTGATTCGCACCCGTTACGGCGCCACGCTGGCCCGGCGCTACGAGCTGCCCGTGCTGGTCACCGGCGGCCAGTTTCTGAACGACGAGCGCTCCGAAGCCGAAGTCATGACCCGCATCCTGTACGAAGAATTCGGCGTCAAGGTCCGCTGGCTGGAGGACGAATCGCTCGATACCGCCGGCAACGCTGCCCTCTCGGCCCCCATCCTGAAGGCGGCCGGCGTTCACCGCATTCTCCTCGTCACCCACGCCTTCCACATGCCCCGCGCCCAACTGCTTTTCGAACAGGCCGGGCTGGAAGTCATCCCGGCACCGACCGCTTTTTTCAGCCACCCGGATGGCGACTGGCTACTGGGAGACTTCCTGCCACAGTCCAAGGCCCTGCAAATTTCTTATTACGCCCTGCACGAATGGCTCGGCATGGCCTGGATTGCCCTGACCCACTAATAAATCTGGAGACAAGACATGACCCAAGTAGTCCTCACCGAAACCATCGGCAAAGTCGGCCTGATCCGCATCAACCGGCCGGAAGCGATGAATGCGCTGAACAACGATGTGGTGGACGGCATCGGCGCCGCCATCGACGCCTACGAGGCCGACGAGAACATCGGCTGCATCGTCATCACCGGCAATGAAAAGGCCTTCGCCGCCGGGGCCGATATCGGCTTCATGAAGGATTTCGATTATATGCACGCCTACAAGACGGATTTCATCACCCGCAATTGGGAGCGCATCAAGACGACGCGCAAGCCGGTCATTGCGGCCGTGGCCGGTTTTGCGCTGGGCGGCGGCTGCGAGATGGCGATGATGTGCGACATGATTTTCGCCGCCGATACGGCCAAATTCGGCCAGCCCGAAATCAAGCTCGGCACCCTGCCCGGGGCCGGTGGAACACAAAGACTGCCGCGCGCCGTCGGCAAGGCCAAGGCGATGGACATGTGCCTGACCGGACGGATGATGGATGCGGCCGAAGCGGAAAAGTCAGGCCTGGTCGCCCGTGTCATTCCGGCCGATCAGTTGCTGGAAGAAACGCTGAAAGCCGCCGCCGCCATCGCCAGCTTCTCGCTGCCGGTGGTCATGATGATCAAGGAATCAGTCAACCGCGCCTTCGAATCGTCGCTCAACGAAGGTCTGCTCTTCGAGCGCCGCGTCTTCCATTCGGCTTTCGCCCTCGAAGACCAGAAGGAAGGCATGACCGCCTTCGCCGAGAAGCGCAAGCCGACTTTCAAGAATCGCTGAGTTCGGCCTTCTCAGCGAGTCCGGACGCCCCGACAAGGCATCCGGACCATTTCAATTTTGGCCAAAATTTCCGGTTGACCGTGGCAACGCCCGGTAGCCGCGCAAAGCAGCCCGCATGCATCTGTTTGTCGACATCTCCAGCCACGGCTTCGGTCACCTCGCCATCACGGCGCCGGTACTCAATGCCGTGGCCAAAAATGCCCCGAATTTCCGGCTGACCATCCGCAGCGCCCTGCCCGCCGCCAAGCTGCAGCAACGGATCAAGGTGCCCTACACGCTGATCGCCAGCGCAACCGATTTCGGCTACGTGATGATCGACGCCACCCGCGTCGACCTGGCCGCCAGCGCCACCGCCTACCGTCAGGCGCACGCCGACTGGCCAGCCCGCGTTGCCGATGAAACCCTCTTTCTGGCCAACCTGAAGCCCGACCTCGTCCTCACCAACGTCAGCTACCTGCCATTGGCCGGCGCTGCAGCCGCCGGGATTCCGGCGCTCAGCCTGTGCTCGCTCAACTGGGCCGACCTGTTCGACCATTATTTCGCCGATCAGCCCTGGGCCAAAAAAATTCACGCCGAGATGCTCACCGCCTACCGCTCGGCGCAAGCCTTCCTGCGCGTCACGCCGGGCATGGCGATGGATGCGCTGGCCAATGTGCAGACCGTCGGACCGATCGCCGCCCTTGGCACGCGCCACGACCTCGGCCTGAACGGCGACAAAACCATCCTGATTGCCATGGGCGGCATTACCCATCGTCTACCGGTGGAAAACTGGCCGCGCCTACCCGGCGTGCGCTGGCTGGTACCGACCGACTGGGACTGCCGGCACGCTGACGCCATTACCAGCGAATCCTTCGGCCTGACCTTCACCGACCTGCTCTGCTCGGTCGATGCCATCATCACCAAGCCCGGCTATGGCACCTTCACCGAAGCCGCCTGCAATGGCACGCCGGTCATCTACCAGCGGCGCGAAAACTGGCCGGAGCAGGATTGTCTGATCGATTGGCTGACGGCAAACAGCCGCTGTTTCGAGATCGGGGCAGCAATACTGGAATGTGGGCAGCTCGCGGCAGCCCTTGAAAACGTTCTCGCGCAATCACCGTCGCCGCTACCGGAAACGGATGGCATCACGCAGGCAGCGCACGCCATCATTGACTACGCCGGCGCCACTTAAAGCGGGCGGAAACCGAGCTTCTTGAGCAGTTCGCCCGTTTCGCAGACCGGCAGCCCCATGACCCCGGTGTAGCTGCCCGAGAGGTGCTCGACGAACAGCCCGGCCCGACCCTGAATGCCATAGGCACCGGCCTTGTCCATTGGCTCGCCACTGATCACGTAGTGGCGGATTTCCTCGTCATCGATCTGGCGGAAGCGCACTTCGCTGGTCGACAGCAGATATTCGGTACGCCGCTGATGGTCGATGGCGACGCCGGTCAGCACGCGATGCGTCCGCCCCGACAGGCGACGCAGAATGGCGGCAGCATCGGCCATGTCGACCGGCTTGCCGATGATTTCGCCATCAAGTTCCAGCGTCGTGTCGGCGGCCAGCACGGGGCGCATCGGCAGGCGGCGCTCCTCGACGATCCGCAAGCCATGCATCGCCTTGGCGCGCGCCACGCGCTCGACATAGACCACCGGCGACTCGCCCGCCATCGGCGTTTCATCGGTTTCGCTGTCGGCGCGCATGCCGTCGCGAAAAACAACGGTATCGAAATCGATGCCGATCTGGTGCAACAACTCGCGACGGCGCGGACTACGCGAAGCAAGATACAAACGCATCATCCCTCCCGGTGGTATGGATGGTTTTTGAGAACACTGACAGCACGATAAAGCTGCTCGCACAATATCAGGCGAGCCATGCCATGGGGCAGCGTCAGGCTCGACAGGCGCAGCTTGTCGTCGGCGTGTTGCTTGAACTCCTCGTCGAGCCCGTCCGCCCCACCAATCAGCAGCGCCACATCGCGGCCGTCCTGCATCCACACCTCAAGCCGCTTGGCCAGTTTGAGCGTGGTCAGGTCGTCGCCTTTTTCGTCGAGCACGACAATCCGGCAACTGCCCGGCAGGGCGTCGCGGATGCGGCCCTTTTCGGCGGCCAGCAGTTGTTCGCGGGTTTTCGAACCGCGCGGTTCAGGCTTGATTTCAGTAACGCTGGCCGGCAGTTCGCGCGGCATGCGTTTCAGGTACTCGGCGCAGCCTTCGTTCACCCAGCCAGGCTGGCGATGGCCGACGGCAAGTACGGCCAGTTTCATCCTTCCCTGGCCTGCTCCACGGCCTTGCGACGCTGGGCCGGCGTGGCCGACCACAGTTCTTCAAGGTTGTAGTACTGGCGCACGTTCGGTTGCATGACGTGCACGACGATGTCGCCGAGATCGACCAGCACCCATTCGCCGCCGTCTTCGCCCTCGGTCGAGACAATCTCGCCGCCAGCTTCCTTGACCTTTTCCACAACATTCTGGGCCAACGACTTGACCTGCCGGTTGGAATCGCCGGTGGCGATGACGATGCGATCGAACATCGACGTCAGTTTGGCGGTGTTGATGACTTCGATATCCTTGCCTTTGATGTCTTCAAGGGCGGAAACGATGATTTTTTGCAGCTTGCGGATGTCCATCAGGTACTTTTATAGAGTTGGTGAAGGTGAATATAGTCGAGAACGGTATCCGGCAGCAAATAACGCGCCGACTGGCCGTTGGCCAGCAGCTTGCGGATCTGTGTTGCCGAGATGGCGAGCTGGGTCATGGCAAAAGTAGCAATCGCCCCGGCCGGAGCGAGTTTCAGCCCGCCAACATCGGTCAGCCGGCGGTCGTTGAATTCGGTCGCCAGCTCATGTGGCAGGTTGCTCGCTTCGACCGGAAAACCGGGGCGATGGGAGACGGCGACATGGGCCAGGGCAAAAATATCGCGCCAACGATGCCAGGTAGCCAGTCCGGCAAAAGCATCGGCACCGACGAGCAGGACGAGCGACTGGTCGGCGCCGAGTTCACGGCGCAGGCGTTCGAGCGTATGCACCGTGTAGCTCGGCGCCGCGGCTTCAACCTCGCTGGCATCAATTGAAAATCGGGCATTATTTCCGGTTGACCGTAGCACCATCTCCAGACGCTGCTGCGCAGTCACCTGCGGCGTGCCGCGATGCGGCGGCTGGCCGGCCGGGATCCAGCGCACACCACCGAGGCCAAGGTGGGCGATGGCCTCTTCGGCCAGCCGGAGATGGCCAAAATGCACCGGGTCGAAGGTGCCCCCGAAGAGGCCAAGCGGCTCAGACAATTTCGGAAATGCCGAAAATGTCGCGATAACAGGCGTAGAAACTGGCGAAGATGGTCGGCGCGATGACCAGCACCATCGGCATGGTGACGACGGCGGCTATGAAATTGGCGGCGCCGGGGAAGATCAGCAGCAGCACGCCGAGAAGGACACCGGGCAAAACACCGCCAACCAGCACCAGGCCGAAACCATAGACCAGGAAAGCTCGCCAGTTCATCCAGCAGGCGACAAAGCTGAAGAACAAGGCCCGGCCAAGGGTCAGCCGGTGCCAGGCGGCAAGCACCGGGGCAAACCAGTAGGCCATCATGACCGGGGTCATCATGACCATGACGAACAGCGCCGGCGCGATGAAATCGGCGTCTTCGACGGCAGCCCGTTCGGCGCGGCTATTGGCCATCATGAATTTGAACATGTCGCCGCCATCGAGCAGGGTGGACAGGCCGAGAACACCGAGCGTGCAGCACAAATAGAGGGCGCCGAGGGCAAGCAGGGTGCGGGCATTTTCCTTCATGCTGCCAAACAGGGTCTGGATGCCGATCGGCAGGCCGCGTTCGACCTGCCGAGCGGCCTGCATGAGGCCGACCGAGAGACCGGGGATGACCAGCGAGGCGGCCAGGGCACCGACGAACGGCAGTACATTGAGAAAGATCACCGTGAACCAGTAGGTCAGGACGAGCATGCCGAGCACGATCGGGCTGCGCCGAAAAATGGCGAAACCGGACAGAATCCAGCCCCAACCTGCGACGGAGGGAAGTGTCTGGGCGCGCATGGTCAGCTTCCCACGAAAATGTCGCGGTAGGAGGCGAAAACTGCGCCAGAAGCGACGGGCAGGAGCAGGAGCAGGCCCATGCCGACGGGGAGCATGGCGAAGAACAGCGCGACGACCAGGAAAATGCCGAAGATGGCCATCGGCAGAAAATTCTTGGCACCGGCCGCAAAGCTCGCCTTCATCGCGTCGAGCGGCTGCATGTCGTGGAAGAACACCAGCGCCGGAGCAAACCAGGTGGCCATGATGATTGGCACCGAGAGCACCATGACGAGCAGACCGGCCAGCATGACGCCGCCGAGCGCTATGCCGAAACCGGCAACCTTGCCGGTGACCACTCCGCCGAGCACGCCGCCGCTGACCAGCATGAAGGCCAGGAAGGCGATGCCGAAAATGCCCATGGCAAAAAACACGCCGACCATGACCAGTTGCCCCGCATTGTGGCGAAAACCGGCGAACAGATCGGCAATTTCAGGCTCTTCACCATCATTCAAGCGCTTGCACAGCTTGATCATGCCGGCGCCGAAAAGGGGCACCAGCAGGTGCGCGGCGATCTGCCCGAACAGCGGCACGATGGAAATCGCCATCAACATGACGAGGAGCAGAACGGTACTGCCAATCCACACGCCGGGATTGACCAGAAACATGGCCCAGCCCTGACGCAGCCAGTCAAAGCAGGCACCGGGGTCGACTTCGCGGCTCGCGCCGGTAAACCGGGTCGGGGCCATCGGAAAAACAGGAGTTTCACTCATGCGCGGATGCTAACGGGGCAGCGCTTCCGGGGCAAGGCGAAAACGTGCCAGCAGGTGCCGAAAGTCGTCCGGATTCTTGATCGTTACCACTTCGCCCTGACGCGGCTGGTGTCGAACCTCGAGCCGGAGCAGCCAGAAGCGCAAGGCGGCGGCGCGCCGCATGGCCGGCCAGGCAACGCGTTCCGCCTCGCTCAGCGGACGCCGGCTGGCGTAACCGGCTATCAGCGCGGCCAGGGCCTCGTCGTTGGCACACCAGTCGTTGGCGACGACGGCCAGATCGAAGAGCAGGGCATCCTCGCCGGCAAAATAGAAATCGAGCACGCCGGACAGTTGACCGGCGGCGTCCCACAGCACGTTGTCACGGAACAGGTCGGCATGGATGACGCCGCGCGGCAGCGCTGAATAGTCCTGAGCCGCCTGAAAGGCCAGCTCGTCGGCCAGCAGATCACGCTCATCCGGCGCGAGCAAAGGCAACAAGGTTTCGCCGACAGCTTGTCGCCAGGCGGTGCCGCAGGGGTTGGGCAGGGGATTCGGCAAATTTGCCGCGGCGAGGTGCAAGCGGGCCAGCAGGTCGCCGACGGCGCGACACTGCCCGGCATCCGGCGACTCCAGCGCCGCACCCGGCAAACAGGTCAGCAACGCGGCTGGCTTGCCGGCCAGCCAGCGCCAACGGCGCCCTTCGCCGTCGGCCACTGGCCGCGGGCTGGGAATCCCGCTTTGCGCCAGCCGATCCTGCAGGGCCAGATAAAAATCGAGTGCAGCGGTATCGATGCGCTCGAACAGTGTTAGCACAAAACGGCCGCTGGCCGTCGTCACAAAGTAGTTGGAGTTCTGCATGCCGGCGGCGATACCGGCGTAGTCGATCAGCTCACCCAGCCCGAGCGGCTGTAGCCAGGCGGTGAGTTCTTCGCGCCCGACCTTGGTATAGACGGACAAGATTTACCAGCTATGAATGATCCACATCGGTGGCTTGGTCACCGGATGGGTAATGTCGGCCTGAACAAACTGGCCGTCGCCCTGGTTGTCGACGAGGTAGTAGGCAGGGCCGACAGCCGGTGTGACCTTGATCATGTAGAGCTTGCCCTTCATGCGGTATTCCTCGCGGGTTTCGGTCTCGCGCTTGACGATGGTCACTTGCGGCTCAAGGGCTTCGTCGAAGGCTTCCATGCCCGGCGGTGGCGGCGGCACGGCTGGCAGGGGCTGAAGATCGCCTTTCTGCGCCCAGGCAGGCAAGGCGGCTAGAAGCAGGAGGGGAAGAAGGCGGCGCATGATGAAATCCTCGATGACGATGCTTCGATTTTACAGGTTGAGCAGCATCTCGTGTTCGTTCGGCAAGGGGCCGAAAGGACGAGCCTCGTAATGCTTGAAGATGGCTTCGACCACTTTTTCCGGCTCGTCGATCAATTGAATGAGATTGATGTCTTCGGCTTCGACCATGCCTTCGGCGACCAGCCGGTCCTTGAACCAGTCGATCATGCCGCCCCAGAAAGCCGAGCAGACGAGGATCAGCGGAATCTTGCGGGCCTTGCCGGTCTGGATCAGGGTCAGCGCCTCCATGAGCTCATCGAGCGTGCCGAAACCGCCCGGCATGACGACGTAGGCGCTGGCGAAGCGGACGAACATGTACTTGCGGGCAAAGAAGTGGCGGAAGGTCTGCGAGATATCCTGGTAGGGATTGTTCTGCTGCTCGTGCGGCAACTGAATGTTGAGACCGACCGACGGCGATTTGCCGAAGAAGGCGCCCTTGTTGGCCGCCTCCATGATCCCCGGGCCGCCGCCGGAAATGACGGAAAAACCGGAGTCCGACAACAGGCGGGCAGTTCGTTCAGTCAATTCGTAATACGGGGATTCCGGCCGAACGCGGGCGCTGCCGAACATGGTCACGGCCGGCTTGATCGCGGCCAGACGCTCAGTTGCCTCGACGAACTCTGACATAATGCCGAAAATCCGCCAGGACTCGCGGGCCGTCGCGTTTTTGAGCAGGGCCTCGGTCTCGACGCCCATTACCAGCTTGTCGCTCTCGGTCAATTTATGCCTCTCTTATTGTTGGTGGACGGTTCGTCCTATCTTTATCGCGCTTTCCACGCCCTGCCCGACTTGCGCAACAAGGCTGGCGAGCCGACAGGCGCCATCTACGGCGTTCTGAACATGCTACGTCGTCTCGAGAGCGACTACAAGGCAGACTACAAGGCCGTCGTCTTCGATGCCAAGGGCAAGACCTTCCGCGACGACTGGTACCCGGAATACAAGGCCCACCGGCCGCCGATGCCGCCCGAAATGGTCGGCCAGATCGAGCCGCTGCACGCCGCCATCAAGGCCGCCGGCTGGCCGCTGCTCATGGTCGACGGCGTCGAAGCCGATGACGTGATCGGCACGCTGGCCAAGAATGCTGCGGCGGACGGCATCAATACGCTGATTTCGACCGGCGACAAGGATCTGACCCAACTGGTCAATCCGCTCGTCCGCTGGTACAACACGATGAGCAACGAACTGCTCGACGAAGCTGGCGTCGAAGCCAAGTTCGGCGTGCCGCCGGACAAGATCGTCGATTATCTGGCGCTGGTCGGCGATACCGTCGACGGCGTACCGGGCGTCGCCAAATGCGGCCCGAAGACTGCGCTCAAATGGCTGGCCCAATACGGCTCGCTCGATGAAATCGTCGCCCATGCCGACGAAATCGGCGGCGTCGTCGGCCAGAACCTGCGCGACCACCTCGGGTTTTTGCCGCTGGGGAAAAAGCTGGTCACCGTCGCCTGCGATCTCTCCAACCTGCCGGCACCGGCGACGCTGAACGCGACGCCGCCCGATATCGCCACGCTACGCGAGCTCTACACCCGCTACCAGTTCCGCTCGTGGCTCGCCGATATCGACGGTCCGGAAGCGGCGGCCGACATGCCGGCACGCACGGTTTCCGATGCAACGGCGCCCGCGCTCCAAGGCAAAATCGACGTCACCTACGAAACCGTCCTGAGTTGGCCGCAATTCGGTGCCTGGCTGGCCAAAATCGAAGCGGCCGAGCTGACGGCGCTCGATACCGAAACGACCAGCCTCGACTCCTTTGCGGCGCGCATTGTCGGCATTTCGCTCTCGGTCACGCCCGGCGAAGCTTGCTACATCCCGCTCGCCCATACCGCCCCCGGCGTCGCCGACCAGTTACCGCGCGACGAGTTGCTGGCCAAGCTCAAACCCTGGCTTGAGGCCGTCGACCGCAAAAAGGTGCTGCAAAACGCCAAGTACGACCAGCACGTTTTCGCCAATCACGGCATCGCGCTGGCCGGCATCGCCCACGACACCATGCTGCAAAGCTACGTCATCGAGTCCGACAAGGGCCACGACCTCGGCCAGCTATGCACGCGCCACCTCAGCCTCGACACCATTGCCTACGAAGACCTGTGCGGCAAGGGCGCCAAACAGATCAGCTTCGACCAGGTCGATATCGAGCGTGCCGCCACCTACGCCGCCGAGGACGCCGACGTCACCCTGCGCGTGCACAACGTCCTGCACCCGCAATTTGCCGACGAGCCCGGCTTGTCGCGCATCTATCACGACATCGAAATGCCGGCCCGTCAGGTCATCTGGCAGATCGAGCGCAACGGCATCCTGATCGACGCCGATGTGCTGTCCCGCCAGAGCCACGAGATGGGCCAGAAGATCATGGCTCTCGAAGCGCAGGCTTACGAACTGGCCGGCCAGCCCTTCAATCTCGCCTCACCCAAGCAGCTAGCCGACATCCTGTTTGAAAAACTGGGCCTGCCGGTCAAGAAAAAAACCCCGACCGGCGGACCGTCCACCGACGAGGAAGTGCTCTCCGAACTGGCCCTCGACTACCCGCTGCCCAAGCTGCTGCTCGAACACCGCAGCCTGTCCAAACTCAAGGGCACTTACACCGACAAGCTGCCGCGCATGGTCAATCCGCAAACCGGGAGAGTGCATACTCACTTCTCTCAGGCATCCGTTGTCACCGGTCGTCTTGCCTCAACCGACCCCAACCTGCAGAACATCCCGGTGCGCAGCGAGGAAGGCCGGAAAATCCGTACCGCCTTCATTGCGCCGCCGGGCAGCAGCATCGTCTCGGCCGACTACTCGCAAATCGAATTGCGCATCATGGCCCACCTCTCGGGCGACGAAGGCCTGCTCCACGCATTCGCCCACGGCGAGGACGTGCACCGCGCCACGGCCGGCGAAATCTTTGGCGTCACACCGCTCGAAGTCGGCCCCGACCAGCGCCGCGTCGCCAAGAGCATCAATTTCGGCCTGATCTACGGCATGAGCGCCTTCGGCCTGGCACGCCAGCTCGGCCTGGAACGCAGCGTGGCACAGACCTACATCGACCGCTATTTTGCCCGCTACCCCGGCGTCGCCCGCTACATGGAAGAGGCCCGCGAGATGGCGCGGCAAAAAGGCTACGTCGAAACCGCCTTCGGCCGCCGCCTGTGGTTCCCCGAAATCCGTTCGAGCAACGGCAATCGCCGCCAAGGCGCCGAGCGCGCCGCGATCAATGCGCCGATGCAGGGCACGGCCGCCGACCTGATCAAGCTGGCGATGATCGCGGTGCAGAACTGGCTGGAAAAATCGGAGCTGAAATCAAAGCTGGTTCTGCAGGTGCACGACGAACTGCTGCTCGAAGTGCCAGACGACGAACTCATGGAAATCCGCACCCACCTGCCCCGCCTGATGAACCAGGTCGCCGAACTCAAGGTGCCGCTGGTCGTCGAAGTCGGCGTCGGGCCGAACTGGGAAGCGGCGCACTAAGGCTTTTGGGTAAATCCCACGGTCAACCGGAAATTTCGCCGAATTTCTGAATCGCCGCGGCGCTGACCCGTTCGGGGTTGTAGGTATCGATCCCGACCGCTGCCCGCCGCCGGTCGGCTGCCAGAATCTCCGCCAGCCGCCGCTCGTTTTCGGCCAGATTGCTCCGGTCGTTCTCATGGTGCCAGAGATGCAGGACGGCCGTCGCGAAGCGACCATCCTTGCGTTGCACGCCAGCATGCATGAGGCGGATGGCAAGGTCGGCATCCTCGTGGCCCCAGCCCTGAAAAGCCTCATCGAAACCGTTGATGGCGTCGAAATCGGATCGCCACATCGCCAGGTTGCAGGTCCGCGCGCCTTGCCAGCGCTGCGGTTGGCGTTTGCGCCAGCCGTTCCCCGGCACGAAGCAGAGCGGCAACCAGCGATTGATTGCCCCGGAAAACCGGCGGCCCAGCCAGCTCAGACGACTGTCGCCGTGCAGCTCGATCATCGGCGATTGCAGCACCTTCTTCGTGAACCCCTCAGACAGCAACACCCGGTTTCCGGCCACGAACCAGGCCGGCTCGGCCAGCGCCCGATGCCGGGCGACAAAATCGGGGCGCAGCACGCAGTCGCCATCGACGAAGACGAGGTAATCGCCCCGGCTTGCCGCGACTGCCAGATTGCGAGCAGCGGCGGCACGAAACCCGTCATCGGACTGCCACAGATGGACCAGCGGAACCGGAAAATTGACCGCCGCCTCGGCCACTGCCGCCGCCGTCTCCTGCCGTGAGCCATCGTCGGCCACCAGCACTTCGAATGCGGCATCAGTCTGCGCTGCAAGCGAAGCCAGTACCGCCCGTAACGCATCCGGCCGGTTATAGGTGGTAACGACAATGGAAATCAGGCACGGCGACATAGGGCCTCAGGGCCGGTGCAGCGGTGGTGTTTCCGGCACCTTCCAGGCCTGATCCATCTCGTAGCCCTTGGCATAGCGGTAGAAAGTCCCCTCGAAATTCCCGAAGGCGATGATGAAACCAGGCCAGCCATCGAGAAAACCGCGCTTGAAAATATAGTGCTTGATGAAGGACCACAGACCGTGCGTCAGCGCCTTGCCCATGCTGCCCTTGCGCCCGCGCAGGGTGAGCTTTTCGGCGCCGAGGGTCGAATAGCGGTTGGCCTTGTGCACGACTTCGTGCAGGTTCTTGAACGGCACCTGCCAGATCGGGTTCTGCAGATGCCCGACCGGCCGCTCGCTGTGCGATACGTAACCCTCGTGCACCGGCTCCATCGTGTAGCTCATCTTGCCCCGCCGGAAAAGCTGCGGCTGGCGGTAGTTCGGATACCAGCCGGAATGCTTGATCCACCGCCCCATAAAGAAGTTACGGCGCGGCATGAAATACATGTCGAGGCTGGCCGGATCGGCGATGACGCGCAGGATTTCGTCGCGCGCCTCCGGCGTGCACCGCTCGTCGGCATCGAGACTGAAAATCCAGTCGTGCGTACAGGCCGCAATCGCCTGATTGCGCAGATCGCCAAAGCCCTTGAACGGCACCTGCACGACGCGCGCACCAAGGCTCTCGGCAATTTCCACCATGCCATCGGTGCTACCCGAATCGGCGACGATGATTTCGTCAGCCCACAGGACACTATTCACCGCCGCCGCGATTTTCTGCGCTTCGTTGAAAGCGATGATGTAGGCGGTGATTTTTGGCTGAACGGTGCTACTCATCTCGATTTTTCTTCTTTCTCGTCAAGGAGCTCGGCCTGGAACCGCCGGAGCGATGCGAACGGGCATGTATTATAGGGGACTAGCGAAAAACACACCGACAACACCCTTGCACCGCCCCCCTATTTCGTTCCCTGCCCCGCCCAAACGCGTTCTGGTCGTTTGCACCCAACGCATCGGCGATGTCCTGCTCGCCACGCCGCTCGCTCGTTCCGTCAAAGCAGCTTGGCCCGACGCCCAACTCGATTTTCTCGTCCTGCCCGGCACGCAAGGCGTGCTCGAAGGCAACCCCGACGTCCATCAGGTGCTGGCCTTTCCACAGCGCGCCGGCCTGCGCGAGAAACTCACGCAACTGGGCAAGATATGGCGTCGCTACGATCTGGCGTTCGCCGCCATCCCCAGCGACCGGGCGCGCATTTTCGCCTGGGCGGCGGCCAGCAATGCAGTCGGCTTCACGACGGCCGAAGAAGCCTCATGGCTCAAGCGGCACCTGCTGAAAATCGCCGTGCCGTTCGACAATCTGCAAACGCACACCGTGACCATGGGGCTGCGGCTGGTCGAAGCGCTAGGCTTGCCGGCCATCGGACAGGTCGAAACCCCGCAAGTCCCTGCGGAGAACTGGCGCCAGCGGCTGGAACAACTCGGCCTGACCGGGATCACAAGTTACGTCGTCATCCACCCCAACCCAAAATTCCGCTACAAGATGTGGGATAGCGACAAGTGGATCACCCTGATTTCCTGGCTCAGGCAACAGGGTACTGAGGTGCTATTGACCGGCAGCGGCGATCCGACTGAAGCCGCCTATGTTCGAGACATCGCCAGCAAGGTTCCGGAAGGCTGTCGCTGCCTGACCGGACTGCTGTCACTGGCCGAGACGGCGGAATTGCTCAAGGGTGCCCGCCTGTTCGTCGGCCCCGACACGGCCGTCACCCATCTCGCCGCCGCCACCGGCATACCGACCATCGCCCTGTTCGGCCCGTCGAACCCGGTCAAATGGGGGCCATGGCCGAAGGACTGGCCGGCTGGCGAAAGCCCATGGCCATTTGTCGGCAGCAAACAACAGGGAAATGTCCGGCTGATTCAAGGCCCCGGCGACTGCGTGCCCTGCCTGTTTGAAGGCTGCGACAGGCATCTGGACAGCGATAGCAAATGCCTGCAGGACATTACTGTGGAACAAGTGGTCGAAGCGGCACGAAGCCAACTTACCGATTCACTCCCACGCTAATACTTAACTGCTTTTGCGCGAAAAACCGTGCCACAGAATATCAAGCCAACGGCCCACGCAAAGAATCGCGCCTCCGAGTGGTCATACAAAAAAGAATTGAACAAGTTACCGACCAGATAGGCGAGCAGGACCCCTCGCGCCAGCAATCTATCCGTGAAGTCGAAGTGACCACTAACTCGCCACAACACGATGAAAAGTGCCAGCAAAACGACCAAACCAACGAGGCCGAGCTGAACCGTCGTCAACAAGTATTGGTTGTGCGGGTTGTTGGTAAAGACATTGCCTTCCGGCGTCACTGCCCGATAGGCCACCTCAAAGCCACCCGTACCGACTCCGAGGAGCGGATGTGCCGAGATCAGATTGAGACTCGTCGTCGCGAACTGCATTCGCACGCCCATCGACGAACTTTCCTCGACTTTTTCTCCCCGCTGCCAAGCCTTCAGTTCCTCCACTCCGGTCGCCATGCGGCGCATTGCTGCCGAATCCGGGAATTGCTGAGCAACCAGTACCGCGGTGGCCAGCAGCAACACCGACACCACAGCACCGCGCCAGCGGAAACGCTGGATGAACAGGTAGGCAAACAATGCGGCGAGCACCACGTAGCCAGTGCGACCCTCAATAACCAAGGCATTGCCT
Organism: Azonexus sp. GW821-FHT04F04; assembly: GCF_059420025.1. Classification (NCBI taxonomy): domain Bacteria; kingdom Pseudomonadati; phylum Pseudomonadota; class Betaproteobacteria; order Rhodocyclales; family Azonexaceae; genus Azonexus; species Azonexus sp. GW821-FHT04F04. The sequence continues at coordinate 132,920 of NZ_JBWKSX010000008.1, read as the reverse complement.
GCTGTGAGCAGAGCGGCCAGACCAAAACCGAATCTCCAGCGCCGGTCGGTCGAATTCATCGCCTCGATCATTAGGAAGTAGCCGCCTATGGCGACAAAGAAACCATGCGTGATATGCAATTTGAAAACAGCCGGATTACTCGGCAAGCGCTGCGGAAACCACGAGGGCGGCACAATCCCGAATTTAAAGCCGAATGAGACGATGGCGGTGACAAAGGCTGCGCAGGCGAATCCGCGCAATGCCATTTGCCGGAGTGATCGGTCGAATGGCAGCGTAAAAAGGCACAAGGTCAGGAACAATGCCGCATATTTTTCGAAATAGCGCAGGTTTTCCTTCGGGCCGCCCTGGCTCCAGGCCATACCGACTGCTGCCAGTAGCAGCAGGCAGCCTACGGCGTAGCTGGCTGGATTGGAACGTAACCGTTGCCAGCGTTGCTTCCAGTTTCCGGTGACTGCCCAGCCAAGCAACAAGGCGCCAGCAGCTAGGTTGTCGAACGCTGTTGAAATCGGCAGTCCAAAACCGACCAGAAAGGCCAGCCATGCCAGAATCCGGACCTTATTCTCGACAGGCAGGGGCATTCGTCACCACCAAATTATCGGACACCAAGTCGGATTCGCGTTGCAGACGCTGCAACTTGGCATAAACGCCATCCTGCGCCAGCAATTCGCCATGACGACCGCGTTCGACTATCCGCCCTTGATCGAGCACGACGATCAGATCAGCGCGTTCGATGGTCGACAGGCGGTGAGCGATAACGATGGTGGTGCGGCCGACGATCAGGGTGTCGAGGGCGGCCTGGATCAGGCGTTCGGATTCGGTATCGAGGGCGGAGGTGGCCTCGTCGAGGATCAGGATCGGGGCGTTTTTGAGGAAGGCGCGGGCGATGGCGAGGCGCTGGCGCTGGCCGCCGGAGAGTTTGACGCCATTTTCGCCGACTTCGGTATCCAGGCCCTTGTCCATCTGCCCGATGAATTCCCAGGCATTGGCGGCCTTGGCGGCGGCGATGATTTCTTCCTCGGTGGATTGGCCGGCGAAACCGTAGGCGATGTTGGCGCGGACGGTGTCGTTGAACAGCACGACATCCTGACTGACCAGCGCGATGTTGTTGCGCAGGCTTTCGAGCTTGAGTTCGTCGACATGGTGGCCGTCGAGCAGCAGGCGGCCGGTGGTCAGGTGATAGAAGCGCGGAATCAGCGCCGCCATGGTCGTCTTGCCGCTACCCGAGGCGCCGACCAGAGCGACTGTCTGGCCCGGCATAATTTCCAGATTGATGTCTTCGAGTGCCGGACGGCTGGTGCCCGGGTAACTGAAATTGACCTGATCAAACTGCAGGTGGCCGCTGGCGCGCTGCAGTTCAACGCCGCCGGTGTCGTCTTCCGGCAATTCGTCGAGCACCTGGAAGACGCTTTCGGCAGCGGCCAGACCGCGTTGCAATGGGTTGCTGACGTCGGTCAGGCGCTTGACCGGGGCGAGCAGCATGAGCAAGGCCGTGACGAAGGAGAGGAACTCGCCGACCGTGGTGCCGTTTGGCCCGGCCGACTGGCGCAAGGCGATGTAGGTGATGATGGCCACCGAGGTCGCGGCGGCGACTTGGGTCAGCGGCACGGTGGCAGCAGCGGCGGCGGCTTCGCGCATGGTTGCCCGGCGGTAGACATTGGTCGCCCCGTCGAAACGTGCGGCCTCGTATTTTTGGCCACCGAAAATCTTGACGACCTTGTGTGCGCCGACGGCTTCTTCGAGGATGTGGGTGATCAGGCCCATGGCCGAATAGCCGGAACGGCTGGCCGCCCGCAGGCGTTTGCTGAAAATCTTGATGACGCCAAGGATGATCGGGCCGACGGTCAGGGCAATCATCGTCAGTTTCCAGTCGAGATAAAGCAGGAAGCCGAGCAGGCCGAGGATGGTCAGGGTATCCCGGATGACGGTGGTGAGCACACCGGTGGCGGCCTGGGTGACGTTGGTCACGTCGTAGGCCACTTTGGAAATCAGGGTACCGGTGGACTGGTCGTCATAGAACTTGGTCGGCAGTGAGAGCAGGCGCCGGAACATGGCTTGCCGCAGATCGAGCACGACCTTGGCGGCGACCCAGGCCATCGAGTAGCCGCTGGCGTAGGTGGATACGCCACGGATGATGAAGATGCCGATCATTGCGGCGGGAATCAGGATGATGTCGGTCTCGTCCTTGGCAACGAACCCGCTGTCGAGCAGATGCTTCATGAGCGCTGGGAACAGCGGCTCGGTCGCCGCGGTCATCACCATGCCGAGCACGCCCAGGGCAAAAACGCGCCAGTGCGGCCGGACCCAGGTCAGCAGGCGGCGATAAATCTGGCTGTTGGAATAGGCCGAGCTTGAGTTTTGAGTCACAGATGGCTGTCGTCAGAAACGAAAGTCGACATTCTACCGATTCAGGCGGATCAGGTCGGCGCTGTCGCGCGAGAGGGACACGGTGGTCACTGTCGAAAAACCGATTTGCAACTCGCTCCAGCGCGCTGGCGGCAGGTTCTGCCAGTGGGCGAGCAAGGTGCGGATGATGCCAGCATGGGTGACGATGACCGCTTCCGGAACGTCCAGCCCGGCCACAAAAGCCAGCGCCCGCTGTTGCAAAGCGGCGGGCGATTCGCCACCGGGCGGCGCGTAGCCAGCGATGTCGGCGGCCCAGGCATCGAGCTCGTGGCGCGGAATGTCATCCCACGGTCGACCTTCCCAGTCACCGAAGTTCATTTCGGCCAAGCGGTCGTCGATGATCGGCTGCGGGTGAAGCTGTTCAGCCAGTTGCCGGCAGCGCAGCAACGGACTGCTCCACAGCGGCAGACCGGGCGGCAATTCGGCGCGCAGGCGGGCGACCTCGACCATTTCAATTTTGGCCAAAATTTCCAGTTGACCGTAGCAAATGCGCGGTTCGATGGTCGGCTTCGGGTGGCGGATCAGGTGGAGGCGCATGCTTCACTCATTCGCCAGAGCAGGACAAAATTGTTCGACGGCATTGCCCGTTGCTCGACCAGTTCCAGCCCGCTTTGCCGGGCCAGCGCATCGACTGCGCTCACATCGCGGACGCCCTGATGCGGCGCCTTTTCGCGTAATGACTGGTCGAAAGCGGCGTTGCTCTCACTGATGTGGCGGCCGTCGACCATGAATGGGCCGTAAATGAAGAGCAGGCCGCCCGGCGCCAGAACGGTGGGCAGCCCGGCGAAAAACGCCTCGACAGCCTCCCAGGACATGATGTGCAGCGTGTTGGCGCTGTACACCGCGTCGTAGCGGCCATTCGGCCATTGGTCGAGGACGTCGAATTCGCAGGGCGGCAGGACATTGGGCAGGGCGGCTTCGGCTAGCCAGGCGCGGATGCCGGGGAGGAAATCCGGACGGTCCGAGGTTTGCCAGGTCAGATGCGGCAGTTGCGCGCCAAAATGGATGGCGTGCTGGCCGGTGCCGCTGCCGACTTCCAGAACCAGGCGGCGGTCGGCAAAGACCTCGCGGAGCACGGCGAGAATCGGCTCGCGGTTCTTTTCGGTGGAGGGGGCGTGGGGTTTTTCCATGGGTTCGGACGCTAGTGCGATGCCGGAAGCTTAACGGCAAATCAGCCGATGGACAGCCACCGGCTGCCTTTCAATTTTGGGCAATTTTTCTGGTTGACCTTGGGAATGCCACATTTCCCTGTAGCGGCGCTAAAAAAACGCAGCCAAGCCGAGGTAGAAAGCGATTTCGGCCAGTTGCTGCACGGCCCCCAGGCAGTCGCCTGTATAGCCGCCAAGCCAGCGGCGACATTTGGCGACGAGCCAGAGGGTGGCCAATGCGGCCAGGGCGATGGCGGTCATCGCCGGCTCAGGCACAAGGAGCAGTAACGGCAGGCCGGCGAAAACCAGCGCAAAGAGGAGCGGGCCAAGGCCAAGCCGGGCGGCGACCGGGCGGGCCTTGCTGGTCTCGTCGTCACGGGCGTAATCCATGGTTGCCATCAGGCTGATAGCGCAGAAGCGGGAAACCGCGTGGCCGGCGATGAGCGCCGCCACCACCTGCCCGGCCGGCAGCGTCGACAGCAAGGCGAACTTGCCGAGCAGAGCGAGAACGATGGCGATCACGCCATAGCTGCCGACCCGCGAATCCTTCATGATCGCCAGGATTTTCGCCTTGTCCCAGCCACCGCCGAGGCCGTCAGCAGTGTCGCCCAACCCGTCCTCGTGGAAGGCGCCAGTCAGGGCGATGGTGGCGATCATGCTAAGCACGACGGCCACCGGCTGCACCCAGACTTGGCCGGCCAGCCAAAAAACCAGCGCTCCGACGCCGCCAACGAGCAAGCCGATGGCCGGCAAATAGCGCGCCGCCCGGGCCAGCCCGTCAGGCGAATAGCCGACCCAGCCGGGCACCGGCAGCCGGGTGAAGTAGCCGAGAGCGGCGAAGAAGGTAGCCAGCTCGCGGCGGATCATGCTTTGTCAGATACGCCAGCTGACTCAAAACTGGCCATCTCATTGAGGAAATTGACCGAGGCCTGAACGAGCGGGAAGGCCAGCGCGGCACCGGTCCCTTCGCCGAGGCGTAGGCCGAGGTCGAGCAAGGGTTCGGCACCGAGCGCCGCCAACTGGGCGGCGTGGCCGGCTTCGGCCGAGCGGTGGCAGAACACGCTGTATTCGGCCAGCGCCGGGACCAGCCGGGTGGCGGTCAGGGCCGCCGAGCCCACGATGAAGCCATCGATGAGCAAGGTCATCTTCGCTTCGGCAGCGCCGAGCATGGCGCCGACCATCATGGCGATTTCGAAGCCGCCGAATTCGGCCAGCACGGCCAGCGGCTCGTTGCTGCCGCCGACGGCGCGATAGCGGTTGAGCGCCTTTTCGAGCAGCGCCTGTTTGCGCGCCAGCCCGGCATCATCGAGCCCGGTACCGCGACCGATGCAGTCGGCGAGCGGCAGGCCGGTCAGGCAGTGGGTGATCAGCGAGGCGGCGGCGGTATTGCCGATACCCATTTCGCCGAAGCCGACGACATTGCAGCCATTGGCCGACAGATTGCGGCTGATTTCGGCACCTCGGGCGATGGCCTGGGCGCATTGCTCGGCGGTCATCGCCGGCTCTTCAATGTAATTGGCCGTGCCGGCGGCGATCTTGGCGTCGATCAGCCCCGCACGTTTGCCGAAATCGTGCGCCACGCCGGCGTCGATGATGGCCAGATGCAGGCCGTTCTGGCGGGCGAAAACGTTGATCGCGGCGCCGCCAGCCAGGAAGTTTTCGACCATCTGCCAGGTCACATCCTGCGGGTAGGCCGAGACACCAGCACTGGCCGCGCCGTGGTCACCGGCGAAAACCAGCAGGTGCGGCTGACCGAACTCCGGATCGAGCCTTTGCTGGATCAGGCCGATCTGGATGGCCGTGCGTTCGAGCAGACCGAGCGCGCCGAGCGGCTTGGTCTTGCGGTCAACGCGATTTTTGAGCGAATTTTCGATTCCCCGGTCCGGGGCGGTGATCTTGAAGTCCAACGAATGCATCCGATTCTCCAAAAGAAAGAGGGCCTCGCGACGACGTCTGGCGAATTCGCCAAAACGCTGCCGCGAAACCCTGTCCACAGGCTTCCCAAGAGGATTCGACACGTCTTCTGGCTTTCGGATCAGCCGGAGCGCTGCGCCTTCCCGGTTTTCACCAGTGGCCTGTTGCAGCATCCGTCCCCGATTACAGCGGCGGGCCCGCCCCGGAATTGAGAATTAACTCGCACCGGGTTCCGTTTCGTCGAATCGGGGTGGATTATACCGGCCGGTTCGCCGACAATGCATGCCCATGAAAGAACTGATCCTCGGTGGCGCACGCTCGGGCAAGAGCCTCTTGGCTGAACAACGCGCCCGCGAATCGGCCGAAAAACGCGGCCTGAAAGTCGTCTACCTCGCCACCGCCCAGGCCCTCGACGGCGAAATGGCCCGCCGCGTCGCCCACCACCGCGAACGCCGGCCGGCCGAGTGGGGCTGTACTGAAGAAACCCTGTACCTCGCCACCCGCCTGCGCGAACTGGCGGCCCCGGACACCTGCTTGCTGGTCGATTGCCTGACCCTGTGGCTATCCAACCTGCTCTTCGCCGGCAAAGCCGCGACGCAGGCCGAAGCCGGCGAGGCGATCGACTGCCCGCTGTTCCGCGAAGAAACCGCCGCGCTGATCGACCTGCTGCCGCAATTGCCCGGTCACATCATCCTCGTCTCCAACGAAGTCGGCTGGGGCATCGTCCCCATGCACCCCGTCTCGCGGTTGTTCGCCGACGAACAGGGTCGCCTCAACCAGCGCGTAGCGGCTGTTTGCGATCAGGTCACGCTGGTCGCCGCCGGATTGCCGCTGAGCCTCAAACAGCCCGGCTAACCACGCTGCGCTGTGCTAGCCTGACCAGCCACCCGGCACGTTCAGGAGAACGCCATGCCCCTTTTCACCCGCCTCACCGCCTTGCGCGAAGTCATCGCCAAACACGCCACCCTGCCCGTCCGCATCAGCCGGCCGGATGACACCGCGGGCCTTTACATCTGGCCCTGGCGCATCGAAGAAGATACCCGCGTGCGCAGCACACCGTTGCCGCGCACGCCCGACAACGATCCGCTGAGCGGCGCCCCGGCCCCGGCCATTCATTTTCTCGTGCTGGCCAGCACCAATCTGGATGGCGAGACGATCAGCGCCCTCGAGTCCGCCCGCCGGTCGCTGCTCGAAACCCCGGTTTTCGAGGTTGGCAACGGTCGGGTCAGCGTCATGCCGGCCACCCTGAGCACCAGCGAACTGACCGACCTGTTCACCGCCGCCGCTATCCCGCTACGGCTTTGCCTGGCTTATACGCTGCGTTCGACGGGCTGAGATTCAAAGCCGCCCGGAAGCAGATCGGCCATTTTTTTCCAATCCAGCGCGGCCTCGACCGAGTCGGCCAGACGTTCAAGATCGGCCTCGCGCCGGGCGGCGAAATCGACCTGCTCGGTTTCCTGCATGCCGGCCCAGGCGAGCAAGGCGGTCAGCGCTTCCGGGTGATCGAAAACGCCGTGACAATAGGTTGCGAAGACCTGGTTGTCGGGGGAAATGGCACCGTCGGGCACGCCATCCGCCAGCTGAACGGCGCTTTGCGCCAAGCCGGTGCCGCGCGTCACGCCGAGGTGAATCTCGTAGCCTGTCATCGCTGGCTGGCCGGGAAGCGACAAGTGACCACTCACATTTCGTAGCTGCTTCTCGGCTTCGAGCGTCGTTTCCACATCCAGCACGCCCAGCCCCGGCGTGCTGCCCGGCTGGCCTTCCAGCCCCTGCGGATCGTGGATCAATTGGCCCAGCATCTGGTAGCCGCCGCATAGGCCGACCACCTTGCCGCCATAACGCAGATGCTTGTGAATGGCCGCCGCCCAGCCCTTTTCGCGCAGCCAGTCGATATCGGCACGGACAGCCTTGGAACCGGGCAGAACGATCAGGTCGGCCGCCGGCGCCGTTTCGCCCGGGCCGATCCAGCGGAAATCGACTTCCGGGTGCAGGCGTAATGGGTCAAGGTCGTTGTGGTTGGAAACACGCGGGTAAGCCGGCGCGATGACTTTCAATTTTGGCGTTTTTTCCCGGTCGACCGTGGCAGTCGCGATGGCGTCCTCGGCATCGAGCATCAGGCCGTGCAAATAAGGCAAAACACCGAGAACCGGCTTGCCGGTCCGCTCTTCCAGCCAGGTCAGGCCCGATTCAAGCAGCGCGATGTCGCCGCGAAAACGGTTGATGACGAAGCCCTTGACCCGCGCCTGCTCGGTCGGCGACAGCAGCTCCAGCGTGCCGACGAGATGGGCGAAAACCCCGCCCCGATCGATGTCGGCAACGATGATCACCGGGCAATCGACCGCCTCGGCAAAACCCATGTTGGCGATGTCGCGGTCGCGCAAATTGATCTCGGCCGGCGACCCGGCCCCCTCGACCACCACGCAGTCGTAAGCCGCCGTTAGCCGCGCCCACGACTCGAGTACCGCCCCCATCGCCCGCGGCTTGTACTCGTGATAGGCCTTGGCATCAAGGTCGAAAGCCACCTTACCATGAATGATGACCTGCGCCTTCTTGTCCGTCGTCGGCTTCAACAACACCGGATTGAAATCGGTATGCGGCGCCAGCCCGCAAGCCAGCGCCTGCAACGCCTGCGCCCGCCCGATCTCGCCACCATCCACCGTCACCGCCGAATTCAGCGCCATGTTCTGCGGCTTGAACGGCGCGACACGCACGCCCCGACGCTGCAGGATGCGGCACAAGGCGGCAACCAGCGTCGTCTTGCCGGCATCGGAAGTGGTCCCTTGGACCATGAGGAAGGAACAGGGCATGGATCGTGTCAAAAATGAAAGCTGGGATTATCCCGGATTAGTGCACTGTCCGGACCTTGCGTAATCCGTACGCGAGGCATTAAATGCCATTAGACTTAAGGCGCCAGCACCAGACAAAATCAATTGGCCCCACATCAATGGAACGGCTTACCTTCTTCCCGATTGCGATCATCACCGCGCTCATTTCCATCCGACTCAATCTGACCTACGTTGGATTCGCCATGTTGATTGGCCTGGTATTGCCGATCACATTGCTGGTGCGCAGGAAGGAAACTTACGCCTCCGCAATGCCCGGCTACGCATTTGTAGTGGTTGGGCTGGTGATAACACTCATTGCGTATTTGGTTTGCCTTCATTACGGCATTTCATTTGAAGCCTTGGACCAGGATAGGTCATTTTCCAGAGTTGTCCGTCGACTGCCGTATTTTGGCTTGACGTTCCTGAGCGCGGGAATTACAGCACTTGCCATATTTCTTGTCCGACGGTTGCGTGGCTGAACCGCCCTCCATCGCCTTACCCCACCCCCACCTGCTATCCTTCGCCCTTTAGATCTCTCGGTGCCGTTTGCGGCGCTTTCACAAATTGTCCCTGACGCGAAGACGAGCCGAAGACAGTGCATCTGCACGGCGAGGCGTAATCGACAAAGTCGGGGGCATTTTGTGAAAGCGCCGAAACGGAGAATCGGGAAGGCGGTGTGATCCCGCCACGTGCCCAACGCTGTGAGGGGGACGGATGCACAATGGCCACTGCGAGCAAACGCGGGAAGGCGTGCATTCCGGAAGAACCCAAGTCAGAAGACCGGCCGGGAGATGATTGCGGGCTGCGTGGACGGCAGCCTTTGTTTTTCCAGAAGGGGACTCCATGGAAAACCCATCCGCGCCGCAGGCGCAAGCTTTTTCCGACGTCGATCGGGCGGCGGTTTATCAGGCCATTTTCAGTCGGCGCGATGTGCGCGGCCAGTTTTTGCCGACGCCGGTGCCCGACGATTTGCTCGCCCGCGTGCTGATGGCGGCGCATCATGCGCCGTCGGTCGGTTTCATGCAGCCGTGGAATTTTTTGCTGGTGAAATCGGATGCGGTGAAGCAACGCGTCCATAACGTTTTTGCCGAGGCCAACAACGAAGCGGCGCTGATGTTCCCGAACGAGAAGCGCGAGATTTACAGCCAGCTCAAGTTGCAGGGCATTCTCGAAGCACCGATCAATCTGTGCATCACCTGCGACCGTTCTCGCAGCGGGCCGGTGGTGCTCGGCCGCACGCACATGCCGACCATGGACCTCTACAGCAGCGTGTGCGCCGTGCAGAACCTCTGGCTGGCGGCGCGGGCCGAGGGGCTGGGCGTCGGCTGGGTGAGCATCTTTCACGAGAAAGCGCTGCAGGACGCGCTCGGCATTCCGCACCACATCGTGCCGATTGCCTATTTGTGTATCGGCTACGTCAGCCATTTCAACAACAAGCCGGAGCTGGAAAAGGCGGGCTGGCTGCCGCGTCTGCCGATCAACGATCTGGTCTATTTCGAGCAGTGGGGCGACTCCGATTTTGGGCAAAATTTCCCGTTGACCGTGGCATTGGCCAAAATGCAGTCCGACATTCAGGAAAAGGGCGTATTCCCGGCATGACGCTCACGTTTGACGCCTACGCCATGCCGCTGGCTGCCCTGAGCGCGGTTTTGCTCGACCGCCTGCTTGGCGAGGTCTCGCACTTTCACCCGCTGGTCGGCTTCGGCAATCTGGCCTCGGCCATCGAAAAACGGCTCAACCGGCGCTCGCTGGCCGGCGGCGTGCTGGCCTGGCTGCTCGCCGTCGGGCCGTGGGTGGCGCTGGCGTTCTGGTTGCGGCCGCTGGCGCCGTTTGCCGTCGATGTCGTCCTGCTCTATTTCGCCATCGGTGCGCAGAGCCTGTGCGAGCATGCCGAGGCCATCGCCAAACCCTTGCAGGAAGGCCGGCTCGACGAGGCCCGGCAACGCGTCGGCTGGATCGTTTCGCGCGAAACTTCTGCGCTCGACGAATCCGGCGTCGCCAAGGCCGGCGTCGAATCGGTGCTGGAGAACGGCAACGATGCCATCTTCGGTACGCTATTCTGGTTCGCCCTGCTCGGCGGGCCGGGCGCCGTGCTGTTCCGGCTGGCCAACACGCTCGACGCGATGTGGGGCTACCGCACCGAGCGTTTCAACCTGTTCGGGCGCTTCGCCGCGCGCTTTGACGATGCCTTGAATTTCATTCCCGCCCGCCTGACCGCCCTGACCTACGCCGTGCTCGGCCAGACGCGCAACGCGCTGGCCTGCTGGCGGGCGCAGGCGCCGGGCTGGGACAGCCCGAATGCCGGTCCGGTCATGTCGGCCGGCGCCGGCAGCCTCGGCGTGCTGCTCGGCGGCGCGGCGATTTATCATGGCCAGGAAGAAATCCGCCCGCCGCTCGGCGCTGGCCCGGCGCCCGTCGCCGCCGACCTCAGCCGGGCGATCAGCCTGATCCAGCGCAGCCTGTGGCTGTGGCTGGCCACCTTTTTCGTGATTGGATTCGTCAATGCTTGAACACGGTGGCGGCCTGCGCAAAGCCGCGGCGCACTACAACATCCCGCTGGAAAACTGGCTGGATCTGTCGACTGGCATCAACCCGGCAGGTTGGCCGGTACCACCGCTCTCGGCCGATTCCTGGCAGCGTCTGCCCGAGGAAAACGATGGTCTGGAAGCCGCTGCCGCGGCCTATTACGGCAACGCCAACCTGTTGGCCGTCGCCGGTTCGCAAGCCGCCATCCACTGGCTACCGGCCCTGCTGCCGCGGGCCATGGTGGCCTGCATTTCGCCGATTTACAGCGAGCACCCCCAAGCCTGGCAGCGCGCCGGGCACAAGGTGCGTTTCCTGCAGAACGCCATGCTGCCGCGCGCGCTGGCCGTCGCGACGCCCTACGTACTGCTCTGCAACCCGAACAACCCGACGGCTGATCGCCACCCGCGCGAGATCGCCATCGATGCCGCCCAGCAGCTCAAAAAACGTGGCGGCTGGCTGATCATCGACGAAGCCTTCATGGACCCGACGCCGGCAGAGAGCCTGACGCCGTTGGCCGGCACCGAGGAAGCGCCCAACCTCATCGTGCTGCGTTCGATCGGCAAGTTCTTCGGGCTGGCCGGGGCACGTGTCGGTTTCGTCTTCGCCGCGCCCGACATCCTGAACCGGATGAACGAGGCGATGGGACCATGGACGGTGAGCGGCCCAGCCCGCGAAGTCACCCGGCTGGCGCTGCAGGATACCGCCTGGCAAGCCGCCGCCCGGCCCCGACTGATCGCCGCCGGGGAACGTCTGCACCAACTGCTGGCGCCACTCGGCGAGGTCAAATCGACGGCCTTATTCGCCACCCTGACCAGCGCCCAATCGGCCGAATTGCACGAAGCCCTCGCCCGCCAGGGCATCCTGACCCGCCATTACGACCAACAACCGCTGCTCCGTTTCGGCCTGCCCGGCGACGAAGCCGGTTGGCAGCGCCTAGCCGACGCCCTTTCCGCCTGGAGAAACATTTGAAATTTGGCCTTTTTTTCCGGTTGACCGTGGCAATGCTCATTTCAACCGCCGCCCACGCCGATCTCGTCGTCAAGGACGACACCGGCCAGGAAGTCCGCCTCAAGGCGCCGGCCAAACGCATCGTCACCCTTGCCCCGCACGCCGCTGAAAGCCTCTACGCGGCAGGCGCCGGCCCCAAGCTGGTGGGCACCGTCGATTACAGCGACTACCCGCCGGAAGCGAAGACAGTGCCGCGCGTCGGCGGCTATTCGCGCATCGACCTCGAAGCCGTCGCCGCCCTCAAGCCCGACCTCGTGCTGGCCTGGGAAAGCGGCAACAACATGACGCAGGTCGACAAACTCCGGGCGCTCGGCCTGACGGTCTATGTTTCGCAGCCGAACACCATCGACAACATCGCCAACCAGATCGAGCGCATAGGTCAGCTGGCTGGCACTGAGAGCGCCGCCAACGCCACGGCCGAGCGCTTCCGCAAGCGCCTCGACAGCCTACGCACAACCAATGCCGGCAAGCCGCAAGTGCGCGTCTTCTACCAGATCTGGAAAACGCCGTTGATGACCGTCGGCGGCCCGCAGATCATCAGCGATGCCATCAAGATCTGCGGCGGCGAAAACGTCTTCGGCCACCTCAAGCAAATGGCGCCCAACGTCACCGTCGAAGCCGTGCTTGAAGCCGATCCGGAAGCCATCGTCGCCACCGGCATGGGCGACGCCAAGCCGGAATGGCTGCACGACTGGGACAAATGGACGCGGATGACCGCCGTCAAACGCGACAACCTCTTCCACATCAACCCCGACATCATGCAGCGCCACACGCCGCGCATCCTCGACGGCACCGAAAAACTGTGCGCCCATCTCGATGTTGCGCGCAGCCGGAGGCCTGCCAAATGAGCCGCACGCCGCAACGCATCGTCTGCCTGACCACCGAAACGGTTGAAGTGCTCTACGCCCTCGGCGAGCAGGACCGCATCGTCGGCATTTCCGGTTACACCGTGCGCCCGCCCGAAGCGCGCAAGGAAAAACCCAAGGTCTTCGCCTTCACGAGCGGCGACATCGACAAGATTCTGGCGACGCAGCCCGATCTCGTGCTGACCTTCTCCGACCTGCAAAGCGAGATTTCACGCGATCTGATCAAGGCCGGCGTGCCCGTTTACGCCTTCAATACGCGCAGTGTCGAGGACATTCTCGGCATGGTCGAAACGGTCGGCCGGCTGGTCGGTGCCGAAGCCAAGGCGCTGGAGATCGTCGCCGGGCTGGAAGCAGAGATAACCAAGACCCGCGCCATCGCCGCCGAACGCTTCGCCAAGACCGGCAAAAAGCCGCGTGTCTATTTCGAGGAATGGGACGAACCGCTGATTAGCGGCATCCGCTGGGCCTCCGAACTGATCGAAATTGCCGGCGGCGAAGACATTTTCGCCGAACAGGCCCGCTCGCCGCTCGCCAAGGATCGCCGGCCGACACCGGAAGACGTCATCGCCGGCGCCCCGGACATCATCATCGGCTCCTGGTGCGGCAAGCACTTCCGCCCCGAACGCGTCGCCGCGCGGCCAGGCTGGGAGGCCATTCCTGCGGTCAACCGGAAAAACATGCATGAAATCAAATCGGCCATCATCCTGACCCCCGGTCCGGTGGCGATCAGCGAAGGCCTGCCACAATTACTCGCCATTTTTGATCTGTGAAAAGGTCGTCCGCGGCGCCTTCCCTATAATCGTCCTTCAACCTTGAGGATTCGCGCCATGAAGATCGCCGCCCCGCTACTCGCCCTGACCCTCTGCGCCATCGCCAACATCGGCCAGGCCGCCGACGAAGGCACTGCCGCCGTCGAAGCCATCGGCCGCCTCAACGGCATCGCCCTCGCCTGCCAGCAACCTGCCCTGGTCGCCCGCGCCCGCAACGCCGTGATCACCATTGCCCCGAAGACCCGCGGCTACGGCGAAGCTTTCGAAAACGCCACCAACGCGGCCTATCTGGAACAAGGCAAGGGCGCCACCTGTCCCGATGCGGCATCACTGGCCAGCAATATGGCCGCCGCCGAAAAGAGACTTCAGGCGAGTTTCACCACAGCCAAATGATCCGCCGCGGCGTATTACTCCTCGCCCTGCTTTGTGCCAGTCCGGCTTTCGCCCAAGCCAGCCATAGCCTCGAACTGCTCAATGACGCGAATCAGGAAATCAACCCGCGCTACCTGTTGCAGGATCCGAACGGCCGCTCCGTCACCAGCGAGGATTTCCGCGGCCGCTTCCAGCTCATCGCCTTCGGCTACACCTACTGCCCGGACATCTGCCCGACCACGCTTGTCGAGATGGCTGAAATCCTCAAACAACTGGGTGAGGACGCCAGCCGTGTCCAGCCCATCTTCATCTCGGTTGACCCGGAACGCGACACCGGCAAGATACTGAAAACCTACACCGAGTTCTTCGACCAGCGCATTCTTGGCCTGACCGCCTCACCGGCCCTGGTCCGCCGTGCCGCCGACAATTTCAAGATCCGCTACGCAAAAGTTCGCGAACCGGGCACCCCTCCCGATCGCTACGCGGTCGACCATTCCGCCGGCATGATCCTGCTCGGACCGGATGGCGCAGTCGTCAAGAAATTCGCTTTTGCCATGCCCGTGACAAATATCACGGAGGAGCTGCGAAATTTCATCAAAAATCACTGAATTGTGCAAAACCACAATTGCTTTGGCATAGTCGCTAAGGCAATATTCGGGCAATGCCAAGGTTTTTCCTGCTTGCCCTCATTTCCCTGTTTTCCCTTGCCCTGCCGGCTTGGGGCGGAACTGTTGCGCTCGTCCTGAGCGACCAGGGAGGCGCCTATTCCGATTTTTCCGGTACGCTGGAAGAAGCACTAGCCGGGACAAACTGGAGCATTTCGGCCAGACACCAGGCCAATCTTCTCCCGATACTGACCGGACAGGTGGATCTGGTCGTTACTGTCGGCAGCGAAGCCTTGCGCAAGACGCTCGGCCGCAGCGACAACCCGCCGATCATCGCCACCCTGCTGCCGCGGCAAAGTTATGAAAAGATTCTTGCCGAATTTCGCCGGCCCGGCCGCAGCACAGCAATCTATCTTGACCAGCCGCCAGCCCGCCAGGCAGCCTTTATCAATCATCTGCTCCCCGGCCAGAAACGTGTCGGAATGCTGTTCAGCAGCGAAACGAGAAATGTCGCCGGACAGTACCGCCAAGCGCTCAGCAGCGCCGGACTGATTCTGGATAGCGAAGACGCCGATACCGACAGCACGTTGCTGCCAGCATTGAACTCCCTGCTCAGCCGCACCAATGTCCTGATCGCGGTTCCCGACAGCAAGATTTACCATCGCAACAACATCAAACCGATTCTGATTACCGCCTTCCGTTACCAGCGACCGGTCATCGGCTACTCCCCGGCCTTCGTCAACGCTGGCGCCCTCGCCGCGCTGCACAGCACACCTGCCCAGATTGCCCGCCAGACGGCAGAGATGATCGTGGCGCACGGCACCAGTCTGCCCACCCCCAGTGGACCGAGTCAGTTCGCCATTGCCATCAACAGCAATGTCGCTCAGTCACTTGGTCTCAACATTACCGATGAGGCCGCCATCCGGCGCGCCATGGTCGCCGACAGGGAGGGCCGATGAGTCACCTTACCCTCCGCCATCGCCTGCTGCTGCTGACGCTACTGCCCAGCATGCTGATCGCCATCGTGCTGGTCGGTTATTTCACCTACAGCGGCATCCGCACGCTGGAAGGCGAATTGCGTGCCAAAGGCATGGCCACGGTCCGCTATCTGGCACCAGTCAGCGAATACGGGATTATCGCCGGGCAGCTCGAAAGCCTGCACGGGCTCGCCCAGGCTACCGTCCAGGAGTCGGGGGTCAAGGCCGCCGTCATCGTCAACCAGAAAGGCCGCACCATTGCCGTCAGCGGACGCGTTTCGCTGGCCGCCGAGGAACTGCGGCGAACCATGAGCGAACCCATGCAGGTCGGTGAAAACGACCTCTGGATTGCCTTTGGCGCCCCAGTCAAACGCTCGATCAGCGAATCCGACGTACTGTTCGAGTCAAGTGCCGACAGCAAGGTCATTTCTCCGGAAATCATCGGCCACGTTTTTGTCGAATTCGACAAGACCGAACTGGCCAACCGGCAACGCCAACTGCTGCTGCGCGGGTTGATGATCGTACTATCCGGACTGCTCATACTGGCCGCACTTGCCATCGCCATGGCCGACAATCTCGCCCGGCCAGTGATGCGTCTGGTCCAGGCCATTCACGGAATGTCCTCAGGCCGACTGGATATCCGCGTGCCCGCAACATCGAGCGGCGAAATCGGCATTCTCGAAAACGGTTTCAACGAGATGGCTACGCATATCGAGGAAGTTCATTTTTCGATGCAATCCCGCATCGAGGAAGCGACGGCCCAGCTTGCCTTCCAGGCGCGGCACGATGCGCTTACCGGCTTGCTCAACCGTCGTGAATTCGAACATCGGTTGGAGAAGGCACTGGCCAGTGTTCAGGCCGGCGGCGATGAATTCGCCGTACTTTTCATCGACCTCGACCGCTTCAAGCAGGTCAACGACAATTGCGGCTATCTGGCCGGTGACGAATTGCTACGTCAGATGGCCCTGCTCTTCCAGGGTCGTTTGCGCGAAGAAGATACCCTGGCCCGCCTCGGCGGCGACGAATTCAGCATCATGCTGGCCAACTGCAGCGGCCCACGCGCCAACCAGGTGGCAGAGGATATCTGTGGCCTCGCCGCTGCCTATCGCTTTATATGGCAAGACAAGGTCTTCGCGATCGGCGCCAGTATCGGGCTGACCACAGTCAACCGCAAGGTTCGCAACATCAATGAAGTGCTCGCTGCCGGCGACGCCGCCTGCCATCGAGCCAAGGAAAGCGGTCGTAACCGCGTTTGCGAGCAGGAGGCACAACTCACCCCGGATCGCCGCCAGGAAACTGCCAACTGGGCCAGCCGCATTGCCAGCGCCCTGGCCGATGACAGACTCCTTGTCGAAGCCATGCCCTTGCGCGCCCTGCAACATCCATCAGTCAACCATCTCGTCGAATTGACAGCACGGCTCAACGAGCCCGGTCAACCGCCGGTGACACTCTCTGCACTAAGCGATGCGGCAGAGCGCTACGATTTAGCACCAGCCATTGACCAACGCCTGATCGAAACTGCCATCGCAGCACTGTCGCGCGCCAAGAATCAGCATAAATTGCTGCACTGCCTTGTCCCTCTTTCCCGCGCCTCAGTTGGTAACCGCGAAACGGTCGAGTTCATCACGCGCAGCCTGAGCAGCCGCAACCTGCCGGGAAACCGGCTGTGCTTCATATTTTCCGAGGACACGCTGACGCTCCAGACCAGCCACGCCATGGAGTTTTCCCGCCAGATGCGTGCCCTCGGCTGCCAGATTGGCCTGGACGATTTCGGTGGTGGCTTGTCATCATTCACCCACTTGCGCAGCATCACGCCGAGCTACGTCAAACTCAGCCGGAGCCTGACCCGCGAACTGGGTGGAAATCGAGCCTCCACGGCACTTTTAAGGGCCGTTCAAGAAATCACCACAGATCAGAACATCCACACGATCGCCGACGGTGTTGACGATCTGGAGACGCTGGAACAACTTCGCAGTCTGGGAGTGGATTTTGCCGAAGGCAAGGCCATCGCCCCCAGCGAACCCTTTGACGTCTGGCTCGAGGGCGCAGTCATGCGCTCTGCCTAGCCGGGAAATTCAATCAAAAATCGAGGCGCAGGCTGACCCACTGACGACGCTCGACGATGCGTCCATCAAGCTGGCTATCGGTGGGTTTTGGCGATTTGTACTCGTTGTGCGCACCGTTCAGATTCTGAATGGTCAGAGCGAGTTCTCCGCCGATTACCCCAACGCGAAACTGGTAACCCAGGCGTGCATCCAGCCGACGGTACTTGAGCGATACGGTATTGCTCGACCACTGCATGGCCTGCTGCGCGTAGCCCATCAGGGAAAATTCGAGGCCCAGCGGCAATTTCTGCATCCACATCAACGACGTTGCACGGCTGGGCATAGAGTTTTCAGTGAACTCAGCCACATCAAGCCGCTTCGCGGAAGACGACAAGTCGGAATTCGGGTACGCCAGCGCCGACGCCAGAAAATCACTGGTGATTCGCGCAAATGTCTGATTCAACACCAGCCGAGTCGACTCAAAAGGTTGCCATTTGAACTGGTACTCCAGACCTGCAATCCTGACATCCTGAATCGGCACCGTCGATTTTGGGACATCCTGATCGCTGGCGCCCAAATCCATCCTGTACAGACGATTTGAAACCCTCTCACTGAATAGCCGGACGTCCAGACTGGACCGCCAGTCGCGCCAGTCACCGAGATAGCCGACCTCCAAGGTATCGAGCCGTTCCGCCGCCATATCCGGAGTTCCTCGATAGATGAACTCATAGTAGGGGCGGTACGGGCCCGCATTCGGGATCGGCGTTTCCTCGTGCCCGCGATAGTTCTGGATACTTCCGGTCCGATAGGCACGCGAAACGCCGAGGCGCACCGTATTCTGGCTATTGAAGTGGAAATTGGAACTGATCCGGGGAGAAACATGCGCCCCAGCCAACGAGTCACTCTCACCGGCAAGGCCAACGTTACCGGTAAACCACTTCACCGGTTTCCATTCGACATTGCCGAAAATTCGTCCAACATCACGCCGCACCGTTCCCTGATCACGCAGCGTCCACTCCGAGCGCAGCGCGTCAGCTCTCCAACTACCCCCCCAGACCAATCGCGCAGTCTCGAAAGCATGCAAGCTATGCTGCAACTCGATTTCATGCCGCGTTCCCTGATCGCCAGACTGATTGACGTTTACGGGCGCCAAAAACGGCAAAGCAACAATAAATGCGTCAGTAGACTCGTCATTCACATACGAATAGCGTAACTGAATGTCCGAATCGCTCGACAGGACCCTACGCCACAATAGTTGCGCGTAACTGTCGGTTTGCTTTACGTCACGAAAGGGATTCGTCGGGTCCGGCAACAATGTCGCCTTGTCCAGTCGGCCACTCTGCGTAACACCTTCGATTTGCCCCGCGCTGAATTGCAGACTATCTCTTTCACTCAGGACAAAATCCGCACGAAAATCGAACAATCGAGTCCTATAAGAGTCAATCCAGTTATGCCGGTCGGTTAGCCCATCATCATTCTGATGCCGATAGGTAAAACGAAAATCCCCAATCTCGCCTATCTTGCCGCCTGTCCTGAATGTGTAGTCGCGGACATTCTGGTTGCCGTAACCGGTGGACACAGAAGTTCCCCGAACCAGCGCAGGATCAACCGTAATGATATTGATAACACCAAGAAAGGCATTGCTGCCATAGGAAACAGCATTAGTGCCGCGCACGACCTCAATCCGCTCAATATCCTCCAGCGCGACCGGCAACGTGACCCAATTGACACCGCTCCCGAATAGAGGCGACAGCATTGAACGCCCATCAATGAGTACCTGTACCCGTGGCGCGTAATCGCCATCACCCAAACCGTGGTAGGTAGCCCGCGCGGCCTCGGTGTTGTTTGGATAAGTCTGGAAACCTGGCACTAAACGGAAAATATCGTTCAGATCCCGCGCCCCGGAGGCCTTGATCATGTCGCGGTCGACAACCGTTACCGCAGCAGGTACGTCGGCCAATTTCTGCGGCAAGCGACTGACCGAAGCCACGATCGGCAACTCGCTGAAATAAGCATCCTCATCCGCCGACCAGGCATTGCCGGTCATCCACACCCCTGCCAGCACGATAGCCAACGAGGCGCTTGGTAAATTGTCTGTTTTACGGGTCACAAGCCCGGTGTCTCCATTTTTTCGATCTCACCGGGCACCGCCAAGGCCAGCTTCCAGGCCTCAGAAAAACACTCTGACTGCGCGCCGAGCTTCACTCCATGCCTGTTACAAGCCACCAGACACAGGGCCAACCCTGCCTGATCGACCACGGTAACGCCCTCGAGATCAATTTCGTCGACCCCCACCCTCGTCAAGGCATGCATGAAATCATTGCGCAAGGAGTTGCCAAGGCCGCCAGTAATGCGCATGATTTTTTTCCCCCCTAACTCGCGAACGCCGAGAATCGAGGCATTCCCGGATGCCAGGGCGGCGTTGATGGCATCATCTATAAGAATCTGATTGATCGGCCCGGTTTGGAAGCGAACGCCGAACATATTGCCGACCCGGCTGACAACCGCTGCCGGAACGTCAATCAACGGCGAGCCAAAAACCCGAAATTCACAACCGATGTTGTGCGAAATTTCGAGCGGCATCTCCGTCCGCACCATCAGCCCGGACAAGGATAGATTCTCGATTAGCCCTTCGCCAATCGCCCCCCCGAAGCCAATTCTGACTTTAGGCAAGTTGCCGAAACGAATCCGTTGATGCCGCCGTTGATCCAGCATTGTGGCCGAAGCTTTCTAGAAATTTGTTTTGTCGGGATTTTATCAAATGTTGAGCACGCTACCACCTATTGCATAAGTAGATCACCACATTGACTTTTTGCGCCCTGCTCGGTATCGTCTCCCGACGCTGGAAACACTCCAGCCGCGCCGATTTGAGCTCTGATTGCGGGCGCCAAATAAATTCAGCTAAAACGGGAACCACCCAGTTCGCCCGACGAGTTCACGTTTAAGGCCAACTGGGTTTTTGTATTCAGGAACAGCATGCCAGGACAATCCGTCGGCGCCGTCGAATCACAGCGCGCTCACTTCGATCAGCCGTTGCATTTGCGTAGCGGTGGAGTTTTGCCGGCCTACGACTTGGTATATGAGACGTATGGCACGCTAAATGTGGCAAAGTCGAATGCCATTCTGGTCTGCCACGCGCTCTCCGGCCATCATCATGTCGCTGGCCATTACGCGGACCAGCCGCAAAATATCGGCTGGTGGGACAACATCGTCGGCCCCGGGCGACCACTGGATACCGACAGATTCTTTATTGTTGGCCTGAACAATCTGGGCGGTTGCCACGGCTCGACCGGACCATCGTCGACCAACCCGGCCACCGGCAAGCCGTGGGGTGCCGAATTTCCGATTGTTGCTGTGAACGACTGGGTGCACGCCCAGGCCAGGCTGGCCGACATACTCGGTATCGATAGCTGGGCGGCCGTCATGGGTGGCAGCCTGGGCGGCATGCAGGCGCTGCGCTGGAGCATCACCTACCCGGAGCGGGTGCGCAACGCCATCGTCATCGCCGCAGCCCCCAGGCTGTCAGCGCAAAACATCGCCTTCAACGACGTTGCCCGCCAGGCCATACTCACCGACCCGGACTTCCACGGTGGCAACTACTACGAACACAACACCCGTCCGCTACGCGGCCTGCGCCTGGCGCGCATGCTCGGCCACATAACCTACCTGTCGGACGACCAAATGGGTGCGAAATTCGGCCGCGAACTTCGCAACAGCGCCTTCTCCTTCGGTTTCGATGTCGAATTCGAGGTCGAGTCCTACCTGCGCTATCAAGGTGACAAGTTCGCTGGCTATTTCGATGCCAACACCTACCTGCTGATGACCAAAGCACTCGACTATTTCGACCCGTCGCGCGAGGACGACGGCAACCTGAATGCCACCATGGCACGCAGTAAAGCCAACTTCCTGATTGCCTCGTTTACCACTGACTGGCGCTTCACCCCGGCGCGTTCGAAAGAGATTGTCGCTGCCCTGCTGGCCAACGGACGCAATGTGTCCTACGCGGAAATCGACCTCAATTTCGGGCACGACTCATTCCTGATGGAAGATGCTCACTATCACGCCGTGGTCGATGCCTATCTGCGGAACATCAAGCTATGACGCACACTCTGGGCCGCCCTGATTTTGAATTGATCGCCGGCTGGATTGAGCCAGGCCATCGCGTGCTCGACCTCGGCTGTGGCGACGGCACGCTACTGAAACACCTGATCGACCTTCGTGGCGTACAGGGGGTCGGGGTCGAAATCGATGATGCCAACGTGCTCGCGGCCATCAAGAACGGCATCAATGTTATTCAGGGCAATCTGGAGCGTGGCCTCGACGAATTTGCCGACCAGGCTTTCGACCACGTTGTGCTGT
Organism: Azonexus sp. GW821-FHT04F04; assembly: GCF_059420025.1. NCBI lineage: Bacteria > Pseudomonadati > Pseudomonadota > Betaproteobacteria > Rhodocyclales > Azonexaceae > Azonexus > Azonexus sp. GW821-FHT04F04. Next base: position 111,102 of record NZ_JBWKSX010000008.1, on the reverse strand, counting down.
CCCGCACACTGCAAACCGTTCGTCACACCGAGGGCATCCTGCGTGAAATGCTACGCGTCGGGCGGGAGGCAGTGGTCTCCTTCCCCAACTTCGCCTACTGGAAGAACCTGCGTTCAGTAATTGATGGCCGCATGCCGGTTTCCGAGGATCTTCCCTACCAGTGGTATGACTCGCCCAATGTGCGCTTCTTCACCCTGCTCGATTTCGAGGACTTGTGCAACAAAATGGGACTGATCATCCGTGAGCGCAGCGTTCTTGATGAAGAAGGCAACCCCGTCACCAGCGAGGTCAACTTTCTCGGCAGCCTGGCGGTCTATCGCCTGACGCAAACCCGTTGATGCCGGTCTGGCTTGCCGCCCTGCTCAGCCGGAAGATGCTGATCTGCATCTTTACCGGTTTCAGTTCGGGCCTGCCCCTCTACCTCTTGCTCAACCTTCTGCCCGCCTGGCTACGTAGCGAGGGGGTAGATCTCAAGACCATCGGTTTTTTTGCCCTGATCCAGTTTCCATATACTTGGAAATTTCTTTGGTCGCCACTCCTTGATCGCTTCAGCGTTCCCGGATTTGGCCGGCGCCGGGGATGGATGTTGCTGACTCAACTCGGCTTGCTGTTGGTCATTGGTTCGCTCGGCGGCCTCGATCCCAAAGAAAGTATCTGGCCCATCTTGTGGCTCGCCGCCCTGCTCGCCTTTCTGTCGGGAACGCAGGATATTGCGGTCGACGCCTTCAGGCGCGAGATTTTGAATGACAACGAACTGGGCCTTGGCAATGCTGTCCACGTCAATGCCTATCGTATCGCCGGCCTGATCCCTGGTTCGCTATCGTTGATCCTGGCAGATCGCCTTCCGTGGAATGAAGTGTTCTGGATAACCGGCGCCTTCATGATCCCCGGCATGGTGATGGCTTGGTTGGTCAGTGAACCACTCATCAAGGGTGTGCCAAAAACGCTCCGCCAGGCAGTAACAGAGCCGTTTCACGAATTCATCGGCCGACAAGGCTGGCGCGGAGCCCTGATGGTTCTCGGCTTCATCTTCCTCTACAAACTCGGGGACAGCCTATGCACGGCACTGGCTACTCCATTTTATCTCGACATGGGGTTTACCAAGACTGACATCGGTCTCATCGCCAAACATGCCGGCCTCTGGCCAGCGGTAATCGGCGCCCTGCTCGGCGGTTTGTGGATGATACGGCTGGGGATCAACCGGGCACTATGGCTGTTCGGCGTTGTCCAGCTGGTATCCATTTTCGGCTTTGCCTGGCTGGCGTCGCAGGGCCACTATGCCAGCATCGGCGCAGAAGAGCGCATCGCGCTGGCCTTCGTCATCAGCCTCGAAGCACTGGGCGTCGGCTTGGGAACGGCAGCCTTCGTCGCCTACATCGCGCGCTCGACTCATCCGGCCTACACGGCCACCCAGATGGCGCTCTTCACCAGTCTGGCGGCCGTGCCACGCACTTTCATCAACGCCTCTGCCGGATGGCTTGTTGAAACGCTGGGCTGGAGCAGCTTTTACTGGCTATGCGCGGGGCTGGCCGTTCCGGGAATGGTTCTATTGCTGAAAGTGGCGCCATGGAACGAAAGCGCAGCGAATACTAGTCGCCCCGTTTGATCCTGCGCCTGTCCAGCCACCAGGCATACACGGGCAAAAGCAGTATGGAGCCAGGCAATAGCAAGGCTATCAGATAGGGCGACAGGCGGACCAAACGGCGCAAATGCCGGATAAGCTCCAGCTTTTCATCCGGCGTCCAGTGGCCACCATTACGCACCTTCATCAACAGCGGCATCATGCCGCGCGTCGCGATCAGTTCGGCCAGCACCCTGCGCACCTGCCGTCGCTGAGAAGAAACCATCTGCCGCCACCAGGTGGGCAGTACGGCTTCATCACCGACCGACTCACCCATGGTTAACGCGCACCGATCAGGGAAATCCGGATGGCGCGCCAGCCTCGCCACAGAAAGAAGCCGCGCCGAACCCAGCGCATAGCCCGCCGCGGGCGGGCGACGACGGCAACCAAAACAGCTATGCCAACAGCGGCTGGATGGTGTTTGAGCCAGTCGACGCCCTTGAGAACCGTATCGCCACGCGCAAGCGCCGCTTCAAGTGGCACCGAATGACGCGCCAGAACACGGCGCTGTTCATCGATGCGCGCCTTGAGGGCACCATGCCGGGTAGCCAGCTCCAGTAATTTCGGGTTCATTCAGACTTGTTGCGATAACGACGCAATAGCGCCATGTCCGCTTCGAGTTCAGACAGGCTCGCCCGAAACATTTTGCTTGGTTGAGAGGTTTGCCGCTTCAGTGAAGCAATCAGATACAAGGCACCACCTATGAATAGCACGGCAAAGATGCCCAACACCAAAACCCGGTGCTCCCAGAAAGCCAGCGACAGACAAAAAATCGCCAAGACAACGCCAACCGCGAGCAAAAACGCGGCGCCAATCGCCTTCGACCAGAGCGACATGAGACGAAGCTTTTCTTCCTCAAGCTCTGTAACGAGAAGTTCGGCCCGCGTTTTGACAATCGCGATCAGCGTCGCAACGCTACCTTTCAGCGCGGCGAAGAGGCCTTCGCGGCCCGCTTCACCGCCTGCTTGTTCGGTCATTCGCTTAGCGACGGCCGATCAGCACACCAAGGGCAAGTCCCAGTGCCGCGGCAACACCGACGGCTTTCCAAGGCTCTTCGTGTACGAAATCGTCGGTGGCACGCGCAGCGGCCTTGGTTTTGTCGACCAACGCAGCTTCCAGATCGAGAACACGCTCCTTGGTATCGCGCAGACGAACACTCAGACGTTCACGCAGTTCGCTCACTTTTTCACCAGCAGCACCGGCAGTGGCACGCAGCAACTCTTCGGTGTCGGAGATCACTACCTTCAAATCGGTAACCAACTTTTCCTTGTTGGCAGCAGTCATTTCTTCGGACATTTTTAACCTCGTTAGTGAGTTAGGCAGAGATACAGATTATCCCTACGGCGCAGCGAAATCAATTCGCATGAATGCTTATTTGAAGTCGTAATCGATTACCAGCGGGGCATGGTCGGAAAAACGCTCGGCCTTGTAGACTTCAGCCTGCCGGGCAGAAGCGGAAATACCCGGCGTGGCAATCTGGTAATCGATCCGCCACCCCACATTTTTGGCCCAAGCCTGGCCGCGATTGCTCCACCAGGTATAACAAGCCTCGCCGGCGTCGGGGTAAAGAGATCGATAGACATCGACCCAGCCTTGTTCATCAAACACCCGGCTGAGCCAGGCACGCTCCTCTGGCAGGAAACCGGAGTTTTTTTGGTTCGATTTCCAGTTTTTCAGATCAATGGCCTGATGCGCAATATTCCAGTCGCCACACAGGACTATTTCCCGCCCTTCCGCCCGTAAGGCAACCATGTGCGGCAGAAACACATCGAGAAAGCGGAATTTGGCTTCTTGCCGCTCAGGCGAAGAAGAGCCCGAAGGCAGGTAAAGCGAAATCACCGACAGATTCCCGAAATCGGCCCGGATATAGCGCCCCTCGGTGTCGAACTCACCTCCGTCGAAACCCTCGACTACACGGTCAGGCTTCTGTCTGCTCCAGATCCCGACGCCGCTGTAACCTTTTTTCTCGGCGCAGTGATAGAACGCGTGCATGCCATCCGGAGCCATCATCTCGGACGTCAAGTCGGGTAATTGTGCCTTCAGTTCCTGTAAGCAAAAAATGTCAGCGTGTTGAGAGGCCGCCCAGGGCAAGACATTTTTGCTCCAGGCAGAGCGGATACCATTGAGATTCAGGGAGATGATGCGTAACATTGTGCAATGATCGGCCCGGTTTTCCCGGTCGGATAGAATGGAAAAATATGGATTTTCGTCAGGAATTTATTGAATTTGCGCTGAGCTGCCAAGTACTGCGCTTTGGCGAATTCAAAACCAAGGCGGGAAGGCTCTCGCCCTACTTCTTCAATGCTGGTTTGTTCAATGACGGCAACTCACTCGGCCGTCTCGCCGAATTCTACGCGAAAGCTGCTGAAGCCGGCGGTGTCCAGTTCGACATGCTGTTTGGCCCGGCCTACAAGGGCATTCCGCTGGTCGCCACGATCACCATGGCCATGGCCCAGCGCGGCCAAAATTATCCCTTCGCCTACAATCGCAAGGAAGCCAAGGATCACGGCGAAGGTGGCAACATTGTTGGCGCACCACTGACCGGCCGGGTGCTGATTGTCGATGACGTGATTTCAGCCGGCACCTCGGTCCGAGAGTCAGTCGAACTGATCCGCGCTGCCGGCGCCACCCCGGCTGGCGTATTGATTGCGCTCGACCGCCAGGAACGCGGCCAGGGTGAACTGTCGGCGGTACAGGAAGTCCAGCGCGACTATGGCATCCCGGTCATCGCCGTTGCCGGGCTGAGCGACCTGATGTCCTTCCTGGCCCACCATCCGGAATTTGCTGCCCACCGCGACGCCGTTACCCGCTACCGGGAGCAGTACGGCATCCATGCGTAAAACGCTGCTCATTGCCCCTCTGTTGTTGATTTCGCTTGGCTCGGCGCAAGCGGCGGGGGAGTTTTACTGCTGCCATGATCCAAGCACGGGTCGCCGGGTCTGCGGCGACATGTTGCCGGAGCAGTGCCGGGGACGCGCCTATCGGGTTCTGGACAGCGGTGGCAACATCGTCAAGGAAGTGGGCGCGGCGCTGACGCCGGAGCAAAAAGCCGAACAGGCTCAAGAAAACCTTCGGCGCAAGCAGCTTGAAAACGCCAGCCGCGAGCAGCGGCGACGTGATCAGGCATTGCTCGATACCTACGCGATGCCAGAAGACATCGATTTGGCTCAGCGCAAAGCCGAGGCAGACGTGAACCTGGCCATTCTGGCGACCATTACACGCATAGACCAAGCACAAACCAAGCGCAAAAAGTTTGAAAACGAGGCCGAGTTCTACAAGAAGAAAGCCTTGCCCCCAGACCTGGAGCGGGATTTGCGCGCCATTGACCACGAGATCAAGCTCCAGCAGGAGTTGCTCGACATCAAGAAGCGGGACTTCGCCGTTATCAAGGCCAAGTACGACGCCGACCGCAAGCGCTACTACGAACTGACCCGCCGCTCGCCGCCAGCGCCGAGCGGCACAGCTCAACCTGCCCGCTGATCAGCTGGCCAGTTTTTGCTTGAGCAGGTCATTGACCTGCTGCGGATTGGCCTTGCCCTTGGCCGCCTTCATGACCTGACCGACCAAGGCGTTGAACGCCTTCTCCTTGCCGGCCTTGAACTCGGCGACATTGGCGGGATTGGCTGCCAGAACTTCGTCAACCAATGATTCGATAGCGCCGCTGTCGGTAATCTGCTTGAGACCCTGCTTGTCGATGACTTCGTCAGCTGTCATCCCCTCGCCATTCCACAAAGCCTCGAAAACCTTCTTGGCAATGTTGTTGGAGATGGTGTTGTCAGCGATGCGCAGGATCAAGCCGGCCAGTTGGGCCGCCGATACCGGTGATTCGGCGATTTCCTTGCCATCCTTGTTGAGGCGGGCGGCGAGATCAACCATGACCCAGTTGGCGCAGGGCTTGGCATTCTGCTTGCCGGCGATTGCCACGGTCGACTGGAAAAAAGAGGCAATTTCGGAATTTGCCGTCAGCGCCGTTGCGTCGTAGTTCGAAAGCCCGAACTCGCTGATGAAGCGCTCGCGCATCTGCACCGGCAGTTCCGGCAGTTCGCTCTGGACGCGGGCAATCCACTCGCTCGAAATGACCAGCGGCAGCAGATCAGGATCGGGGAAATAGCGGTAGTCGTGCGCGTCTTCCTTGCTGCGCATCATGCGGGTTTCGCCGCTATCCGGGTCGAACAGCACGGTGGCCTGCTGAATCCGGCGGCCTTCTTCGATTTCGTTGATCTGCCACTGGACTTCGAAGTCGATGGCTTCCTTGAGGAAACGGAAGGAGTTGAGGTTTTTGATCTCGCGCCGGGTACCGAATTCGGCCTGACCTTTCGGCCGCACCGAAACGTTGGCGTCGCAACGGAAGGAGCCTTCCTGCATGTTGCCGTCGCAGATGCCGATCCAGCGCACCAGTGCATGCAGCGCCTTGGCGTAGGCGACCGCTTCGTCGGACGAGCGCATGTCCGGCTCGGAAACGATTTCGAGCAGCGGCGTGCCGGCGCGGTTGAGGTCAATGCCCGACTTGCCCTGAAAATCTTCATGCAGCGACTTGCCGGCATCTTCTTCCAGATGCGCACGGGTCAGGCGAACAACCTTCTCGTAAGCCTTGTCACCCTGACCGACCTGCACCGTGATGTTGCCGCCAACGACGACGGGCAGGTCCATCTGACTGATCTGGTAACCCTTGGGCAGGTCCGGATAAAAGTAGTTCTTGCGGGCAAAGACCGACTTCTGGGCGACTTCGGCGCCGATGGCCAGGCCGAAGCGAATGGCGCACTCGACCGCCTTCTTGTTGAGCACCGGCAAAACGCCCGGCAAGGCGAGATCAACCGCACACGCCTGGGTATTCGGTGCAGCGCCGAAGGCCGTCGAGGCGCCCGAGAAAATCTTCGAAACCGTCGCCAGTTGTGCGTGCGTTTCGATACCGATCACTACTTCCCACTGATTCATGGCTTCATCCGTTTCAGAAACAATGTCCGCTCTTCGCCTCGACCATGATCGGCCAGAGATACTCGAAGGCCTGCCCGTCGCAGGACTTGGGACAACTGTTGAATGCAATCGTTACTTTTGGACCCTGCTCCCACATGCGAACCAGGCAATCCGACTGTTTCTTGTGGCGGAGCAGGGCTTGCGGCATTTTTTCGATCTGCTCGAACTCATTGAGGTCAAAGCGGCAGGTGCCGTGACCCTTCATGCTGACCTGGGCGACAAAGGTCTTGACCTGGGCTTCCTTGACCAGCAGGTCGAGCCGCGTCTGCGTCCCGATGGCATCACGATGCGTACAGCGCGAGCGGACATTGAGCGGGCGCGTCGGCTGCGGCTTGAGGTTGCGATTGGCCAGATACTTGAGTGTCGAGTTCTTGAACTTCGGTTCCTTGCTTTCTGCCGCCGGCTTGTCGACCACCGGCTCTTCGGCAGCAACGATTTCCGGCTGCTTCTCGACCTCGGCACAACCGGCCGCTGCCAGAACGACAACAAGCAGCAGACGCCGCCACATGCCTATTCGACGGCCGCCCGGCGCTGATGCCAGTCGGTCGCCTGCTGATAACGGTGCGCCACGTTGAGCAATTGCCCTTCGGCAAAATAGTCACCGATCAACTGCAGGCCAACCGGCAAGCCACCGACAAAGCCGCAGGGAATCGACATGCCGGGCAGACCAGCCAGATTGACGGCAATCGTGTAAATGTCGGAAAGATACATCTGCACCGGATCGGCGGCTTTTTCTCCGAGCTTGAAGGCGGTCGACGGTGAGGTCGGCCCCATGATCACGTCGCAGGATTTGAAGGCTTCGACGAAATCGTTGGCAATCAATCGACGGATACGCTGCGCCTGCAGGTAATAAGCATCGTAATAGCCGTGTGACAACACATAAGCGCCGATCATGATGCGTCGTTTGACCTCGGCACCGAAGCCCTGAGCACGGGTCTTTTCGTACATCTGCTCGAGGTTGTCGTACTCGGGCGCGCGATAACCGTAACGGGCGCCGTCGAAGCGCGACAGATTGGAACTCGCTTCGGCCGGCGCGATGACGTAATAGGCCGGCACCGACAAATGCGAGTTGGGTAGCGAGACTTCAACCGTCGTTGCGCCGAGCTTTTCATATTCGGCAATCGCGGCACGAACGGCAGCCATCACCTCGGCATCGCAACCTTCGCCGAAGAATTCCTTGGGCAGGCCGATGCGCAGACCGTTCAGCGGCTTTTCCAGATCGCGGGTGTAGTCCTCAACCGGGCGATCCAGCGAAGTCGAATCGCGCTCGTCGAAGCCGACCATGGTATTGAGCAACAGCGCGCAATCTTCGGCGCTGGCCGCCATCGGGCCGCCCTGGTCGAGCGACGAGGCAAAGGCGATCATGCCGTAACGCGAAACCACACCGTAAGTCGGCTTGAGGCCGGTCAGATTGCACAGTGCGGCCGGCTGGCGGATCGAACCACCAGTATCGGTGCCGGTTGCGGCAGGCGCCAAACGAGCGGCAACCGCAGCGGCCGAACCGCCGGAAGAGCCGCCAGGCACTCGGCTGGTATCCCAAGGATTGCGCACCGGGCCGAAGAACGAGGTTTCGTTCGACGAACCCATGGCGAATTCGTCCATATTCGTCTTGCCCAGCGACACCATCCCGGCGTCGGCGTGCATTTTGTGAATGACCGTCGCGTCATAGGGCGAAACGAAATTGGCCAGCATTTTCGAGCCACAGGTCGTCGTCCAGCCCTCGGCGCAGAAGATATCCTTCTGGGCAATCGGGATACCGGTCAGCGGGCCGGCCGTGCCAGCGGCGATACGAGCATCGGCAGCCAACGCCATTTTCAGGCTTTTTTCCCGGTCGACCGTGACAAAGGCGTTGAGCGTCGGGTTCAGGCGCTCGATACGATCAAGGAAGAGCGTCGACAGTTCGACGCTCGAAATCTGCTTGGCGGCCAGGGCCTGCGACAGCTGCTTCAGGCTCTTGTTGATCATTCGATCACCTTCGGCACAAGATAGAGGCCAGCTTCGGTATCCGGGGCGACGGCCTGATAGGCAGCACGACGGTCGCCTTCGGTGACGGCATCTTCGCGCAGTCGCTGGCTGACATCCTGAGCATGCGCCATCGGTTCGACGCCGCGGGTATCGACAGCCTGCATCTCCTCGATCAACTGGAAGATGCCATTGAGGTGGCCTTGAGTGGTCAGCGCCTCGTCATCGCTGATCTCGATTCGGGCGAGATGGGCGATGCGTTTAACCTGTTCTAATGTGAGCGACATGGGGTCCGAAGACTTTATTGCAGCGCACAAAGTCTTAAAATGGAAAGCGTTATAAGGTATCATAAAAGTTTTCCCTACCGCACCCCCCAAGCGGAGCATACATGTTCGGTTTCCTCAGCAAATACTTCTCGAATGACCTCGCCATCGACCTTGGCACCGCCAATACGCTGATCTATGTGCGGGCGCGCGGCATCGTCCTCGACGAGCCGTCAGTCGTTGCCATCCGCCTCGAAGGCGGCCCCAACGCCAAAAAAACAATCCAGGCGGTCGGCCGTGAAGCCAAAGACATGCTTGGCAAGGCGCCGGGCACCATTACCGTCATCCGCCCGATGAAAGACGGCGTCATTGCCGACTTCACCGTCACCGAGCAGATGCTCAAACAATTCATCAAAAAGGTGCACGACTCGAAGCTGTTCAGCCCGAGCCCGCGCATCATCATCTGCGTCCCCTCCGGCTCGACCCAGGTCGAACGTCGCGCCATCCGCGAATCCGCCCTCGGCGCCGGCGCCAGCCAGGTTTACCTGATCGAGGAGCCGATGGCTGCGGCGATCGGTGCCGGCCTGCCGGTTTCCGAAGCAACCGGCTCGATGGTTGTCGATATCGGCGGCGGCACCACCGAAGTCGGCGTCATCTCGCTTGGCGGCATGGTTTACGCCGGTTCCGTGCGCGTTGGCGGCGACAAGCTGGACGAAGCGATCATCAATTACATCAGCCGCAACTACGGCATGATGATCGGTGAAAACACCGCAGAGAACATCAAGAAGACGATTGGCTCGGCGTTCCCGGGCGCTGAAGTGAAGGAAATGGAAGTCTCCGGCATCAACAAGGCCGAAGGAATTCCACGCAAGTTCACGATTTCCTCCAACGAAATCCTCGAAGCACTGACCGATCCGCTCAACCAGGTGGTTTCCGCCGTGAAATCGGCGCTCGAAAAGACGCCGCCGGAACTGGGTGCTGACATTGCCGAAAAGGGCATGGTCCTGACCGGTGGTGGCGCCCTGCTTCGCGACCTTGACCGTCTGTTGATGGAAGAGACCGGCCTGCCGGTGATCGTCGCCGACGAGCCACTGACCTGTGTGGCGCGCGGTTGTGGTCTGGCTCTGGAAAAAATGGACAAGCTGGGCAGCATTTTTGCCTCGGACTGACCGTTGACCGCAGCACGACAGGACTGAGCGATGGCCGGCATCGACCACGCGCCTCCACCGTTCTTCAAGCAAGGGCCAGCGCCGCTGGCCCTTCTGACTTTCTACATCGCCGTTTCGCTGGCGATCTTCGTTGTCGACCTGCGTTTCAAGAGCCTGGAACTGCTCCGCCAGAGCATTGCCCTGGTTGTAGACCCGGTGCAACGTGTCGCCCAGACGCCGGGTAGTCTGGTGGACTATGCCGCCAGCTATCTGCAAGGCATGCGCGGCCTGCAGCAGGAAAACAACGAGCTGAAACACGCCCAGCTCACCACCGCCCCCAACCTGCAGCGGCTGGCCCAACTGGAGGCCGAAAACGAACGGCTGCGCAAGCTGCTGTCGGTCAAGGAACGCGAAAAGGCCAACGGTCAGGTGACGCAGATTTTGTACACCGCGCGCGATCCTTTCTCGCGCAAGATTATCGTCGACAAGGGTCAGCAAGCCGGCGTCGTGGCCGGACAGCCTGCCATCGACGAGACCGGCGTCGTCGGCCAGGTCACTCGCGTCTTCCCGTTCTCGGCTGAAATCACGCTGATCACCGACAAGGATCAGGTGGTGCCGGTGCAGATCGTGCGCAGCGGCCAACGCTCGGTCGTTTTCGGGCTCGGCAACGGCCAGCTCGAACTGCGCTACATGCCGGCCAATGCCGACATCCAGATCGGTGACATACTGGTCACCTCCGGACTTGACGGCATCTATCTGCCCGGCTTTCCGGTCGCCAAGGTGGTCAATATCGAACGCGACAGCGCCTATTCATTCGCCCGCATTTTCTGCGTGCCGATTGCCGGTGTCGAAAACTTCGGCGAGGTGATGGTTCTCGACCCGCGCCAGCCCTTGCCGCCAGCGCCGCCGGAATCAACCGGGCGACCTGGAAGCAGCGACAAACCCGGCTTGGCTGGCAAGAAAAAGAAAACCGTGGGTAAGGGAAACTGATGCAACCGACTTTTTCCTCTTCGCGCATCCTGCAGCCGGTCCAGCCCTGGTTCATTTTCTTCAGCCTGATCGGCGCCGTCGCCCTTAATTTCCTGCCGACGGCTCACTGGCCGGGCGTTCCAGACTGGGTCGCGCTGGTGTTGTGCTTCTGGTGCATCCGCGAATTCCGCCGCGTCGGCATGGGCTGGGCCTTTGTCCTCGGCCTGCTCATGGATGTCGCCGATGGCGCTGTCCTCGGCCAGCACTGCTTCGCCTACGTGCTGCTCGCCTACACTGCCTCAGCCCTGTCCCGGCGCATCCTGTGGTTCCCGCTGGTCCAGCAGGCCTTGCAGGTGTTGCCTCTGCTGGTTGCCACGCAAATCGTTCAGGCCCTGATGCGCCTTGCTGTCGGCGCCGACTTTCCGGGCTGGGGCTATTTTATCGGCCCCGTTGTGGCCACCCTGCTCTGGATTCCGGCAACCTTCATCCTGCTCCTGCCCCAGTACCGGCCGGTTGAGCAGGACCCCAATCGCCCGATTTAAGACCGAGGCAGGCAGTACGTGTCCAACTTCACCAATCCGGAAGCCGATGTAGACCGTTTTCGCTTTCGCCTGGGCATTGCCGCCATCGGCGTCTTGCTGGCTTTCGGCCTGTTGCTTGGCCGCTTTGTCTGGCTGCAGGTCATCCAGCACGATTTTTACCAGACCCGGGCCGAAGACAACCGCATTGCGCTGATCCCCATCGTCCCCAACCGTGGCGTCATCACCGACCGCAACGGGGTGGTCATGGCCCACAATTACTCAGCCTTCACGCTGGAAATCACCCCTTCCCAGGCGGGCGACCTGGAAGCCACCATCGATGCACTGGCCGAAGTAATCGACATCCAGCCCAAGGATCGCAAGCGCTTCAAACGCCTGCTCGATGAGGCGAAGAATTTCGAATCGATCCCGATTCGCACGCGCCTGACCGATGGCGAAGTCGCCAAATTTGCGGCACATCGCTATCGTTTTCCCGGCGTCGAGGTCAAGGCCCGACTGTTCCGCCAATACCCGCTAGGCGCTATCGCCTCGCACGCCATCGGCTACATTGGCCGGATCACCGAGCGTGATCTGAAATGGATCGAAGATTCGGAAAAACAAGCCAACTACAAGGGTACCGATCACGTCGGCAAAACCGGTCTCGAACAACACTACGAATTCGAACTGCACGGCGAAACAGGGTACGAGGAAGTCGAAATTGATGCCGGTGGCCGTGCCTTGCGCAGCCTGAAACGGATTCCGCCGGTATCCGGCAACAACCTGGCCCTGACCCTGGACGCCAAGTTGCAGCAGATCACCGAGCAGGCCTTCGGCGACCGCAAGGGGTCCCTCGTTGCCATCGACCCGAAGACCGGTGGCATCCTCGCCCTGGTCTCGACACCGACCTACGACCCCAACCTGTTCGTCGACGGCATTACGCCCGACAACTGGAAGGAACTCAACGAGCACCCGGACAAGCCGATGGTCAACCGGGCGATCAACGGTGCCTATCCGCCGGGTTCGACCTTCAAACCGTTCATGGCCCTGGCTGCGCTGGAAATGGGCAAGCGCACGCCCAATCAGGCGATCAGCGATCCTGGCTACTTCACCTTCGGCAACCATACTTTCCGCGACGATAAAAAGGGTGGCCACGGCAGCGTGGACATGTACAAGTCCATCGTCCATTCCTGCGACACCTATTACTACATCCTGGCCAACGACATGGGGATCGACAATATCTCCAAGTTCATGGGCTCGCTGGGCCTCGGCCAGCGCACCGGGGTCGATCTCGGCAAGGATGACTCCGGGGAATCGAAGGGCGTCCTGCCGTCGCAGGAGTGGAAAAAACAGCGTTTCAAGAAGCCTGAGCAGCAAAAATGGTATGCCGGCGAGACGATCTCGATTGGCATCGGCCAAGGTTACAACGCGTATACACCGATTCAGCTGGCCCAGGCCACCGCCACCGTCGCCAACAACGGCGTGATGTTCCGGCCGCATCTGGTGCATTACCTGATCGATACGAAAACTGGCGAAAAACGTCAGGTCGAACCGAAGCCGATTCGCGACCTGCAGTTGAAGCAAAGCAACGTCGATGTCATTCGCCGGGCCATGGTTGGCGTCAACAAGGAGGGTACCGGTGCCCGCGCCTTTGCCGGCGCGCCGTACGAGGCTGCCGGCAAGACCGGGACGGCGCAGGTCTTCTCGCTGAAGGGCGCCCAGTACAAGGAAGGCAGCACCAAGAAGGAATTGCGCGACCACGCCCTGTTCATCGCCTATGCTCCGGCCGACAACCCGAAAATCGCCCTCGCCGTTCTCGTCGAAAATGGCGGTTTTGGCGCCCAGTCAGCTGCCCCGATCGCCCGCATGGTCATCGACTACTATCTGCTCGGCAAGCTGCCGGGTGGTGCGGCACCGGAAGATCCGGCGGCCATTGAGGAAGAGCACGAAGAATGATCGACATCGTTGGCACCCTCCGCCGCAGCTGGCAGCAGTTGATCGCCCATATCGACTTTCCGCTCTTTTTCATTACCCTGGCGATCATGGGTGTCGGCCTGGCCACGGTCAATTCTGCCACCTGGGACAGCAATCACCGGATGCTTTCCCAGGCCGGAAACATGGGCATCGCCATGGTCGTCATGTGGTTCGTCTCGCGCCTGCCGCCGCAGAAACTCATGAATTTCGCCATCCCGCTCTATGTCTTCGGGATCATCCTGCTCGTTGCCGTGTTCCTGTTCGGGATCAAGGTCAACGGGGCCAAGCGTTGGTTGTCGCTCGGTTTCACGCGCATCCAGCCGTCCGAGATCATGAAGATCGCCATGCCGCTCATGCTCGCCTGGTATTTCCAGAAATACGAGGCGACCCTCAGACTCAAGCATTACTTCGTTGCCGCGCTACTGCTTTTCATCCCGTTTGCGCTGATCGCCAAGCAGCCGGACCTCGGCACCGCGCTGCTCGTTGGTTCGGCAGGTTTCTACGTCATTTTCTTCGCCGGGCTGCCGTGGAAGGTCATTGCCGGGCTGCTCGTCGCCGCTGGCTCCGCCGCGCCGATTCTCTGGGGCATGATGCACGACTACCAGCAAAAGCGCATCCTGACCCTCATCGACCCGACCACTGACCCGCTCGGTTCCGGTTATCACATCATTCAGTCGACCATCGCCATCGGCTCCGGTGGCGCCTTTGGCAAGGGCTACCTGAACGGCACCCAGACCCACCTCGAATTCATCCCGGAAAAGCATACCGACTTCATCTTCGCCGTCTATTCCGAAGAATGGGGCCTACTCGGCAACGTCCTGCTCCTTTTCCTGTACACCCTGCTCATCGGCCGCGGCCTGATAATCGCCTCCGGCGCCCCAACGCTGTTCTCGCGTCTGCTTGCCGGCGCCATCACGCTGGGCTTTTTCACCTACGCCTTCATCAACATGGGCATGGTCAGCGGCATCCTGCCCGTCGTCGGCGTACCGTTGCCCTTCATGAGCTATGGCGGCACGGCGCTGGTCATACTGTTCCTCGGCGTCGGCATGCTGATGTCGATCCACACCCACCGGATGCTGGTCAAAAAATGACCCGACCACTTGTCCCGCTGACCCTCGCCTTGCTGCTCGCCGCCTGCGGCAGCGTGCCTCCCGCGCCATTGCAGGGTTCCACGGTCGACCGGGAAAAACAGCCAAATTTGAAATCGCCGACGCCGACCAGAAAGCCGACCGCCGTCCTCAAGCGCGGCGGCGGCTTTTATAAAGATGACGGCCCGGCCGACGACATTCCGGATGGTCTGGAAGACATCCCGGACGCCGAACCGAAGTGGGAACCGCTGCACAAGCCGGCAACCAAACCCTACGTCGTGCTTGGCAAGGAATACTTCCCGAACAACGCGCTCAAACCGTACAAGACCCGCGGCATCGCCAGCTGGTACGGCAAGAAGTTCCACGGCCAGAAGACCTCGATCGGCGAACCCTACGACATGTTCGCCATGACTGCCGCCCACCCGACGCTGGCCCTGCCCTCCTACGTGCGCGTCACCAGCTTGCAGAGCGGCAAATCAGTGATCGTCCGCGTTACCGACCGCGGCCCCTTCCACGCCGACCGCGTCATCGACCTGTCCTACACCGCCGCCTACAAGCTCGGCCTGATCAACGGCGGCAGCGGCCAGGTCGAGGTCGAGGCGATCATTCCCGGCGAGCTGGCCGGCACCGCCTACGCCCAGGTCACGCCTCCACCGCGGATAGCCAGCAACGCCGAAAATGACGAGATCGAGCAATTGGCCAAACGCGTGGCACTCGACGAACCACCCGTGCCAACACCAGTTCCGGCCGGACCGAACAGCGATGCCGGTGTAGCCAAGGGCATCTACCTGCAACTCGGCGCCTTCTCCAACGCCGACAACGCGGAAAGCCTCAAAAACCATCTGGTGCGCGAACTCGACTGGCTGACCGAAGCCATGCGGGTCAATCCGGCCGGCGGCATTCACCGCGTTCACCTCGGCCCCTACGCCAGCCGCGGCGATGCCGACCGCGTGGCGGAAAAGATCCGCGCCGCACTCGGCTACCGGCCGACCATCGTCAGCCGCTAAGCTTCGACCACGTTGTTGACCGTGGCGACCACCACGTTGCCGCAGCCCTGATACTCGAGGCTGGAAAAACTCATCATCCTGGCCATGGCGATGCCCCGGCCGTTGGGGTCGAAAGCGCGATCCGGATCGAAAGCCAGGAATTTCGACCATTCAAAACCATGGCCCTGATCGGTGATCGTAAACACCACGGATTCCGTCGTGCGCTCCAGCCGAATCGTTGCGAAACGCTCGCAAAATTGCGGTAAAGCGAGCCGCCGGGAAATTTCTGCCTCCCAGTCGCCCTCCCATTTGAGCAGCGATTTTTCCTGATAACTGACGCCAAGATTGCCGTGCTCGACGGCATTGACCATCAAGTCGGAAAGCCCTGGAGCAACCACGTCGGGCACCGAACACATGGCAGCCAGTACGGGGACCAGGCTGGCAATGTCGTCCATCGTGACGAAGCGGTATTCGACCGTGCGAATCAGCTTCTGTGCGTCTTCCAGCCGGGCCGCCCGGCTGCGCAACTGGCTGCGCGCCCGGCGATCCTCCATCGCCACACGGACGATGGATATCAGCGCCTCCGGCTCGTACGGCTTGGTCAGGTAGTAGTAAGCCCCCGCTGCGAGACCTTCCCGCACCTGATCCGGCGACGATGCGGCCGTCTGCATGATGACCGGAATGTCGGCAAAGCGCGACTCGCGCTTCATTCGCCGAAGAAATTCCATGCCGTCGAGCTCGGGCATCATCCGGTCGAGAATGACCAGCGAAAAATTGCTCTCCGGGGCAATCAGGCTGGCCCACGCCGCCAGCGGATCACTGTGCATCTCGAGCGAGATATCTTCCTGCTCGAGAAATTCTTCGATTATGAACAGGTTCAACTGTTCGTCATCGACGACGAGAACACGTTCCTTATCCATGCATCAGCCTTCCCGCATCGCCTTCCTTTTTCCCAGCCGCCCACCGGCCAAATTCACCGCGAATTTCGATGCCGTTCGCCGCAGGCAAACAGGTCATCCGCGAGGTGTGATCCTAGCATGAGCTATCCGTTTGACCAGGATCAATGGCAAAAGCAGGCGGCTGGCTATACTCCGCCGCTTGCTATTCCGGATGTCTCCGATGACCTCCCTGCCCGATCTCGTCTGCCCAGCCGGTAGTTTGCCGGCCCTCAAGGCTGCCGTCGACAACGGCGCCGATGCCGTCTATCTCGGCTTCAAGAACGACACCAACGCCCGCAACTTCGCCGGCCTCAATTTCGACGCCAAGACCATGGCCGACGGCATTCGCTACGCCCACGGCAAGGGTCGCGAAGTGCTGCTGGCCATCAACACCTTCCCCCAGGCCGGCCGCGTCGCCGACTGGCAAAAGGCGGTCGACGCCGCCGTCGACCAGGGTGTCGATGCCATCATTCTGGCCGACATCGGGCTGCTCGACTATGCCCGTAACCGTCACCCGCGCCAACGCCTGCATCTGTCGGTGCAGGGCTCGGCGACGAGCTACGAAGCGATCAATTTCTGTCAGCGCGAATTCGGCATCCGCCGCGCCGTGCTGCCGCGCGTCCTGACCTTGGCCCAGGTCGAGAACGTCATCAAGAACACGCCGGTCGAAATCGAAGTCTTCGGTTTCGGTAGCCTGTGCGTCATGAACGAAGGGCGTTGCTGGCTGTCCTCGTATGCCTGCGGCGAATCGCCGAACACCGTCGGCGCCTGCTCGCCGGCCAAGTACGTGAAGTGGGACAAGAAGCCGGGCGCCATGGAAACCCGCCTCAACGGCGTGCTCATCGACCGTTTCGGCGACGACGAGCCGGCCGGCTACCCGACGCTGTGCAAGGGCCGCTTTGAGGTCCAGGGCGAAACCTATTACGCGCTCGAAGAACCGACCAGCCTCAATGTGCTGGAAATCCTGCCTGACATCATCAAGATCGGCGTCCGCGCCATCAAGGTCGAAGGCCGCCAGCGCAGCCCGACCTACGTCGCGCAGGTTACCCGCACGCTACGCGCCGCGCTCGATTCGCTGCGCGACGGCAGCGAGCGCTTCCACGTCAAACCGGCCTGGCAGGCCGAGCTCTCCAAAGTCTCCGAAGGCAGCCAGGCGACGCTCGGCGCCTACAACCGGCCATGGCGCTGAAGGACAACGCAGCATGAAACTCTCGCTTGGCCCCCTCCTCTATTTCTGGCCCAAGGCCGAGGTCATGGAGTTCTACGCCGAAATGGCGCAGAACCCGGCCCTCGACATCATCTACGTCGGCGAAGTCGTCTGCTCGCGCCGCCAGCAGTTGCGTACCACCGACTGGATCGGCCTGGCCCGCGACCTGACCGATGCCGGCAAGCAGGTCGTCGTTTCGGCCCAGGCCCTGCTCGAATCGGAGAGCGATCTCAAGGCGCTGCGCCGGCTGGTGGACGACTCGGGTTGCATGCTCGAAGCCAACGACCTCGGTGCAGTCAACCTCGTGCACGGCCAGGATTTCGTCGCCGGCCCGCACCTCAACATCTACAACGAGACGACGCTCGCCACCTTTGCCCGCCACGGCCTCAAGCGCTGGGTGCCGCCGCTCGAAGGCACGCGGGCGATGATCGAAACCCTGCACGCCAGCAAGCCGGCCGGGGTCGAGACCGAGGTCTTTGCCTTCGGCAAGATTCCGCTCGCCTTTTCGGCCCGCTGCTTCACGGCCCGCCACTACGATCTGAACAAGGATGACTGCCAGTTCAAGTGCCTGGATCACGCCGAGGGCCTGACCCTGAAAACACGCGAAGGCCAGGATTTTCTTTGCATTAACGGCATTCAGACAATGTCGGCGCAAAGCTACAACCTGCTGCACGAAATACCGGACATGCTGAAAATGGGCATCGACATCGTGCGCATCAGCCCGCAGAAGGACCACATCAATGCCATCATCGCCGCTTTCGATGCCGCACGACGCGGCGAGGCGGTGAGTGTCGATAGCCGGGAATGGAACAGCAGCGGCCTGGTCGATGGCTACTGGTTCGGCGATGCGGGTATAGTCCAGCATCACACGCAAGCCTTGGCACAACTCGGAGTCTGATCATGAACGGCAGCTTCACCATCCCCAAATTCCGCTTGCCCACCTTCGTCGCCAACCTTGGCCAGAAGTTGCCGCAATGGCCGCATGCGCTGGTGCTGGTCGCCGGCCTCAACGCCGCGCTGAAAATGAAACTGCTGCCGGAAAGCGAACTGGCCCTGCTCGAAGACAAGCTGTTTCGCGTCCGCGTTCTCGATACCGGCGGCGAGGCTTCATACACCTACGCCAACGGCCTGTTCCGGCCGGTTTTCACCTCACAACGCGAACCCGATCTGGCTTTTGCCGCCAATCTGTCGGCCTACCTGCAACTGCTTTCCCGCCAGGAAGACCCGGACACCCTATTCTTCAACCGCGAACTGGAAATCACCGGTGACACCGAGCTTGGCCTGATCGTCAAGAACATGCTCGACGCGGTGGAATGGCCGAAATTTTCAGCCAGGCTGCCGGTTTTCCGCCACTAGGCGAGCGTTATCCGGTCCGACCGTATTTCCACGGTCAACCGGAAATTCTGGCCAAAATTGAAATCCGCTAAACGGCGCCAATCGGCACGATACTGAGCGTTTCAGCCAGTTCGATGGGGGTCGCCAAGCCCTGCATTTCACGAATGCTGCGCGGCCCGAGAAAGACGGCGACGCCGGCCTGCAAATCCCCTTCTGCCGACATCAGATGCGAACGAATGGCCGGGTACTCATGCCCCACGGCTTCAAGCACTTCGCCCACGGTATCGCCGCTGGCCATGATTTCATGCTGGCCACCGGCAAAGCTGCGCAGCGCCTGTGGAATGTGAACGGATACGACGGGAGAATCGAACATAATATGCCTCCTCGCGGTCTGTGTTTGTAAGACAGGCCGGAACAAGCATGGTTCGCCCAATAAAAACGGGAGGCCGCAGCCTCCCGTCCGGTTCTTCAGGCCAAACCGCCCTTAGCTTTTCTTCTGCGTATCGAGACGGAACTTGACGTAGGAACCCGGTGCATCTTCGATGACCTTAAGGGTACCGTCTTCCGGCTTGCGCGCCTTGACCTTGGCATCGCCACCCGGCAGGGCGGTAACCCACTGGTTCCAATGCGTCCACCACGAACCGGCGTTCTGCGTTGCGCCAGCCAGGAAGTCTTCCGGGCTTTCCGGCAGGTTGCCGTCGGTGGCGTCATTGGTCCAGAAACCGTACTTGTTGGCGACCGGCGGATTGACGATGCCGGCGATGTGGCCGGAACCGCCGAGGACGAACTTGGTGTTGCCGGACGGCAGACGGGCGCCCATGTAGGTGCTCTTCCACGGCGCGATGTGGTCTTCGATGGTCGAGATGAAGTAGCACGGGGTCTTGACCTTGCTGATGTCGATCTTGACGCCGCCGAGCGTGATGCCGCCCGGTTCCTTGAGCAGGTTGGCCAGATACATGTTGCGCAGGTAGAAACTGTGCATCGCGGCCGGCATGCGGGTCGAGTCGGAGTTCCAGTAGAGCAAGTCGAACGGGAACGGATCCTTGCCCATCAGGTAGTTGTTGACCACGAAGGACCAGATCAGGTCGTTGGCGCGCAGCATGTTGAAGGTGCCGGCCATTTCCGAACCTTCGAGGAAGCCCTTTTCAGCCATGCGTTTTTCGAGACCTTCAACCGCACCTTCGTCAAGGAAGATGCCCAGTTCGCCCGGCTCGGAGAAATCGAGCATGGTCGTGAAGAAGGTGGCCGAATTGGCGCGCTTGTCCTTCTTGGACGCCATATAGGCCAGCGTGGTCATGGTCAGCGTGCCGCCCAGGCAGTAGCCGGCCAGATTGACGCTGTTCTCGCCGGTATGGGCGCAGACCTGGTTGATGGCTTCGAGCGAACCTTCAAGCAGGTAGTTTTCGAAGGACTTGGCAGCCAGCTTCTCGTCGGGGTTGATCCACGACATGATGAAGGTGGTGTGGCCCTGGTCGGTCGCCCACTTGACCATCGAGTTCTTCTCTCGCAGGTCAAGGATGTAGTACTTGTTGATCCACGGCGGAACGATCAGGAAGGGCTTCTTGTTCTGTTCCGGGGTGCTCGGGTTGTACTGGATGAGCTGGAACAGTTCGTTCTGGAAGACCACCTTGCCCGGTGTCGTGGCAACGTTCTTGCCCATTTCGAAGGCCGAGGTGTCGGTCATCCGGATACGCAGCTGGCCATCACCGGATTCGACGTCGTGCAGCAGGTTGTTGAGGCCCTTGATCAGGTTCTGGCCGTTGCTCTTGACGGTTTCGCGGAAAACTTCCGGATTGGTCATGGCGAAGTTGGACGGCGACAGCGCATCGATGTACTGACGGGTGAAGAAGTTCACTTTTTGCTGGGTCGCTTCGTCCAGGCCTTCGGTACCGGCAACGGTGTCGTGCAGGTGACGGGCGGTGATCAGATAGGATTGCTTGACGAAGTCGAACATGAAATGCTCTTCCCACTCTTCGTCCTTGAAGCGGTTGTCACCCTTCTTGGGTGCGGCCACCGGGTGGCTGCCCGGCATGCCCATCATCTTCATGCTGGTGTTCTGCCACAGCGAGAAGTAGTCCCACATCATGTTCATCTGGGTCTGGGCCATCTTGTACGGATTGGCCAGCAGACGGGAAGACAGGTCCATGAAAGCTTTTGCCACGCCAAGTTCATCGGCCGGCGCATTGACGCCGTCCTTGGCCTTCTTTTCCATGAACTGGGTGATCAGGCGTGAGGCGCGCTGGGCGACTTCGGCGTAGGTCTTGGCCATTTCGGCCGGGTTCGGCAGGTTCATACCCTGGTTTTCGGTTTGCTGCGACATCTTGAAACTCCCTCTGTCAGTGCGTAGCGGCTTTAGACTGCAACCGCGAATAGCGAATCACCCCGTCGGCGCCAATGCTGCGTAACAGCCGACCAGCTTGCTCAAGGTAGTTCAGATGGGCAATTGCTTCACCCATCGCGAACATGGTTTGGTGTGTATCGAGCGCCCGATTGAACAACACATCGAGCAACTCGGCTGCGCTCTTCGGCGCTAGTTCACAGCTGTCTTCCAAAGCTTGCAATCGTTCTTCATGGTGCGAATGCAGTGCCTGAACCCGCGCCCGAATCCCTGTGAAGGGCAAGCCGTGCGAAGGTAAAACCAGTGTTTCATCCGGAACTTCATCAGCCATTTCGTCCAACGACTCGAGGAACCAGCGTAACGCATCAGCCTTCGGCGTTGCGGCGAAAACGCTGATATTGGTCGAAATTCTTGGCAAAAGCATGTCGCCCGAAATTAACACGCCAAGTTCGACGCAGTAAAGCGCCATATGCTCCGGAGCGTGACCATGGCCTATCAAAATTTGCCATTTTTTCCCGTCGACCGTGGCAATGTCGCCGATCTTCAGGCGATCATAGTGTTCGGGCAACGCCGGCACCGCCTTGCGATAGCCCGATCCGCGCTTCTCGAATTTGGCCAGATGCTCGCCATCCAGCCCGTGCTGACGGAACTGCTCGACCATGAAACGGGCCCCGTGACCACCCACCTCGTTCCACACCACATGCGCCGTCAAAAACTCGCCGGTCGTCATCGACAGCGGCGCACCGGTCTTTTCCATGAGCCAGGTGGCCAGCCCGAGATGATCGGGATGAAAATGCGTGACGATCAGGCGCGTCACCGGGCCGTCGAGTTTTTCCAGGATCTGCGACCACATGGCGCGTACCGCGTCATCGGGAAAGCCGGTATCGACGATGACCCAGCCGGCGCCGTCACGAAGCAGCCAGAGGTTGATGTGGTCGAGCTGGAAGGGCAGCGGCATGCGCAGCCAGAAAACGCCGGGTGCAACTTCGGTCAGTTCGCCGGCGGCCGGCGGGTGAGCGTGAGGAAAATGCAGGGACATGGGAAACCTTGATAGCAAGGCAAACAACTTACCATACGGTAGCGGATTGAAAAAACCCCCCGCATCTGTTTTACTTGGCCGCACCTTGAGGAGACTGATTTGAGCCAAACGGCCACCACTTTCGCCATTTCCGACCTGGCTCGGGAATTCGGCATCACCCCGCGCACCATCCGCTTCTGGGAAGACCAGGGCATCCTCTCGCCCGAACGCGAAGGCAGCAAGCGCGTGTTCACCCGCCGCGACCGGGCGCGCCTCAAGATGGCGCTGCGTGGCAAGCGCCTCGGCCTGTCGCTGGCCGAAATAAAGGACCTGATCGGCATGTATGCGTCGACCGAGGACGAAACGCCGCAATTGCTCGAATGCCTGCGCGTCATGGAAAAGCGCCGTGCCGCGCTGGAGCAGCAGCGCGAGGACATCGAGGCGATGCTGGCCGAAATCTCGGAATTCGAGCGCCAGTGCGAACAGGAGCTGGCTCGTCGCGATGCCCCGTAAAAAATATTTGATCTCTAGTTGACGTTAACGTCAACGTAAATACAATCACGACCTATGCCCAAAATCGTCGATCCCCACTTTGCCGAGCGCGTCAGCGCCAGCTTTGCCCGTCAGAACGCCATGGAGCTCATCCAGGCGACGATGCCGGTCATCGAACACGGCCGGACGGAAATCCATCTGCCGCACTGGACGGGCGTCGAGCAGCAGCATGGCTTCGTCCATGGCGGCGTCGTCGGCATGATTGCCGATTCAGCAGCTGGCTATGCGGCGATGACCGTCGTGCCGGAAACTGCCTCGGTGCTGACGGTCGAATTCAAGATGAATCTGGTCGCCCCGGCCGACGGCGAAAAGCTGATCGCCCGCGGCAAGGTGGTGCGCCCGGGCAAGACACTGATCATTACCCAGGCCGAAGTCTTCGCTGTGAAAGACGGCCGGGAAACGCTGTGTGCGCTGATGCAGCAGACCATCATGGTCATGCACGGCAAGACTGAAAAATAAATCGATAACGGAGACAAACCATGAACATTCCCAGCCTCGACTTCGGCCTCGGCGAAGACATCAACCTGCTGCGCGACGCGGTGAAGGCCTTTGCCGACGCCGAAATCGCGCCGCGTGCCGCCGAAGTGGACCGCATCAATCACTTCCCGGCCGACCTCTGGAAGAAATTCGGCGACATGGGCCTGCTCGGCATGACCGCCGGCGAGGAATACGGCGGCACCAACATGGGCTATCTGGCCCACATTGTCGCGCTCGAGGAAATCTCGCGCGCCTCGGCCTCCATCGGCCTGTCCTACGGCGCCCACTCGAATCTGTGCGTCAACCAGATCCGCCGTAACGGCACCGAGGCCCAGCGCCAGAAATACCTGCCCAAGCTGATCTCAGGCGACCACGTCGGCGCGCTGGCGATGTCCGAGCCGAACGCCGGTTCCGACGTCGTCTCGATGAAGCTCAAGGCCGACAAGAAGGGCGACCGCTACGTCCTCAACGGTTCCAAGATGTGGATTACCAACGGCGGCGATGCCGACACGCTGGTCGTCTATGCCAAGACTGACCCGAATGCCGGCGCCAAGGGCATGACCGCCTTCATCGTCGAAAAGGGGATGACGGGCTTCAGCCACGGCACCCACCTCGACAAGCTGGGCATGCGCGGCTCCAACACCTTCCCGCTGTTCTTCGACGACTGCGAAGTGCCCGAAGAAAACGTGTTGGGCGGCGTCGGCAACGGCACCAAAGTGCTGATGTCCGGCCTCGATTACGAACGCGCCGTGCTCTGTGGCGGCCCGCTCGGCATCATGGCAGCGTGCATGGATGTCGTCGTACCCTTCCTCCACGAACGCAAGCAGTTCGGTCAGGCGATCGGTGAATTCCAGCTGATGCAGGGCAAGGTTGCCGACATGTATTCGACCTGGATGGCCAATCGCGCTTACGTCTATGCCGTCGGCCGCGCCTGCGATGCCACCGACCATTCGCGCACGCTGCGCAAGGATGCTGCCGGCGCCATTCTCTATTCCGCAGAAAAGGCCACCTGGATGGCAGGCGAAGCGATCCAGACGCTGGGTGGCGTCGGTTACACCAACGAGTATCCGGTCGGCCGTTTGTGGCGCGATGCCAAGCTCTACGAGATCGGGGCAGGCACCTCGGAAATCCGTAGAATGCTGATTGGTCGCGAACTTTTCGCCGAAACCGCATAAACAGCTCCCGCCGGTGTTTCCGAGCAGGGAGCACCGCCACCAGGAGCCCACAGCATGCCCGTTACCCTACGCACCCTCACCGCAGACGATACCGAAGCCCTCGAGCAGGTTCGCCAGTATTTCCGCAATTACGCGGCCTGGCTCGGCGTCGATCTGTCGTACCAGAACTTCGACCAGGAAATGGCCTCCCTGCCCGGCACCTATGTCGCGCCACAGGGCCGGCTGTTCTTTGCCGAGGTCGACGGCCGTCCGGCCGGCTGCGTCGGCGTTCGCCCGCTGCCGGACAGTGACGGCGTCTGCGAAATGAAGCGCCTTTACGTCGCGCCGGAGGAGCGCGGCCACGGTGTCGGCGCGGCACTCGCGCTGGCCGCCATCAAGGCGGCCAAGGAAATCGGCTATCGCAAGCTGATGATCGACACGCTGCCCAACATGCGCATGGCCGTGAAGCTCTACCGCGAGCTGGGCTTCACCGAGGCGCCGAATTACTACCAGACGCCGATCGAAGGCACCATGTTCCTCGCCCTCGATCTCGACAACTGGTCGGAAGAAGAAATCCGCAGCGAGAACCTGTCGCACCTGTTCGACTTCAACCGCGCCTGGGCCGGCCAGATGCAGGCCGTTGACCCCAATTATTTCGACAAGCTGTCCCAGTTGCAGACGCCGGAATTCCTGTGGATCGGCTGTTCCGACTCGCGCGTGCCGGCCAACCAGATCGTCGGTCTGCTGCCGGGTGAGGTCTTCGTTCATCGCAACGTCGCCAATGTCGTCGTGCACACCGACCTCAACTGCCTGTCGGTCATCCAGTACGCCGTCGATGTACTGAAGGTGAAGCACATCATGGTCGTCGGCCACTATGGCTGCGGCGGCGTTGGTGCCGCCCTGCGCCGTGACCGGGTCGGCGTCGTCGACCTCTGGCTGCGCCACGTCCATGACGTCCACAACAAGCACATGGACAACGTAAACAGCTTGCCGGAAGAACTTCGCCACGACCGGCTGTGCGAACTCAATGTCCTCGAGCAGGTGGTCAATGTCTGCCACAACCCGGTCGTTCAGGATGCCTGGAGCCGGGGCCAGCAACTGACCGTCCATGGCTGGATCTACGGCCTCAAGGACGGCCTGATCCACGACCTCGGCATCACCGTCGACCACCCGCAGGATTTGCCTTTCCGTTACGACGCCGCACTGAAAGCGTTGGACGCCTGATCACAACAACTACGCAGGAGAAAACAGCATGAATGACCCGATCGTTATCGTTTCCGCCGCCCGCACCGCCATGGGCTCGTTTCAGGGCGGCTTCAGCGCCCTGACTGCAGCCAACCTTGGCGCCGTGGCCATCAAGGCCGCCGTCGATCGCGCCGGCATCGACGTCAACCTGATCGAGGAAGTGCTGATGGGCTGCGTGCTGCAAGCCGGCCAGGGCCAGGCCCCGGCCCGCCAGGCGGCATTGCAGGCCGGCCTGCCGCTCTCGGCCGGTTGCGCCACCATCCACAAGGTCTGCGGTTCGGCCATGAAGGCGACCATGCTCGGCCACGACGGCATCCTTGCCGGCTCCTATGGCGCTGCTGTGGTCGGCGGCATGGAATCGATGACCAACGCCCCCTACTTGCTCTCCAAGGCACGCGGCGGCTATCGCCTCGGCCACGGCCAGATGTTCGACCACATGTTCATGGACGGTCTCGAAGATTCCTACAGCAAGGAAACGCGCGGCCGTCTGATGGGCACGTTTGCCGAAGAGTGTGCGACCACTTACGGCTTCACGCGTGAAGCGCAAGACGAATTCGCCATCCGCTCGACGACGCGCGCCATCGAAGCCAGCAACAATGGTTCCTTCGCCTGGGAAATCGCCCCGACCACCGTCGCCGGCCGCAAGGGCGATGTCGTGATCGACAAGGATGAAGGTCCGTTCGCGGTCAACGTCGAAAAAGTCCCGACTTTGAAGCCGGCATTCAAGAAGGACGGCACGGTAACCCCGGCCAACTCGTCGTCGATTTCCGACGGCGCCGCCGCCATGGTCCTCATGCGCGCTTCGCAAGCCGCCAAGCTTGGCCTGCAGCCGATTGCCCGCATCGTTGCGCACACCACGCACGCCGACACACCCGCCCTCTTCCCGTCGGCTCCGGTCGGCGCCATGCAGAAATTGTTCGCCAAGACCGGGTGGACCGCAGAATCGGTCGATCTCTATGAGATCAACGAAGCCTTTGCCGTCGTCACCATGGCTGCGCTACACGACCTCAAGCTCGACCCGGCCAAGGTCAACGTCCACGGCGGCGCCTGTGCGCTCGGTCACCCGATTGGCGCTTCCGGCGCCCGCATCGTCGTCACCCTGCTCGGCGCGCTCAAGAAGTACGGCAAGAAGCGCGGTGTCGCCTCCCTGTGCATCGGTGGCGGCGAAGCGACGGCCCTCGCCGTTGAAATGCTCTGAGCGGAGACGAACCGATGATTCTCACGCAAGAACAGGAAATGATCCGCGACACCATGCGCGCCTTCGCGCAGGAGCGCCTCGCCCCCTTCGCCGCCGACTGGGACAGGAACCACACCTTCCCGGCCGACGCGCTCAAGGAACTCGGCGAGCTCGGCGCGCTGGGCATGGTGGTCCCCGAGGAATGGGACGGCGCCGGCATGGATTACATGTCGCTGGTCCTGACCCTCGAAGAAATCGCCGCCGGCGATGGCGCCACGTCGACCATCGTTTCGGTGCAGAACTCGCTGGCCTGCGGCATCACGATGAAATACGGCACCGACGCGCAGAAGGAAGAATGGCTCAAGCCGCTGGCCCGCGGCGAGAAGCTCGGCTGCTTCTGCCTGACCGAGCCGCACACCGGCTCGGATGCCTCGGCGATCACCACGCGGGCTGACCGCGATGGCGATTTCTTTGTGCTCAATGGCGTCAAGCAGTTCATCACCACCGGCAAGCACGCCCAGATGGCCATCGTCTTTGCCGTGACCGACAAGGCGGCTGGCAAGAAGGGTATCTCCTGCTTCCTGATCCCGACGGCGACGCCCGGCTTCATCGTCGGCCGCACCGAAGACAAGATGGGTCAGCACGCTTCCGACACCGTGCAGATCATTCTCGAGAACTGTCGCGTACCGGCCTCGGCCCTGCTCGGCAAGGAGGGCGAAGGCTACAAGATTGCCCTCTCCAACCTCGAAGCCGGCCGCATCGGCATCGCCGCGCAGAGCATCGGCATGGCCCGCGCCGCGTTTGAAGCGGCCGTGCGTTACGCCAAGGAACGCGTGACCTTCGGCGTGCCCATCATCGACCATCAGGCTGTCAATTTCCGCCTGGCCGACATGAACACCCTGCTCGACGCCGCCCGCCTCATGGTCTGGCGCGCCGCCCAGCTCAAGGACGCCGGCAAGCCGTGTCTGAAGGAAGCGTCGATGGCCAAGATGTTCGCCTCCGAAGCGGCCGAGAAGATCGCCTCGGACGCCATCCAGATCCACGGCGGCGTCGGCTACACCAGCGACTTCCCGGTCGAGCGGATCTACCGCGACGTGCGCATCTGCCAGATTTACGAGGGCGCCAACGACATCCAGCGGCTGGTCATCGGGCGCAGCATCGCCAACGAGTAGTCAAACCCCATTGCTACGGTCAACCGGAAAAAAAGCCTAAAAATGAAATTGACCGTAGCCCCGACAGGAGACAAACGATGACCGACACAGGAAACGCCAACCCGGCCCCCATCGATTTCTGGTTCGATTTTTCCAGCCCCTACGGCTACCTGCTCAGCGAGAAGATCGATGCCCTCGCCGCCCAATACGGCCGCAAGGTGCGCTGGCATCCGATCCTGCTCGGCATCATTTTCCAGGCCACCGGCTCACGGCCGCCGGCCGACGGTATCAGCGCCAAGGGCAAGTACATGCTGGCCGACTTCCATCGTTCGGCACGGCACATGGGCATTCCCTACAACCCGCCCAGCCGCTTCCCGCTGCCGACGCAGAACGCCGCCCGCGCCTATTACTGGCTGCATGGCCAGGACTGCGCGCTGGCCCGAGCTTTCGCCCATGCCGTCTTTCGCGCCTTCTTCGTCGATGACCTCGACGTCTCCTCGCCCGACACGCTGCTCGACATCGCGGCGGCGCTCGGCATCGACCGCGAACAACTGGCCGCAGCCCTGCAAACCCCGGAGATCAAGGCCCGTCTCAAGGACGAAGTCGATAACGCCCTGAAAATCGGTGTCTTCGGCTCGCCGCACGTCGTCATCGACGGCGAAGCCTTCTTCGGCGCCGACCGCCTGCCGCAGATCGAACACTGGCTGAAAACCGGCGGTTTTTGAGAACACGATGAAACGAATCTGCGTCTTCTGCGGCTCCAACGCCGGCAGCAACCCGATCTACCGCACCGAGGCCGAAAAGCTCGGCCGCCTGCTCGCCGCGCGCGGCATCGAGCTGGTCTATGGCGCCGGCAACATCGGCCTCATGGGCGCTGTCGCCGATGCCTGTCTTGAGGCCGGCGGCACGGTCATCGGCGTCATCCCGGAGGCGTTGATGGGCAAGGAAGTCGCCGGTCGCGCCGTCGATCACCGGGCGCTGACGCGCATCGAGGTCGTCGATTCGATGCACACGCGCAAGGCGCGCATGGCCGAGCTGTCCGACGGTTTCATCGCCCTGCCCGGCGGCTTTGGCACCTTCGAGGAATTCTGCGAAATCCTGACCTGGGGCCAGCTCGGCTTTCACCAGAAGCCGATGGGCCTGCTTAACGTCAATGGTTTCTACGACCCGCTGCTCGCCATGTTCGACCAGGCGGTCGACGAAGGCTTCCTGCGCGCCCAGAACCGGGCCATGGCGCTGGCCGACACCGACATCGAAAAACTGCTGGCCACCATGACGGCCTACCGACCGGAGCCGGTCAGCAAGTGGCTGAAAGAGGCAAAGCAGTTGTAGCACTTACCAAATCGCAATTCAGGCAACGCACACATAAAAGAAGCGAGGAGACATGACCATCCTGAAATCCCAACTCAACCCGCGCTCGGCCGATTTCCAGGCCAACGCGGCCGCCATGGAAACCGTGGTCGCCGACCTGCACGACAAGGTCGAAAAGATCGCCCTCGGCGGCCCGGAAGCGGCGCGCCAGAAACATCTGGCTCGTGGCAAGCTGCTGCCGCGCGAGCGGGTCAATGGCCTGCTCGACCCCGGCACGCCTTTCCTCGAGATCGGCCAGTTCGCGGCCTACGGGATGTACGGCGGTGACGTGCCGGCGGCGTCGGTGATCGCCGGCATCGGCCGGGTGAACGGCGTCGAATGCATGGTCGTCGCCAACGACGCGACCGTGAAGGGCGGCACCTATTACCCGCTGACCGTCAAGAAACACCTGCGCGCCCAGGAAATCGCCCTCGAAAACCGGCTGCCCTGCGTCTATCTGGTCGATTCCGGCGGCGCCTTTTTGCCCATGCAGGACGAGGTCTTCCCGGACAAGGAACATTTCGGCCGCATCTTCTTCAACCAGGCCAACCTGTCAGCCGCCGGCATCCCGCAGATCGCCGCCGTGATGGGCTCATGCACGGCCGGCGGCGCCTACGTGCCGGCGATGTGCGACGAATCGATCATCGTCAAGAATCAGGGCACGATCTTTTTGGGCGGCCCGCCGCTGGTGAAAGCCGCCACCGGTGAAGTCGTCTCGGCCGAAGACCTCGGCGGCGCCGACGTGCATACGCGCATTTCCGGCGTCGTCGATCATCTGGCCGAGAACGATGCCCACGCGCTGGCCATCGCCCGCCGCATCGTCAAGGATCTGAACTGGAAGAAACAGCCACCGGTCACGCTGACGATGCCGACCGAACCGGCCTATGGTGCCGAGGAACTGTACGGCGTCATCCCGACCGACTCCAAAAAGCCCTTCGACGTCCGCGAAATCATCGCCCGCATCGTCGACGGCTCCGATTTCGACGAATTCAAGGCCCGCTACGGCACGACGCTGGTTTGCGGCTTTGCTCGGATTTACGGCTACCCGGTCGGTATCGTCGCCAACAACGGGATTTTGTTCTCGGAATCGGCCCTCAAAGGCGCGCATTTCATCGAGCTCTGCGCCCAGCGCGGCATTCCGCTCGTCTTCCTGCAGAACATCACCGGCTTCATGGTCGGCCGCAAGTACGAAAATGGCGGCATCGCCCGCGACGGCGCCAAGATGGTGACGGCCGTCGCCACCGCGAAGGTGCCGAAATTCACCGTCGTCATCGGCGGCTCGTTCGGTGCCGGAAACTACGGCATGTGCGGCCGCGCCTACTCGCCGCGCTTCCTGTGGATGTGGCCGAACGCCCGGATCTCGGTGATGGGTGGCGAACAGGCGGCCGGCGTGCTGGCCACCGTCAAGCGTGACGGCATCGAGGCGGCCGGCAAGACCTGGAGCGCCGAGGAAGAAGCCGCCTTCAAGGACCCGATCCGCGAGCAGTACGAAACGCAGGGCCATCCCTACTACGCCTCGGCGCGGCTGTGGGACGACGGCATCATCGACCCGGCCGATACCCGGCGGGTGCTTGGCCTCGGACTGTCGGCGTCGATGAACGCCCCGGCCGAAGAGACGAAGTTCGGCATTTTCCGGATGTAAGGCGATGTACCTGCCCAAGCATTTTGCGGAAACCGACGTCGGCGTCATGCACGCGCTGATGCGCGCCTTTCCGCTCGCCACGCTGGTCACGCAGGGTGCGGACGGCCTCGACGCAAACCACATTCCGCTGCATCTGGATGTGTCTGCCGGGCCGAACGGCACTTTGCGCGGCCATGTTGCGCGGGCCAATCGGCTGGTCGCGGATGTCACGGTCAACCGGAAAATTCTCGTCATTTTCAAAGGCCCGGACTGCTATATCAGCCCGTCCGGCTACGCCACCAAGGCCGAGCAAGGCAAGGTGGTGCCGACCTGGAATTACACGGCGGTGCATGCCTATGGCGAGCTTCGCCTGATCGACGATGCTGACTGGCTTCTGGCTCAGTTGCATGTGCTGACTGCCGAACACGAGGGCGGACTGCCGCGCCCATGGGCGGTTGATGATGCGCCGGCGGATTACATCGGGAAGATGCTTGGGGCTGTCGTCGGCATCGAGATTTCCATCGACCGCTTGGTCGGTAAATGGAAGGTTAGCCAGAATCAGCCGGCGGTTAATCAGGCGAGTCTGATTGCGGCGCTGGATGGGCAGCCGATGGCTGGGTTGATTCGGGAGAGGGGGTTGAAATGAATGCTCCTTTGAATGAGCTTGGGGTTCCGCCTTGCTGGCGGGCGTACTTTCTTTTGCTTCGCCAAAAGAAAGTAGCCAAAGAAAAGGCGACCCCGGGGGCGGCGCCCTGCGGGTTCCCTGCGCTACTCGGCAGGCCGGGCGGCTTGCTAAACTCGCCTGCGGCTCAGACAACGCAAGCCGACTGCCCCCGGCCAGCCTGCGTTGCTCAGCGCCTTCCACGGGGGCCCCAAAGGCGTCCGCGCTGGACAGATGTAGCGCAAAGAATCGACTTTCACGGTCAACCGGAAAAAGCGGCCAAAAATGAAATCAGCCATTCAGGCACCCAAGCTCAAAAACGGGTCGTTTTACCGGGCCCCTTGAGAGGTGCCGAGCAACGCAGGAAGGCCGGGGGCCTTCGGCGAGGACTGTTTGAGGGGCAAAGCCCCGAGTTCCGCAGCCGCCCGGCCTTCCGAGTAGCACAGGGAACCGGCAACGCCGGCACCGACCCAGGGGTGGCCTTTTCTTTGGCTACTTTCTTTTGGCCACACAAAAGAAAGTACGCCCGCCAGCAAGGCGG
The DNA here is from genome assembly GCF_059420025.1 of Azonexus sp. GW821-FHT04F04. NCBI lineage: Bacteria > Pseudomonadati > Pseudomonadota > Betaproteobacteria > Rhodocyclales > Azonexaceae > Azonexus > Azonexus sp. GW821-FHT04F04. Next base: position 78,837 of record NZ_JBWKSX010000008.1, on the reverse strand, counting down.
AAACCCAAGCCAATTCAGCAAAACCAAATAACAAAACCGAGACAAACAAAATGCCCTTCCAAGCCCTGGAAATACAACTCACCGGCCCGGTCGCCACCCTCTGGATGAACCGCCCCGACCTCCACAACGCCTTCGACGAAACCCTGATCGCCGAGCTCACTGCCGCCTGTATCGCCCTCGATGAAGACAAAGATGTCCGCGTCGTCATCCTGGCCGGAAGAGGCAAGAGCTTCTCGGCCGGCGCCGACCTCAACTGGATGAAACGTGCCGCCAACAATGGCCTCGACGACAACCTCAACGACGCCCGCGCCCTGGCCCGCATGCTGCGCGTGCTGGCCGAAATGAAGAAACCGACCATCGCCCGAGTCCAGGGTGCCGCCCTCGGTGGCGGCATGGGGCTGGCTGCCGCCTGCGACATCGCCGTCGCCTCGACCAAGGCCGTTTTCGCCACTTCCGAAGTCAAGTTCGGCATCATCCCCTCGGCCATTTCGCCCTACGTCCTGCGCGCCATCGGTGCCCGCCAGGCTTACCGCTACTTCCAGTCGGCCGAACGCATCGATGCCGCCCGCGCCCGCGAAATCGGCCTCGTTCATGAAGCCGTCGAGCCGGAACAGCTCGATGCCAAGGTGCAGGAAATCGTCGACTCGCTGCTGCAAGGCGGCCCGCTGTCCCAGGCTGCCGCCAAGGACCTGATCCGCGCTGTCAGCGGCCGCCCGATCAACGACACGCTGGTCGATGACACCGCTCACCGCATCGCCCACCTGCGTGCCACGCCGGAAGCCCGCGAAGGCATCGCCGCCTTCCTCGATAAACGTCAACCCAACTGGATTGGGGAATAAGCCATGTTCAATAAGATCCTGATTGCAAATAGAGGCGACCAGCCGCTCAGCGGCGCAGCGACGAAGTCAAATTGCCTGCGTGCGCAGCACGCTCAGGCTATTTCTCCGCGGGAGACCCAGCATGTTTAACAAAATCCTCATTGCCAACCGCGGAGAAATCGCTTGCCGGGTCATCAAGACCGCCCGCCGCATGGGCATCCGCACCGTCGCCGTTTATTCCGAGGCCGATGCCAACGCCCGCCATGTCCGCCTGGCGGACGAGGCCGTGCTGCTCGGCCCGGCCGCCGCCCGCGAGTCCTATCTGGTCGCCGACCGGATCGTCGACGCCTGCAAGCGCACCGGCGCCCAGGCTGTCCATCCCGGCTACGGATTCCTGTCCGAAAACGCCGATTTCGCCGATGCGCTGGCCGCCAACGGCATCGCCTTCATCGGCCCGCCGGCCTCGGCCATTCGCGCCATGGGCTCCAAATCCGAAGCCAAGAAACTGATGGGCAAGGCCGCCGTGCCGCTGACCCCGGGCTACCACGGCGATGACCAGACGCCGGAACTACTGCACAAGGAAGCCGACGCCATCGGCTATCCGGTACTGATCAAAGCCGCGGCTGGCGGTGGCGGCAAGGGCATGCGCCTGGTCGAACGCACAGAGGATTTCCTAGACGCCCTCGCCTCGTGCAAGCGCGAAGCAACCTCCAGCTTCGGCAACGAGCACGTGCTGATCGAGAAATACATCACCAAGCCACGCCACATCGAAATCCAGGTCTTCGCGGACACACAGGGCGATTGCGTCTATCTCTTCGAACGCGACTGTTCGGTGCAGCGCCGCCACCAGAAGGTGCTCGAAGAAGCCCCCGCCCCCGGCATGACCGAGGCGCGCCGCCACGAGATGGGCAAGGCCGCCGTCGCCGCCGCCAAAGCTGTCGGTTATGTCGGCGCCGGCACCGTCGAGTTCATCGCCAACCAGGATGGCTCGTTCTATTTCATGGAAATGAACACCCGCCTGCAGGTCGAACACCCGGTCACCGAAATGATTACCGGCCAAGATCTCGTCGAATGGCAGCTGCGCGTCGCCGCCGGCCAGCCGCTGCCGCTCGCCCAGGAACAACTGCAGATCCGCGGCCATGCCCTCGAGGCTCGTATCTACGCCGAGGACGCCAACAAGGGCTTCCTGCCCTCGACCGGCAAGCTCGTCCGCCTGTCGCCGCCGGCCGAAAGCCTCAACGTCCGCGTCGACACCGGCGTCGAGGAAGGCGATGAAATCACGCCGTTCTACGACCCGATGATCGCCAAGCTCATCGTCTGGGACGAAACCCGCGACGCCGCGCTGGCCCGCATGCGCAAGGCGCTGGCCGACTATCAGGTTGCGGGCGTCACCACCAACATCGATTTCCTTTCCCGCCTCGTCGCCTGTCCGGCCTTTGCCGGCGCCGACCTCGACACCGGCCTGATCGAGCGCCAGAAGGAATTTCTTTTCCCCGCCGCCCAGGCCGTGCCGCGCGATGCGCTGCTCGTCGCCACGGTCGGCGAACTACTCTGGGAACAGCACGCAGCCAAACAGGCCGCCAAAACCAGCGGCGACCCCTGCTCGCCATGGCATGCCCGCGACGGCTGGCGCATGAACCTCTCGGCCGCCCGCCTGATCGGCTTCCGCGATGGTGACAGCCTGATCGAAGCCATGGTTCGCTACCAGGGTGACAAATGGCAGATCACCATCAACGGCCAGACCACGCTGGCCCGTGGCAAGAAACTCGAAGGCGACCGCTTTGCCGTCGAACTGGACGACCGCCGTCTGATGCCCAGCGTCGTCGCGGTCGATGACAAGCGCAGCATCTTCCTCAATGGAAGCACGTACTCACTTCTCCGTGATGACCCGCTGCATCTGGTTGAAGCTGGCGGCGCCCAAGGCGGCGGGCTGACCGCACCGATGCCCGGCAAGGTCGTCGCCCTGCTCGCCCAACCCGGCCAGAAGGTCGAAAAAGGCGCCCCGCTACTCATCCTCGAAGCGATGAAAATGGAACACACCATCACCGCCCCCGCCGCCGGAACCGTCAAGACTTTCTGCTACGCTGCCGGCGAGCAGGTCGCCGATGGTGCCGAACTGGTCGAATTCGAGCCGAACTAAACCAAGTTCCCTCCCCTACAAGAGGAGGGAGTTAACGAGGTACTCCCATGAAGCTGCCCAGCAAGGTAAAAATCGTCGAAGTCGGCCCGCGCGACGGATTGCAGAATGAAGCGCAGGTAGTCCCGACGGCGATCAAGATCGAACTGATCGAACGCCTCGCCGATGCCGGCCTGCGTGCCATCGAAGCGACCTCCTTCGTCTCGCCGAAATGGGTGCCACAGATGGGCGACAATGCGGCGGTCATGCGTGGCATCAAACGCCACGCTGCCACGGTCTACCCGGTTTTAACGCCAAATTTGCAAGGTTTTGATGCAGCCATTGAAGCTGGCGCAACCGAAGTTGCCATATTTGGCGCTGCCTCCGAGAGTTTTTCCCGGAAAAACATCAATTGCTCGATTGCCGAGAGCCTGAAACGCTTCGAACCCGTGGTTTCGGCCGCTTCAGCACTGGAAATACCGGTCCGCGGCTATGTTTCCTGCGTCGTCGGCTGCCCCTACGAAGGCGCCGTCGATCCGAAAAAAACCGCCGAAGTCGCCAAAACCCTGTTCGACATGGGCTGCTACGAAGTTTCGCTCGGCGACACCATCGGCGTCGGCAATCCGGCCTCGGTCAAACGGCTGATCGAAGCCTGCGCCAAACTGCTCCCCATCGAAAAACTGGCCGGCCATTATCACGACACCTACGGCATGGCCATCGCCAACATCTACGCCTCGCTGCAGATGGGCATGGCCGTATTCGACAGCTCGATCGCCGGCCTTGGCGGCTGCCCTTACGCCAAAGGCGCCTCCGGCAACGTGGCAACCGAGGACGTTGTTTATTTATTGCAGGGCATGGGCATTGAAACCGGCATCGATCTGGCTAAACTGGCAGCTGTCGGCGACTGGATTTCCAGCGCCATCAACCGCCCGAATGGCGCCAAGGCCGGCCGGGCCCTTTGTGCCAGGTCCGAGTGAGCCTTCTTTCCACCGTCGCTGATTTTCTCAAGCCTGCGCCGCCGCTGGATCCGTCCCTGCGCAAGGCGCTCGACCGGGTGGCCGAGATGGTGGACCCGATGCTCAAGGCTGCCCCGGGTTTCGAAAAACACCTGAGCGGCCCGGTCGACTATGCGCTGGGCTACTGCGACGGGCTGGTCGCCTCGCTGCCCGGCCCGATCGACATCAACCGCAAGGCCTTCGCTGACGATCCGCTGGTGCACGCGCTGTTCGCCACGGCCGGCGACATCGACCAGATGCTCGGCCGCAGCCAGGCCGTGCGCGACTTTCTCGCCGAGCCGTGCAGTTGGGAAAGCGAATATTTCTACGCCATGTTCGCTGCCCGCCGGCAACAGAAAAAGCAGCTCGGCTTGGCGCAACAGGGCGATGTCATCCGCAGCGATGTCCCCCAGCTCGTACTCTTTTTCTCCGGCCAGACGCTGATCGAGCCGAGCTGCCAACTCGAAACCACCCGGCACGGCCTGCGCTGCAAAGCCCTCGAAAGCCTGCTCCACACCTTCCACGCCCACGTCAAGGCCCTGCGCGACGAGCGCGAAGGCCTGCGTGCCGACGTCTCAGTCGAGCGCGCCCATCTCACCGTCCTGCGCGGCACCTCGGGCGGCCATGCCCTCGAAGTCGGCACCCGTCACCTGGCCGAACTCGACGCCAAACTGCGCCACACTGCCGAATCGCTGATGCCCGAACATCTGGTCCACGCACTCGCCGACTACCTCAAGTCGCCCGAGCCGGCCCTGCACCTGACCCCAGTCAGCATCACGGTCGACCGCCAGGGTGTTGTCAGCGACGACGGCAACGAGGACATCAACGCCCATACCCTCAACTTCCCGGAACTAACTGCCCGTGACCGCCGTCTTCATCTGGCCATGCTGGCCAGAATCAGTCGCGACGAAGCCCTCGAAGCCGTTGAAATGGTCCGCGACCAGCAACACCGCTTCATGCTCATTTAAATGATCACCTCTCCCTGCATCAATATCTGCAAGATGGATGCGAGCAACGGCCTGTGCCAGGGCTGCTTGCGCACTATCGATGAAATCACGGCCTGGTCGCGCCTCGACGACGCCGGGCAGCAGCACATCCTGGCCAACGTCGCCCGGCGACGCCGCGAACAGGCCCCGCAGGAATGCGGCATACACAGCAACGGCAACGGCAACGCAAAATGAACGACGAAGAACTCTACCAATGCGTCGGCATCTGCATGGCCGACCCCGATTCCGGCTATTGCCTCGGCTGCGGCCGGCCGCCGCTGAGCGCGCCGGACATCGTGGCCGAGCTGGCCGTGCCGACGACAATGCAGCCGGCCAATCCCGACGGTAGCCCGGAAAAACCGGAATGAACCCGGACCTTCCGGCCAGCCTGCTCGTCCTCGAACGCGGCTGGCTGTCGGCCAACAACATCCTGTTTTTTGACGGCGACCAGGCCACGCTGGTCGATAGCGGCTATGTCACGCATGCCGAACAGACGGTCGATCTGGTCCATCACGCCCTGGCCGGCCGCAACCTGAGCCGCCTGATCAACACCCACTCGCACTCCGACCACATCGGCGGCAATGCCGCGCTCAAGGTAGCCTTCGACTGCGAGATCATCGTCCCGGCCGGCCTGCACGCCGTCATTGCCGAGTGGGACAAGGATGCCCTGCTGCTCTCGCCGCTCGGCCAGCAAAGCGCGCGCTTCCAGCACGACCGGTTGATCGACGCCAACGACGAAGTCGAAATGGGTGGCCTCAACTGGCAGGCGCTGGCCGTACCCGGCCACGACATGGAGGCGCTGGCCTATTACAACCCGGAAAAACGCATCCTGATTTCCGGCGATGCGTTGTGGGAAAACGGCTTCGGCGTCATTTTTCCGGAACTGCTCGGCGAAGCCGACGGCTTGGCCAGCGCGCAGGAAACGCTCGAAATGCTCGCCCGGCTGCCCATCGACATCGTCATCCCCGGCCACGGCAAGCCGTTTTCCACGGTCGACGCGGCTTTTGAACGGGCTTTCCGGCGCCTCGGCAACTTCCGCAGCAATATCGGGCAACTGGCCTGGCATGCCATCAAGGTCATCGTCTCCTTCGCAATGATGGAAAAACGCCAGTTGCCGAAAGCCGACTTCCCTGCCTTCGTGCTCTCTCTGCCGTTCGCCGTCGACGTCAACGCCCGCTTTCTGAACCTCTCCGACGAGCGCCTGGTCGCCGGCCTCGAACGCGAGCTGCTGCTGGTCAATGCCCTCCGGCTCACCGATGGAATGATCACCGCCGGCGGATCGCGCTAGCAGCCGAAACAACCAAGCCGTACAATGAAACTCTAATATTACCAAAGGGGTAGGGCCATGAGCTTCCGTAACCGACTGTTGCTTGGCATGGCCTTGATCATGGCCGCTTTCATTGCTGCCGTTGTCGTCGCCAACAGTGGCCTGCGCAGCACCTCGGCCCGTTTCGGCAGCTTCCTTGATGGCATCGGCGCCCTGCAGCACGGCTATCAGGACATGTACAGCCAGGGTCTGCAAATGGGTCAGGCGATACGCAACATTGTCCTCGACCCGAGCAATCCCAAGGCTTTCGACAATCTCGAAAAAGCCCGCAAGGACTTCGCCGCGGCGCGCGAACGCGCCACCAGTGCCGCCGCGTCGGTCGACGGTTTCAGCAGTTCGCTGGCCCGCCTCGGACCGCTCGCCCAGGCCCAGGCCGATGCCCAGACGGAAGTTCTCGCCGCCATCAAGTCGGGCCGCACCGATGACGCCAAGAGCCTGATCAACAGCAAGGAAACCCCCGCCTGGCGGGCCTTGAAGAAGGCCCTGCTCGATGACCTCGAGGTCATCGACAAGGCAACCAGCGCCCAGCGCCTTGAAGTTGCCGGCAAGGCCGAACAGGCCGGCAACATTGTGCTGGCGCTGTCGGCGCTGGCCATTCTGGTCGGCATCGCCAGCGTCATCACCACGCTGGCCTATGTTCGCCGCCAACTCGGCGGCGAGCCGGGCTACGCCCGTCAGGTGGCCAACGCGATCGCCACCGGCGACCTGACGCAGCCAATCGCCATTGCCGATGATGACCGTGACAGCCTGCTGGCCGGGCTGTCCGCCATGCAGGTGCACCTGCGCGAGCTGGTCAGCACACTGGCCAGGCATGCGAACGACGTCGCCCAGACGGCGACCCAGATGGCGTCGGCCACCTCGCAGGTAGCCAGCGGCAGCGATCAGCAACTGGATGTCGCCCGCAGCATGGTCAGCAATGGCGAAGTGCTCTCCGAAAGCCTCGGTCAGGTCATGAATGCCGTCAGGGAAGCCGAGCAGATCGTTCAGGGGTCGAGCAAAATTTCGGGGAGTGGCGCGGCGCTGGCCAGCAAGGCCGCCGAAGAAACCAAATCGATGGCCAGTTCGGTGCAGGTTACGGCCACCCACATCCGCGAACTGGGCACGCTGTCCGCCCAGATCAATTCCATCCTCGGCGTCATCTCCGACATCGCCAGCCAGACCAACCTGCTTGCCCTCAATGCCGCCATCGAAGCGGCGCGGGCCGGCGAACAGGGGCGCGGCTTTGCCGTGGTCGCCGACGAGGTGCGCAAGCTGGCCGAACGCACGACAAAATCGACCGCCGAAATTTCCGCCATGGTCGACAGCATCCACACCGGCACGGCACGCGCCGTCGATGCCATGGAATCCGGCATGCGGCAGGTCGATGGCAGCGTCGAGCTATCCAACCAGGCGCGCGACGCCTTCGACCAGATGAACACCAGTTCGCTCGAGGTAACGCAGGTGGTGGCGCGCATTACCGATGCCATCAGCGTCGAATATCAGAACGAAGGAACGATGCAGACGCACATCGGCGAAGTTCGCAACCTGATCGAAGAAGGGGCCCGCGCCATGCGCGACGTCGTCGCATCGGCAGAACGCCTGAAAGGCATGGCCGGCGAATTGAACCAGCAGGTTGCCCGCTTCAAGCTCTAGGCCGGGCGGCGCCCAGCGCTAAAAAGCGGCGTTCAACGCCGCTTTTTTTTTCGCCCGTGAAAGCAGATTCAGGCCGCCGGCTTTGTCGGCAGGTAACGCTGGACGAGGCGCACCCAGTAGCTGGCGCCGAGGGTCAGCAGTTCATCGTTGAAATCGTAGTGTGGGTTGTGCAGCGTGCAGCCGCCGGTGCCCGGGCCGTTGCCGAGCCAGACGTAGCAGCCCGGCTTTTCGTTGAGCATGTAGGCGAAATCCTCGGCGCCCATCGAGGGCAGGATGTCGGTCAGCACGCGTTCCGGCTTGAACACTTCGGCGGCGACTTCGCGGCAGAATTTGGCCTCGTTGACGCTGTTGACCGTAGGCGGATAGCGGTGATCGAACTGGACACTGATCTGCGCCCCGTTGGCCGCGGCGATGCCGCTGCACAGGCGCTCAACGGCGCGTTCGATATTTTCCTGCACCTCCGGCTTGAAGCTGCGGATGGTGCCGCGCAAAACCACCTCTTCGGGAATGATGTTCCACGCCTCGCCGGCATGGAATTGCGTGACGCTGACCACGGCCGATTCACATGGGTGCAGCGTGCGGCTGACCACCGTCTGCAGCGCCAGCACCAGCTGCGAGCCGGCGACGATGGAATCGACGCCCTGATGCGGCATGGCGGCATGACAGCCGTGGCCGCGCACGAAAATCTCGAAAGCGCAGGTGCCGGCCATGACCGGCCCGGGCATGACGGCCATCTCGCCGACCGGGATGCCCGGCCAGTTGTGCAGGCCGAACACCGCCTCGACCGGGAAACGCTCGAACAGGCCGTCCTCGATCATCACCGCGGCGCCGCCTTCTGATTCTTCGGCCGGCTGGAAGATGAAGACCGCGACGCCGTCAAAATCGGGATGCTGGGCCAAATGGCGGGCAGCGCCGAGCAGCATGGCGGTATGGCCGTCGTGGCCGCAGGCGTGCATTTTCCCGGCGTGCTTGGAGTGATGCGGGAATTCGTTCATTTCGGCCAGCGGCAGGGCATCCATGTCGGCGCGCAGGCCGACCATTTTGGTCGATGTACCGGCCCGCAAGACGCCAACGACGCCGGTTTTGGCGATGCCGCGATGGACTTCCAGGCCGTAGCGCTCGAGTTCGCGGGCAACGATGTCGGCCGTCCGGTTCTCGTTGAAAGCCAGCTCGGGATGGGCGTGAATGTCGCGGCGCAGCGCGGTCAGTTCGGCCAGGAATGGCAGGTCGAGCAATGGAATTGTCGGGGTCATGTTGATCTCCTGTTTTTCTGTTCGCCGGCAACCTGATTTGTCACGCCCGCGAAAGCGGGAGTCCATGCTTGAACCGGATTCCCGCTTTCGCGGGAATGACCATGCAAGCTGCCAAGGACTGCTGGCTTTATATTATGCCGCGGGTTGATACCGGGCGCCGCCTTGATTATGCTCTGCCTCCATGGAACTCATACTGATCAGCGGACTTTCCGGTTCCGGCAAGTCCGTCGCCCTGAACCTGCTTGAAGACGCCGGCTATTACTGCGTGGACAACCTGCCGGTGATCATGCTGACGGTCCTCGCCGGGATGCTCAAGGAAGAGAATGTCGACAAGGTGGCCGTTGCCATCGACGCCCGTTCCGGACACGGCATCGAACTGCTGCCGGCCAAGCTCGACAAATTGAAGGAAGACGGCGTCAAAATCACCTTCCTCTTTCTCTTTTCGCATGAGGAAACGCTGCTCAAGCGCTATTCCGAATCGCGCCGGCGTCACCCGCTGGCCACCGCCGGACAGACGCTGGAAGAAGCCATCCGGGCCGAAAACAAATTGCTCGAGCCGATTTCCACCCTCGGCCACCGCATCGACACCAGCGGCATGAAGGCCAGCGGCCTGCGCGAATGGGTCCGCCAGTTCATCGAGGCCGAGCCGGGCCAGGGCCTGACCCTGATGTTCGAATCCTTCGGCTTCAAGCACGGCATTCCGCTCGATGCCGATCTCGTCTTCGACGTGCGCTGCCTGCCCAACCCGCACTACGACCCGGAACTGCGCGCCCTGACCGGCAAGGACCAGCCGGTCATCGACTTTCTCGAAGCCGAGGAAGAAGTCCGTCACATGCGCGACGACATCAGCCGCTTCGTCGCCACCTGGCTGCCCGCCTACATCCGCGACAACCGCAATTACCTGACCGTCGCCATCGGCTGCACGGGCGGCCAGCACCGCTCGGTTTACATCGCCGAATGGCTGGCCAACGAATTCGCCACGCGGGCCCGGGTGCTGGTCCGCCACCGTACGCTGGCTGGCGGCTGAGGGTGCTGCGGGCAGCCAATTCCACGGTCAACCGGAAATAATGGCCAAAATTGAAATGCGCCGGCGCCCGGCAAGGCCATGAGCTGGCTGCCGCTGATCCGCCCCGGCGACTGGCTGATCATGCTGCTCAGCGCCGCTGCCGTCGGCGCCAGCATCCCGGTTTTCTGGCAGGGCGGTCTGGCCGACCGCGCCATCATCCGGCAGGAAGGCAAGGTCTTTGCCGAAGTCGACCTCAAGGCGCGCAAGCAATTCGAAGTCGCCGGGCCGCTCGGCACCACCTTGATCGCCGTCGAACCGGGCCGCGCCCGCGTCGTCTCCGACCCCAGCCCGCGCCAGTATTGCGTCAAGCAGGGCTGGCTCATGCGCCCCGGCGAAATCGCCATCTGCGCCCCGAATCGCGTCAGCGTCCAGATCGCCGGGCGGACCAAGGTCTATGACTCGATCAGTTATTGAACTCACCGTCACCGCCGAGGACCGCCGCGTCGCCTGGCTGGCCACGGCGGCCGTCGGCCTGTCGCTGGTCGACGCCGCCATCCCGTCGCCGCTGCCCGGCGTCAAGCCGGGGCTGGCCAACATCGTCACCCTCGTCGTGCTGGCCCGCTACGGCTGGGGCACGGCGGTCTGGGTCAGCGCCCTGCGGGTTTTGGCCGGCAGTCTGCTGCTCGGCTTCTTCCTCGCCCCCGGCTTCTTCCTGTCGCTCACCGGGACGACGCTCAGCCTGCTTACCCTCGGCCTTGCCCGCCATCTGCCCAAGCGCTGGTTCGGCCCGGTCAGCCTGTCCATCCTCGCCGCCTTCGCCCACATCGGCGGCCAGCTGCTGCTCGCCCGCGTCTGGCTCATCCCGCACGACGGCGTCTTTCTGCTTACCCCGGTCTTCGCCGCCGCGGCGCTGGTTTTCGGCACCATCAACGGCCTGATCGCGGCTAAACTGCTGGCTGAACCAGCGCCTTCGGAAGTTCCCAATGCCTAAAACCATTTGCCTCGCGCTGACCGGCGCCTCCGGCATGCCCTACGGCCTGCGCCTGCTCGAATGCCTGCTCGACGCCGGCTGCAAGGTGCAGTTGCTCTATTCGCAAGCATCGCAAGTCGTCGCCAGACAGGAACTCAATTTCGAACTGCCGTCGCGCCCGAGCGATGCCAAGACCGCCCTGCTCGCCCGCTATCCTGCGGTCAACCCGGAAAAACTGGCTGTTTTCGGCCGCGAAGAATGGTTCGCCCCGGTCGCCTCCGGCTCCAACCCGCCCGACGCCATGGTCGTCTGCCCGTGCAGCATGGGCACGCTGGCCGCCATCGCCCAGGGCCTGGCCGACAACCTGATCGAACGCGCCGCCGACGTCGTCATGAAAGAAGGCCGCAAGCTCGTCCTGGTCCCGCGTGAAACGCCGTTCTCGGCCATCCATCTCGAAAACATGCTGCGCCTCAGCCGCGCCGGCGCCGTCATCCTACCGCCCAGCCCCGGCTTCTACCACCACCCGCAAAGCGTCCAGGACATCGTCGATTTCGTCGTCGCCCGCATCCTTGACCAGATCGGCGTGCCGCACACGCTGATGCAGCGCTGGGGCGAGGAGCGCTGACATGGGCTGGTTCGACTTCGTCCGCTCGCCGACCGGCAATGCCGTCGAAACAATGCGCATCCCGCTCTTCCCGCTCAGCACCGTGCTCTTCCCCGGTAGCGTGCTGCCGCTCAAGATCTTCGAGCAACGCTACCTCGACATGGCCGCCGCCTGCATGAAAGACGGCTCGCCCTTCGGCGTCTGCCTCATCGAAAAAGGCAGCGAAGTCGGTGCCACCGCCGAACCGCACCCCGTCGGCACGCTGGCCACCATCGGCGACTGGGAGATGGAACAGCTCGGCATCCTGATGATCACCGCCCACGGCAGCCGCCGCTTCCGCATCATCGAAACCAGCGTCGGCGCCAACAACCAGCTTGAAGCCAGCGTCGAACTGCTGGCCGAAACCGGCCCGACACCGCTACCGCCCGAACGCCAGCGCCTCGTCCCGCTGCTCCGCCGCGTCGTCGACGACCTCGGCAACGAACGCCTGCCCGAACCGCACCGCTACGACGAAGCCGAATGGGTCGGCTTCCGCATCACCGAAGTCCTGCCCATCCAGAACCTCGCCAAGCAAAAACTGCTCGAACTCGACGACCCGCTCGCCCGCCTGGAAATCCTCGAAAAATACCTCGACCAGCGGAAACTGCTCGGCTGAAAACCAATTGCTTTGGTTACACCCCCCGACAGCTTGCCGGGGGTGAATGTCTGAAATGAAAACTCAGCCCGGCATTCTCTCGAAGCTGGGAAGGCCCTCCGGAATCATGTGGAACGCTTGCTTGTCCACCGTAAAAATCGCGACCTTGGGCACAAAACGGGCCGGCTCATCCATCGTGCCAACCTTCACCGCCATCAGCCCACCCGGAATCTCAGTACCAATCGCCGTGCCACAGTTCGGGCAAAACCGGCGCGTCACCGCATTGGGCACATCGCTGCGCGTAAATGAGGCCGGATTGCCCTTGGTGTAAGCAAAGCCGCTCGACGGGACAGCGATGAACGTATTCGGCTCGCCCCCCGTGATGTATTGACACTGGCGACAGTGACACTGCCCCTCCAGAACCGGCTCGCCTTCGACCCGATAACGCACCTCGCCGCAGTAACAACCACCTTCAAAAATCATGATGTCTCCTTTTTATATGAAGAGAAAACGCCACCCGGAAGTGGCAGGTTCCTGCGCATCCATTATTACCGCGAATCCGGCTGGTTTTCTCGATCTAAACCATTGTCTGATTTCTTTTAATTGGCATCCCCCTGTCGCCAGCCCGATTCCACGGTCAACCGGAAAAAGTGGCCAAAATTCAAATGTCCATGGCGAGATTGGAAGCTGTCACACCATTACGGGTAGCAACTAACTTTTATGGCGCAATACCGCAACGAGAAGGCCAAGGTTATTTTCCGACAGACCACGGAATGCCGCCTTGAAGGCTTTTGCTGGAATAGGAATTTGGTCGTCTAAACCGTCGATACAGGCGTTGATGGCACTAAACGGAATAGCCTCATGGCTGTGGTACCCAGTGGAGACAGACAAGTCACCGGCCCCCAGCAAACGCTTTGGCTGACGTTTACCGCCGACTCAATCCCAATCGCATAACCATGCTAGCATCACATTGATAGTAGTTTTGTTGTTCTCAATAATCATGGCACGGCTGCAAAGAGCCCAAAGGCACAATATGGAAGACAGTCTCCTACATTTAGAACGCTTCGAGAACATTTGGTTTGAGGACCCCTTTTTCGACTCCTTGAAGGCCGATTACGCTGAGTTTGGCGAATGGTTCAAGAAAAAGGGGGCTCACCAAGCGTTTACGTTCCGGAACGACGCAGGCCTGCTGGACGGTTTTTTGTATCTCAAAATAGAGGATGAGCCGATCCTAGATACAAATCCGCAATTGCCCCATGCCCGCCGGCTGAAAATTGGGACTTTCAAGGTCAACCCACACGGCACACGTTTAGGCGAGCGATTCATTAAGAGGGCATTTGACGTTGCGGTACAAGAGCGGGTGAACGCCCTTTATGTGACGATTTTTGAAAAGCATACCGCTTTGGTCGAGCTGTTCATGAAGTATGGCTTCGTACGGCGTGCAGTCAAACAAACAGAAAACGGAGAAGAGTTAGTTTTCGAACGGCAGCTTGACTTCGTAGTCGGCGACGTGGTGCTTGACTACCCTCGTATTCCGATAACAAACAATAGACACTTCATTCTGTCACTGTACCCCGAATGGCACTCTCGTTTGCTACCCGACTCCCTGCTGAAAACGGAGAGCTCTTCTATATTGCAGGATGTCTCACATAGCAACAGCATCCACAAAATCTACTTGGCTGCGATGAAGGGCATAGATCAGTTAAAGCGTGGAGATACGTTACTCATTTACCGAACCGCGGAAGGTGGGCCAGCCTACTACACCTCAGTCGTAACATCGTTATGCGTCGTAGAGGAGCTAACCAATATCAGTCACTTTCCTACTGTAGATCAGTTTCTGGCCTACTGCGCTCCCTATAGCATTTTCACGGAGACCGAGCTAAGAAACCTATACCAGCGACGACGATATCCTTGGATAATACGATTTACTTACAATATTGCATTTCACAAACGCCCAAACCGTCAGGCACTCGTCGAGCAAGTAGGCCTAGACATCAATGGATATTGGGGTTTCTTTCAAATTTCGACACAACAACTTAACAGCATTCTTCAGCTTTCCGGCGATCATGAAAAAGCGAATTCTCTTGTCTATTCATCCTGAATACGCCAATGCCATTTTTGATGGGCGCAAAGGTTTTGAATTTCGACGCGTCCTATTCAAGAAAGATGTCCGAGAAATAGTCGTCTACGCAACTTCACCTATTTCACGTGTGATAGGGAAGTTTGAAATCGAGGATATCTACGTTGATTCTCCAAATGAGCTCTGGGCCAAAACAGAGTTTCTTGCAGGAGTGACAAAGGAAAAGTTCGATACGTATTTTAAGGACAGGGAAAAGGCGTTTGCCATTAAGGTTTCGAATCCGGTTCGCTTTTCAAAATCCCAGCCTTTATCGAACTACGTCAGTTCGAATACCCCACCCCAATCATTCTGCTACGTTTGAGAAGTATGGCTACTAGCACCGTCCCCCCGACGTATGGTTTGCTTTGCTTCGCCCGACACCCGTCTGGCTGGATAGCCCCGACCAATTCTCCTTTCGTATTACCCGAGATTCACCTAAATATCTGGGAGCAGGAATCAAGTAAGAAAGCAAATACTGCTGATTCCTTGCTGGACATCGGGCTAATGCTCGACGTGAATGATCAGACGACATCAATCGAGTTAATTTTTCCTATAAAAATTAACTTGTCCACAGTAAAAGACCTATCGTCGGTTGTGTCGCAACCCCAAGCAGTCCCGGCAATATTTAACGAGAGTTGGGCTGTCGCTTCAATGGGTACTCAAGGCAAAGATGCTGTCGTTTATGACCCTTCTGGGCGAAGCAAGAACTTTGCTATCGTGAGTGTAGAAGGTGCCATTGCTGAAACTAAGCATTCTGGCCATGACGCCCTGTCAATTTCAATCCAATCGCTGATTCAGCGTGGGAAGATAGTCGCAAATTCCACGGGGCACTCTATTGAGCGTGTGTATATCCGATTTCGTCTACTTGAGTTTAAGAGGGATTTTTACTGCGTAGGCACCGGACAAAATACCGAGAAGTGGTGGCAGCCATCGTGGCAAAGAACAGAAGACATTGACTTCCGCATCAATGTAAGACGCGGCGCCCCACCCGGCCTTGAAGGCACAATTGGGAGCTTCCTTGACTTCTCCAAGGTGCACCTTTTCCTAATGCGATCGCGGGCTAAAGACATCATCTTCCAAGACAAGCTATTTAAGGCATCGCGCTCTCTTGAAGATGAAGAATTTTGGGCGAAGTACTCGATTTACGGAACCACGACGAGTCTTGATGCAAGTCTTAAACGCGTGCAGAACAGCCTTGGCTATCACTGGAAATCAGCAAATCCCGCATCCGTGAAAGAGTTTGGCACACTGGCTAGATTCAAGATTGTTGAGTTTGGTGTTGGGAAGTTCGTCGCTGTGGCTCTTATTGTAGGTGCAATGGGTAATATGCTGTGGGATGGTCTCAAAGCCGGCCATGCTTTGCTGTTTCCACCAGTCGCTGCAGCGGCACAGCCCACAACTAGCTGCCCAGAGGCAAAGGCACCATTACCGTCAGCAGACCAGCGCAAACAGGGCGGAAAGACAGGTGGTCCTACTACGTTGAAGAGGGAAGAAAAATGAGTCTTCTCTTAACGAAAGATACTCTAGGCCAAGATCCTTCGCTCTTAAATGAAGCCATTAACGTCATCTCTCAGGACGCTGAGTTTTTACGATCTAGCTATCCACTATTCGATCAGTGGTTTGCCCAAAAGGTGCTACCTGGGATTTATACAGGGGAACGCACGTTGCTGATTGAAAAGCGCGCCTCATTAGCCGTCGCCTACATGATATTGAAACACACCGACACTGAAAGGAAATTGTGTACGCTTCGCGTTCGCCCGAATTACGAGAGTAAGGGACTTGGCGTTCGACTGTTTCAAACAGCATTTGAATTACTTGGGACAGAGCGTCCTCTGTTGTCAGTATCAGAGCTAGCCGCACCAAAATTCGAACGAATTTTTAAGTACTTCGCCTTCGGGCAAGAAGCGGCTTACCTAGGGAGATACATCCCAATGGTGAACGAACTAGCATACAACGGGCTACTTGATCATCCCCCTGTTTGCCATTTATCTGTGCGGGTGCAACACCAATGAAGGATTATTCTTGCTACGTGCGATCCAGCATTGGTTTCAGTTAGTGTTGCTTGCAGGACCGTTTCATCTACGCCGACAGCAGCAAGCCTACACCTACGTAGAGCGGGAAGTGTCTGATGGCAGCAACGACAAAGTGGAAATGCCTTAGTAGCATCAAATACAGTCTGTTAAATCCCCCATTTCCCTCTCTCGGTTAAGGGAAATGGGCTTTCGTTCAAGATTACTCAATCAGACTTTTCATGTCGCCCAAATACCGATGCGCCTCAACCAACCGGATTAAGCCAGAACGTGCTCTGTCCAGATATCGACCAGACATCAAAAAAGCCAACCCGAAAAGGTTGGCTTTTTGTTTTGCAGATGTGCAGTCAATCAATTGATGGCTGGAGTTTTACGCATAACTTGGCAAAACCACTGTTCCGCCAGACATCTTTTAAGCAATTCCCACTTCATTATTTAAAGGGATTAGTGGCCGCGTAATAGATTTCTAAACCATATCGCAGCGTCGTTGGTACCTCTTGGAATTTTCATCTCCAATCCACGTTTTGGACGAGTGCTGGAAATCGGCCTAATCTGACTTTCAGTGTTTGCCCGGAATCAGGCAGCTATGCTGCAGGTACTTGCTGCTCAGCCTGAAAGGGCATCGAGCGGCAGATTTCTCGGTCGGTGTAAGACTCCCGCCTGAACCGGGCGGCTACGCTCAATTACCTACCGTTTGGTCACCAATGGTGGTCGATAGCCGCTATCGTCAATGGGGCAGCCCTAACGTTTGCCGATTAGCAATTCAAGCATCAGTGGCGAGCTAACGCGCTGAGTGAATATTCCATGTGTCTATATATAAAAGAGGGCTATGCAATTAAACTACTTACATCGTGCCGTAACCGTGAAAATGGAGTGAAAGATGGGCAAGATCCAAGTCGACATGTTCGAGGTTCAACTGGGCGCCGCATTATTGCTACAGTTTCAGTTGGAAAATGGTCAAGTGGTTCGTGTTCTTGCCGATGCAGGCGTAGACAAAACCTCCGGCTACCCGATTAATCACGTCTTCAAAAAACTATTTGATGCCGCAGGTGCGCCGACAAGCATCTGGTCCGATTTCAGCGAGGAAAGACCTAAGCTGGATCTCATCGTCGGCACACATTACGACGCGGATCATCTTCGCGGTCTGGTGCCAATCATCGAGAATTTGGATCTGGAGATTGACGAAATCTGGCTCCCGCCTATTCAGGATGACGATGGTGAGGTTAGTGTAGGCAGCGTGTCAGGAGGAAACGCTAGCCTTGTGAAGCGCCTCATGGCGGAAGGTGGGGAAACGGTTCTAGCGCGCTACCTCACAAAAAGACTTGAGCGCATCGCAGATGTGGACCGTGTTTACGAAAAGGGTTTGGCCGAGTGGCACCAAGAGAGCTACGGTGAATTAATGGGGCGTGTGATTGACGACCACAAGGCGCTTCGCAATCAATCTCAGCCTTTGGAGCGAGAACTACAGACGAACCCTGATCAGATGACAAGCTATTTTGAGCTACAGCGTTCCGCAGCAGCTCAGGCGCTCAATCAATTCGATGACGAACATGAGCATGAGCATCTGGAAGAGCAAGATCAACGCTTCGTCGACGCTGTCGAGCATTTGAAGTACTACGAAAGTGGCTGGCGCTCAGAAAGAATGTATCCCCCGGGCAGCGCGTGGCATGACTTCGTAGCGTTTGAACGATCGCCACCCCGCTGGCACAATGAAGCCATTCTTCGATCCGACCGTCTCGCTCTGGAGACCATCCGCAAGTCGGTTGCAAATGAAGCTATCAATGCAACGAACTTGGCCGAAGTCGTGAATGCCATCAAGAGACGCCATGCAACTGGAGGCAGACGCATCCGCATCGTTTCCGAAGCCATTCCTCAGGGAGCACCACGGTACTTCCGCTGGAATGGCAAGGCGTTCCAAGAAGCGAATCCGAGCTCCAAAGGAGAATTGGGATTCCATCTGATGGGGCCTTCTCATGAACTCATCGCGAAGTTACACGAGAAGCTGCCGATCGGCACCTACATCCTTGCATACCGAACCGAAGGCCTGATGTCAGGAACGGTCACACCCAGCAATCGCTTGAGCTATGTGATGCGCTTCCATCTGCAAGAACAGGCCATTCTGGTAACAGGGGACGCTGGTTTCACCGACTTTTCCCCCGCTCGATCCAAAAACTACTATCCCGAGCTTCTGGCGCTGCTGACACCATTGCACGTGGTACAAGTGGCTCACCATGGCGGCATGAATCACCGCTTCTATGAGGCGCTTAAAGCTGGCGGATTACCCAGTCAGAATGACTGGTCGTTTCTCATGCTGTCACATGCAACTAACGATACGACGCGTCCGCGTGCCGAATTCAGCAGGTTTGTCGCGCTGTTTCGCAACGACCACCGGAACGACGTTTCGGTGTTGTTCACGAGCCAACCTACCCACGACAAAGTCGATACTATTCTGGACCTGATACATCCAGTGGTACCGGGCAGTCCGATAGGCAGAGAAAGTGGTGATGTACGACTGTCGTTTCCTTTCGAGGCTGATCTTGAGCGCGCAGGAACGCAATGGCGAGTCCAACAACACTACGTAAAAGTTTAGCCGCCAGATGCCCTCGCAACTTGTCACGACAGAATAGCAGCGCCGGCCGAGAGCCGCGAACCTAGCATCTAGAATTCAAGCCGCACTAACGGTTTATCCAAATTAAGGACAAGTGGGTAAATAAAGGGGGTATCGAATGAAAGACTTGCTCGACAAGCTAACCAGTTACAACCTTTTCAACTATCTGCTTCCAGGAGTCATCTTTGCCGCACTGGTTGATAGGCTCACTTCTTTTCATACGATTCAAGACAGCATAGTTATCGGGGTCTTCGTGTATTACTTTATCGGCTCTGTTATTAGCCGAATCGGCTCGCTTTTTATCGAGCCACTTCTAAAGCGAACTAAATTCGTAACTTTTGCTCCATACGCGGACTTTGTTGCCGCCGCCAAAGAAGACCCTAAGATCGAGATCCTATCGGAACAGAACAACATGTATCGCACTTTCTGCTCAATGTTGCTCCTATTCGGCGTGGTAGCAGCATTCGACAAATTTGGCAAAGAGTGCCATTGGCTAAAAGAATGGGGGGGTTATTTGGCACTAACTCTACTCTTCGCCTTGTACCTGTTCTCATACCGCAAGCAATCTAACTACATCACAAAGCGAGTTCAACTTAAACAAACTCAATAGAGTTGAAATAACTCGGGAGCCCCGGCATGGCAAGAGTTCACTTTATTAACGTATATCCTGGCGACTGCACGGTAGTTCAACACGCCAGTGGTCGCGTGACGATGATTGACATCTGCGACGGAAATTCAGAAACGACCCAAAAAGCAAACTTTTCTGAAGCAATGAAGACGGCAGGGCGAGCAGCCGGTAATTTTCGCATGTGCGACCACAACACCAACCCAATCGATTATTGCAATTGGATAGGTATAAAGAAGGTATTCCGGTTTGTCTTGACGCACCCAGACATGGACCACATGGATGGCTTCAATCGATTAGTCGATGAAATTGGAATCAACAACTTCTGGCATTCCGGTACCCGCCGCGAAAAGCCCGAATTCAATAACAACTCGCAATACATCGAAGAAGACTGGGATCGATATGTAAAGGTCCGCGATGGAAAGGAGAAGGATGTCACGGTCGTCACCCACTTGGCGGGGGCTCAATTTATCTATGCAAATAAGGATGACAACGATGGCGTAGGTGACGCACTTCACATATTGGCACCCACGAAAGAGTTATTAGCCGATCCCGACCTTGACGATGATGTAAATGAGGGTTCTTACGTCGTCCTCTATCGAAGTGCCGGAGGAAAAGTATTGTTCTGCGGTGACGCCCACGACGCAGCCTTCGAACAGATAAAGAACAACTATGCCAACGATGTTGCAAACACTTCCGTGATGCTAGCCCCCCACCATGGTAGAGACTCGGGCCGCTCGTACGATTTTCTAGACTTCATCAAGCCAAAATTAACCATCATAGGATGTGCTCCCTGCCAATACATTGATTACGGACAATGGTCTCGACGTGGCTTAGACATCCTTACCAGCAACCAAGCCGGCAACATAGTTCTCGATATCGGTAACGGATACATCGACGTATTCATTGAGAACAAGACATATACCCAATCAGTACTAGGAAACGCTACCCTAATAACCAATGATTTGGGCTACTACTGGCTTCGCCGCATCAAAGAATAAAACCCTGAAAGTTCCTTCAGCTTTCTTCCAATTTAAGCAACAAGGCCGTTTTGCGATCAAAACCGGAAGCTGATTTGTCACTGGGCCAAAGTCGGCTTTGGCCGAGAAACTGACCCTCAAAGAAAAAGCCCACTTGAACTGGTGGGCTTTTTCTTTCGAAGATCTGTGCAGCTAATCTATTAATAGCTGGCATTTTAGCCATAACTTGGCGAAATCACTGTTCCACTAGACATCTTTTAAGCAGTTCCAACTTCGTGATTTAAAGCAATTAGTGGCTGCATATTTGATTTCTAAACCATATCGCGGCGTCGTTAGCATGACCAGGTTCAGAGTGATTCAGCTTCACCGCGACGGGGCTGGGAATCGCAATGAGCTACACCACTACTTTTGGTTTGGCGAGTTGGAAAATGATTTTTACTTCACAGAGAGTACCGCTTTCATCCTTATGAATGGCATTGAACTCAGGGAAGTATTCCGCGTAAATAAGTCCGTCCGTGTATCGGGCACGTATCATCCAAGCACATGGGAACGAAAAATATAACCGTATATTATTGATTTATATAAATGTGTTTGCATTCATGCATCGGTGCAAACACTATTTAAATAGTGAATTGACATAATCGCAACATCAGCGGATTTTCCTCTCATTTTTTTGCTTGACCTGCCACAAAACATCGCTAATGATAGGTATCAGGAACAACAATGAACCGCTACAACCTCACCCCTCGCGTTAGCAATATAGCCGCCACGAATACCGTGGTGGTCACTACCGCCTATTCCCACGCGGGGAGAATGAACACTTGATGCAGTAGTACAGAAGCATTCCCAGTTCCACCTAAAACCCCGCCAGGCTACCCGCCAGCGGGGTTTTTTATTTTCCGGCCACAAGCCAGATCAGAGAGGAAAGCAAATGGACAACCTTATTTCACAGTCAGCCGCAATCAGACTATCGGGGCAGAGAGATATCCCGCCAGGTTTCCAAATTCACCGCCAACAAGGCAATGCAGCGATGCTTCTGCCAACCGTTCTGATCAAGCAAATGCAGCAGGAAGCCTCTCAGCAAGTCGCCGACGAGGAAGCGGACGAAGAGGAAGCTGCATTAGAGGCGTGCATTCCTGAACCAGCCCCAGTTGGCACGACGCCTCTCGTCCCTGTTTTCAATCGAGAGTCGATTGACCGAGCGACCAAAACGGTCAAGGCTGATGGTGATGAGAAATCCGGTCAGATCCTGCCGACGCTCGAAGATGCAAAACGCGATGACGGCTATCGACATGCGCTGTCAGGCAATGTGACGCTGTCCCATATTCGGGATCATCTTCAAAATGTGGTGAGCGAAATGCCGAACCTTGCTTTGGCGGCGGAAGCGTTGGCTTCAGAATTGGCGCTGGCACTATCTGGCCCACCCGATGAATTCCGAGTGACCCCCATGCTCTTGTACGGAGCACCAGGGATTGGCAAAACGCGCTTCGTTTCCCAGCTCGCGGCGATTCTCGGCGTCGGTTTTGACAAGCTATCCATGGGCGCAGCATCGGGAGCTTTTGAGCTCTGTGGCGTTTCACGGGGTTGGGGAACGACCCGGCCAGGCAGAATCGCCAAACTTCTGGCCCGGGGAGAGAGTGCCGCACCCGTGGTTTTGCTGGATGAGATCGACAAGATGGGTTCCGATCCCCGGTTTCCGGTGATCCCGACTCTGCTCGACCTTCTCGAACCCGATTCGGCACGACATTTTCGTGATGAATGCCTGGAGCTCGAGTTCGATGCGAGCCGGATTATCTTTGTTGCCACGGCTAACGAGATTCATGACATCCCCGGACCGTTGTGCTCGCGCATGCGCATGATCGAAATTCTGCCGCCAACGCTGGAGCAACGTTTTCAGGTTGTAAGCCGCATTGCCGCCGGCTTCGAGGAACGCTATGGCGTGACTTTCAGCAATGAAATCCTGAACCAGATTGCAGAGAACCGGGGCATTGATTTGAGAGGCGTACAGCAGATCCTTCGCCAGGCTGCCGGTCGGGCTTTGATCCAGGACCGTCAAATCACAAACGACGATTTAAATTTGCCAGACGAAATTGGGCAAAGAATGGGATTCCTATGAAGTTTGCGCTCTATTCCGATTTACATCTTGGTCTCGGCTTGTGGGGGCCGCCCGCGCTCGATGTCGACGTTGTGATCCTTGCTGGCGACATAGCAAGTCACACGCATGGTCTGGCATGGGCGGCCGGAGCGTTTCATCAGGAAACCGCTTCCCCTGCTGTGTTTTACGTGGCGGGCAATCATGAGTATTACGACGCGCATCTCGGCCTGCTCGATCAGCTGCGCCAGCCCAAGTGGGAACAGTCGGGGGTTCAGTTCATGGAGAAACGCGTAATCGAAACCGGCGGCGTTCGCTTTCTCGGCTGCACGCTATGGAGCGCCTTTGATCTATATGGAGCCGATAAAGTTGAGGCTTATATGGCCATCGCCAAGCGAAACATCAATGACTATTGGATGATCCAAGCGCATGGTGCTGTTCGCCTTGAGCCACGAGATACATTAGCACTCCATCGAAAGGCCGTGCACTGGCTCGATACCGAGCTTGCGAAACCATTCGATGGCAAGACGGTGGTCATCACGCATTTTGCCCCGCACCGTGGATGCGTAGAGCCGAAATTCGAAGGGAGCGATTTCTCGCCTTACTTCGTCACGGATCTTTCCTGGTTGATGGCCAAGTACCGTATCGCTGCCTGGTGCTATGGGCACACGCATGGCAATACCGACTTCGAGGCAGAAAACGGATGTCGTGTAATCTCAAATCAGCTGGGATATCCAAGTGAGCGCGTGCGCGCTGACAATGGCTTTCGGCCAGACTTGGTGATCGAACTATGATTCTATTCTTCGACTTCGACATCCGTTTTGCATCCTTTTGGCGAATACCGGCCAATAGTTCCACTGGAAGTCAGAAACGAAGCCGAACTGGGTCAAGTTGCCTCATTAGCTCGAAGACTGCTTCTGGGGCAAACGGCCTTGGAAAAGGAATTTCCTACCTATCGGTATGCAAAAACACCCATTCGCTGCAGAATACAACCATTTAATCAATAGGTTAGTATGCACGCGTGCATACTCGATCAAGCGAGAGATCGTTATGCGAATCCAGCTTCTATCGGATGTGCACATTGAGCTTTACCCCTTTCAGCCCCAGGTGCTGCCGGTCGACTTGGTCATTTTGGCCGGCGATATCCACACCAAGGCCCGTGGCATCAAGTGGGCGGCCGACAACTTCGGCGTTCCAGTTTTATACGTGCCTGGCAACCATGAATTTTATTCTGGCCACCTCGACAAGACGCTTTCCAAAATGCGTTCGGAAGCCGCGAAAACCAAAGGCCAAGTGACCGTTTTGGAACGTGAAAGCATCGTGATCGGTGAGGTTAAATTCCTTGGTGCGACGTCATGGACGGACTTCTCTATCCATGGCGAACGGCTGTATTCGGCTCTGGACGCCGAGCGGGTGATGAGTGATTACACGAAGATCCGGGCGACAACCAAGTATCGCAAGTTGATCCCATCCGATCTGATCCGGATCAACGAGGAAACCCGTGACTGGTTGCGCCGCGAGCTTGCGACGCCCTTCGCCGGGAAAACTGTCGTCATTTCGCATCATGCGCCCAGCCCTTTATCAATTCCTGAATGGCGGCGGAAGTGCAAAGACGAATTGAACCCCGCCTATGCCAATGACTGGACAAATGAAGCCTTCTGGACGCCCGACCGCATCGATTTTTGGGTTCATGGTCACATTCACCAAGCGTGTGAATACAAAGTGAATGGGGTTCAGGTGGTGTGCAATCCAAAAGGATACGGCGACCGTTTCGGTGGAGAGGCGCTTATCAACAACTTCAATCCTTGGCTGGTACTCGATGTCTAAGTCGCCCGTTCTCTTCCTTGATTTCGACGGCGTACTGCATCCGGATTTCGCTCGGGGCGCTGCGTTATTTTCAGCCCGGCACCTGATCTGGCAATTGCTCGATACCTGCCCGCACATCGAGGTCGTATTTTCGACAAGCTGGCGCGAGATTCATCCAGTCCATGAACTGATCGAGTTCGTGACTGCCGGCGGTGGCGAACAGCATGCCGGCCGCTTTATTGGCACCACGCCTAGCATGGTGTCTGAGCGCGGCGCCAACATCACGCAATGCTATCGGCGGGAAACCGAAATCAAGCTATGGCTACTCGGCAACGGCCAGAACCATCGGCCGTGGCTCGCCCTGGATGACTTCAAGGAATACTTCTCACCCAACTGCACGAACCTGATTGCAATCGACCACATCACGGGCTTGAAGCCTGAGCACATGGAAGTCCTGATTGCACGATGCCAGCCATGAGAATCTATTACGACACTGAATTTACGAGCCTCGACGGAAACGTCGATTGGGACATGATTTCGGCCGGGTTCGTTACAGAATGCGGCGAAGAATGGTACGTGGAGATTACGGATTTTCTGCATGAGGACTGCTCACCCTTCGTAGTCGAAACCGTGCTCCCGCTTTTGGGAAAAGGCGACAAGATTCCTGAACGGATGCCTTCGACGCATTTTGCGTGGCGTTTCTGCAACTGGCTGGAGCGATTTAAAGAGCCGATCCAGCTTATATCGGATCACTCGGTCGATTGGCACATCATTCACAGCTACTGCTATGCCGAGTTTTCAACCTTCCCTGCCAAGGTCCAAGGGCAGGTTTGGGTTCGATCAGATCAGATCGAGATCCAGCGTGCACTTGTCGACGTTGAGAATGCCTTTTGGGAGCAGCATCCCGGCATGATTCATCATGCGCTCTACGATGCTCGCCGACTGAAGCTGATTGCAGATACTCAACGCGAAAAACATCAGGCGATTTTTGGTAGAAAGTCATGAACCAGCAAGCCATGGAGATCATTGTGTGCGATCGCGACACCCGGGAGCAGTTAAAGGGCTACCGGAGGAAGTACCGATACGGCTATCAAAGATGCGAACTGTGGGCCTTCCTCCCTCTAGTTGCCTTGATCCATGGAGGAGAAGGTGATTAAGCCGCTAATCTGGATGCTAGGCGACAACCATGGCAACTTCGATCACGTCATGGAAACTGTAAAGCATACCGGGGAAACCCCGGCTGCCGTGATTTTTCTCGGGGATCTAGAGTGCCAGAGCTCTTTCTCCGATTGCATTAGCGATCTGGAAAACAATGGGATTCCGGCTTACTTTATTCCCGGTAACCATGACACTGACAGCGCAGAAAACTACCTGAATCTTTATGGCGACAAGTTGTTCCAAGAGCGAAACCTGCACGGCAAAGTTACAACCATCGCAGGTTTCAAGGTCGCCGGGCTAGGCGGGGTTTTCCGGGGGCAGATTTGGAACCCTGATAGCGAGAACGTACCGGAGATCCGCAACTGGCCGGCACTGATTGCCAGCCAAAATTCAAAACGCCCAAACCGACTGCACTTGGAGCGTCCAACTATTGAGCAGATCAGTCGGGATGGTCTGCTACGCAAGCATTCCTCAACAATCTTCTACGATGACTGGTTAAATCTATATGGCCAACAGGCTGACATCCTGGTGAGCCACGAAGCGCCGGATTGCCATCAACATGGCTTCCAAGCGATGACGGGCCTAGCGCAATCGATGCGCGTGAAGTTGGCGTTTCATGGGCATCACCATCAACATCGAAACTACAACGAGCACACCGCTCAACTGGGTTTTCAGGCATTCAGTGTGGGGTTTATGTCAATTGTTGATCAGTACGGCGGCCAGCTAACCAAATAGCCAACCGTGTGGGTGACAAGATGGTTCAAAAACGAACAAGCAAGCGAGCGCGGCAAACTGAAATATTTGCCCGGTACATGACCATTGATCGTTGGTCTCTTGGTATGCACTTCTCCATTGATAAGCCACGCGGCTTGCCACCTGAGCGGAGAACCCTTCAGTGCATTGAATTCTTTGGAACACTCGATGAACCGATCAAAGGACTCACCCAGGTGCATGGCTCAATCTTTCCTTCCGAGAAAGTAACAATTGCCCAACACATTGAGCCAAGTGTTGGCTCGATTATTTCTCTTCGGGAGCGGGTCGATGTTGTTGCCCACCTAACCAATCAAGAATTCACATGGCTACTGACCTTGGCCACAGGAAATGCATTGGCCGGAGCACATATGGCTTTCCATAAGCCATCGTACGGACACGCCCAGATTGTTTCGCTATCGTTTTACAGTGAATTACCATCTGCTGACGAGAGATAGGGGCTTCCAAATTTCCCAAGAGTAGTTCTTGCCAGTTTAAGCTGAAAATTCTGCGAGTTTTTGCTCAAAAGTGGATCGAATTGCTTCTTTGGAGTACATCGCCAGACCTGTACTCATATAGCCTTGCTGTTCAAGATCGAGCCATAGCCGTAAGGCGGCTTTGAATCCAAATTGATCCTGTTCAGAATCAACTCCCGAAAGAAACACATCTGGCCTCAGAGCCATGTCTTCGGGATCCCAGAGCCTAGCGCCACGAATTGCTGGTTCGCCTTCCTCCGTGCCGACCAAGGCCTCTCCCCAAGCAATCCGTTCGATTTCTTTTTCCGGTAGGTAAGTCCCCCGGATGTGCACGCCATTTTTCCAACAGATCGCAACAAACGCAGTCAGGCAAGCTCGCGATTTCCAGTAATCAAACACCCAGTTATTGCACAGATGGAATCGATAGATCGCCTTATTCCCAATCTCGCCAATCTTCTCACTCAAGACGACAAGAGCATAGCCTTCACCATCTTCTGGTGCTATCAACATACCGTCCAAAGTTCCCTCCGGATTACCCTCCCTGAGTTGATTCAAGAACGGCAGCACATCCCCTGATTTTTTGTAAAAGTCGTGACATGCGTAGACTTGGGACTCCGCCCCATCCAACCACTCTCTGCGCACACCAAACCGTTCGCAGGCTGCATCTAGCAGGGGTTCATCGAGCTTACTGAGGAGTGACAGATCGTCATGCACGTCCTTAACCGTCAAACCGTGACCAAAAAAGCGTGGAATCTGATTGCGATGGACGTTGTGACACTCAAACAACCGAACAAATCGGCTGCTCACAGATTCAGCTTGGGGCGTTTTTATTTTTCGGAGAAATCCGATGAACTTCCAGAGCTTTTCGCCAACGTTCAGGGCCGAATGAATCTCACCGATCATAGTTTTCGATCTTCAGAAGTAGTCTTTCAACGATAGTCGTCACGAATTAGTCAGAGTCCTTTAATTCTCTTGGTAGGCCCGCTCGATCAGGGCTTTTGCCTTCTCGAAGTCTGCCGGCTTTCGCAGCACAACCTCCAGATCGCCTGTTCCCCAGTGACCGATGTTGGTGACATCCCGCAAGAATCCCGTTTCGGGTTCGACAGTTGCCGGATCAAGCTTCAGCGTCAAGATAATGCGGGGATCCTGCTTGGAGGTCATCGAAAGGCAAACAAAGTTCTTCAAACGACGGAATGCCACGTAGAGCTTCAGGGGTTTCTCGATGATGTCGTCGCCTTGGGCGAGGATGAAGCTACGTGTCTGTTCAAACAGCGCCAGGAGTTCTGGCGAAGCGGTGGCGATCTGGTCGGCGTGCGTTTTCATAGCCAAGGTTGATGCCGCAGGCGCCTTCACTGGCTTGATATCCGAAACCTGCTCATCGATCTCAAAAGTCGCCTGCGTGCTAGTAGCGCTCGCGCCATTGACCAACTCGAACAACAACAGGTCATCGCCAAACAACTTGTAACGGATCAGCTCTATATTGCGATTTATCTGCGCTACAGCATGCTCGTCGTAACGAGTGAAATTAGCTGCAATGCAAAGTAGGCGAGTACCGCTCCACTCGATTTTGTCCGCTTCATCCTTACCGAGCTTTTCCATCACCAGGAAGCGGAAATCGGCTTTGTGATCCAGCAGCCAATCAAGGTAGAACAAGCCTTGGTTGATCACGTTTTCGTTGCTGTGGCGCTTATATTCGATGATCACAGGGCAACCATTCTCGTCCAGCCCAAGGGAATCAATTCGCCCGCGATGCTTGGCGCCCGTGCCGTACTCGGAAGCGAGGAAGCGCACACCAAGGAATGCATCCATCTGCGACTCGATAAGATTTTGCAATGTCTTCTCAACGGCTGCCGATTTTCCAGCCAGTTCCTCTGCATTGCCTGAAGAAAAACGAAACAGCTTGATATCGCTCACAATCAGATCCCTATCGATTCAGTAGCACTTCCGCCAGACTATCGAGCATCTCCTTGTGCGAGGCCCAGTCAGGCATGACAGATTCAAGCAGGCGATAATACTCCGGACTATGGTTATGCTCTCGCAGATGGCATAACTCGTGATAGATCACATAATCGATGCAGATCCGCGGGGCCTTCACCAACTGCGGGTTAAGCACGAGTTCGCCGGATGGCGAGCAGCTCCCCCACTGGGTGCGCATGTTCAGCAAACGGAAGCTCGGCGCCGCTGATAACCAAGGTAAGTGCGGGGCAAGCTCCGCTAACCGTCGGGCAAAAACCTCCCGAGCCCGCTGCCGATACCAATCCTCCAGCGCCGAACGAACCAATGAGGAATCGCGGCGCGGCACAGTAACCAGCAACTTGCCACGCAACAATTTGACGCTGGTTTTCTCCCCATCCGCCAGTTCCACCTTCAGCATATGGCGCCGGCCCAGGTAGAAGTGGCTCTCGCCGCTGACGTACTCACGCGGCAGGACATGCAGGCAGCGTTCGCGCCGGGCTTCAAGTTCGTTCCACAACCAGCGGGCACGCCGCCGCACAGCGTCAATCACCGTCTCCGGAGTTGCATCCTCCGGCGCATCGACACGGATCGAACCTTCCGGCAGCACGTGAATAGTGATTCGACGACGTGGCTTTGGCACAAAGTGAATGGCAAAGGCGATGCGCGCATCGCCATACCGGATGCTGCGCTGCATATCAGAAGCCGCCGCGACTCAAGCCGACGCGGGTCACCTGAATCACCTGCTCGATTACGCTTTTCGCTCGTTCCAGTCCCATCAACCCGAACAAACGGGGGAGTAGCGCTTTGCGGATCGCCGCCTCGATATTTTGTGGATTCAGCGAATTCTCAGCCACCGCATCGCGGACGATCTGGTCAATCAAACGGGCTTCCTCGACATACGCCCCTTCTTCACCCAGGACAAAGTCCCCCTCACCCAACACCATCCGGAAAATCCCGAAATAGGCCCGAGCGTGCGCGTTGCCCGCAAACACATCGGGCACGCCATCCAACTCGCGGCTTTCAACCTGCTCCTCGAATTTCTTGAATAGCGCGTACTGCTTCACCGGGTGTTCGAACATTGCCTCTGCCGCAGCAATCGCTTCCTTCAAGAGATCAGCAAACACCTTCTGGGCATAGGGATCATCGGCCAAGTCCTGCTCGATGGTCTTTTTCAGGCGGGTACGGATCATGTCCGTCTCGTTGCGGGTCTTTTCCTCACTCCAGTTCTCCGGATCGTCACCGCCCAGTTTGTGGACGACATAGACCCCCTCCGGCTCGCGCACTTCCTTACCGATCACCTGCTTATCCACCATGCGGCGAATCTGCTCTTCGTAAACGCTGTAATCGACCGTTTCCAGCGCATCCCGCCGGGCAATCTGGCGCAGGCTGGTGAAGAAGCGCAGGTCTTCCTTGTAAGTCGCCAACTTGGCTTCCGAAAAGGTGTGATCCTCATAAAAGCTGCGTGAAGCCAGCGCCGTTTGTAGGCACAGGCCAAACTTGGTCAGTGCCGCGTAAAAATCATCGCGCACCTTCTGGCGGGTATCGTAGCTCTGGCCCTCCTCATCCTCGGCGTACTTCGGCATCAACACGTGGCGGTATTGCTCCAGATCACGCCGGTTTTTCACGTCGGCAAAGATCACCCACAGGTCCTGATGCAAGCCAGGCAACTGCTTGTACTCACTGCTGAACTGCTGATAAAGCCCCTCGATGTCGGCCAGATCGTAGCCACCCTGGGTGCGCGCCTCCAGATCCTGATAAGCCTTCACCGCGGTATCCAGCTCCTTCAGGATGCCCCGGTAATCAACCAGGATCCCGTAGCGCTTGGCCTCGTGCAGACGATTGACGCGGGCGATGGCCTGGATCAGGTTGTGTTCCTTGAGCGGCTTGTCGATGTAGAGCACCGTATTGCGCGGCTCGTCGAAGCCGGTGAGCAGCCGGTCGACGACGATCAACAGGTCGGGCTCGCCATCCCCGGCAAAACCGTCCAGCACCCGTCGCTCGTAGCCTTCCTGATCATTGCCGACGTTTGCGTTCCACCATTTCTGCACCTCGGGCAGCTTGCTTTCATCGACTTCCAGATTGCCTTCCCGGCTATCCGGCGCCGAAATCACGATGGCGCTGCTGACCAGTCCGGTATCGTCGAGATAGCCCTGGTAGCGGATCGCATCCAGCTTGCTGAACACCGCCACCTGGCCTTTCAAGCCCAGGCCCAGCTTCTTGATGTTCTCGCTGAAATGGCTGGCAATGTCCCAAGCGATCAGCTCGATACGGTTGGCAGCGCCGTAAATCGCCCGCTTGTTGGCGAATTTCTTCTTCAAGTCGGCGCTCTGCGCCTCGGAAAGCCCGGCCGTGATCTTCTCGAACCAGTGATTCACCGCCTCCTCGTTGATGGTCAGCTCGGGCACCCGTTCCTCGTAGAGCAACGGCGCCACCGTTTCATCCTCCACCGCCTTCTGCATCGTGTAGGCATGGACGATGGGGCCGAACTTGTTGGCGGCTTTCTCTTTCTTCAACAACGGCGTGCCGGTAAAAGCCACGTAAGACGCCAGCGGCAGCGATTTCTTCATCCGCTCATGCGTCTCGCCGCCGTGGCTGCGGTGGCCTTCATCGACCAGCACGATCAGATCCGGCGACGGGTTGTAGCACTCCGGCTGGCGCGAGGCGGTGGCGAACTTGTGGATCAGCGTGAAAATGATGCGCTCGGCGCCCTGGCCGATGCGCTTGGCCAGTTGCCGCCCGGTCTGCGCCCGCGCCTTCTCGCCCTCCTTCTTGGTGGCGATGGCCGAGCCAAAAGCGCCGCTGCTGATGAAATTGCGCGCCAACTGGTCTTCCAGATCGACCCGGTCGGTCACCACCACCACCCGACAGGCTTTCAGATCCTCATGGACAACCAGCGCCTTGGTCAGAAAAACCATCGTGAAACTCTTGCCCGAGCCCGTCGTGTGCCAGACGATGCCGCCCTCCCGCCCACCATCCGGCCGGCGCTGCTGGATGCGTTTGAGCAAGGCGCGGATGCCGAAAAACTGCTGGTAACGCGCCACCACCTTGCCGACCTTGCGGTCGAACAGCACAAAAAAACGCAGGAACTCGAGCAGCCGGGCCGGCGTCAGCAAGGCCACCAGCAGCCGGTCCTGCTCGGTCGGCAACAACGGCTGCGCCCACAATTGCTCGAAGTGATGGCGTAAGCGCGAAGGTTTGTCGGCAAACAGCGCGGCGTGAGTCGCCGCCGACAAAGGCTGGTTCTTCCACGCCGCCAGTTGGCCGTCGGAAAACTCCTCCTCCCGCCAGCGCGCCCAGAACTTCGCCGCCGTAAAGGTCGTGCCGTAGCGCCCTTCGCTATGGTTTACCGCCAGCAGCAACTGGGCGTAGGCGAAAAGCTGCGGAATCTCGTCGTTCCGCTGGTTACGCAAATTCTGGCTGATCCCCTCGTCGACCGTCGCTTTCTCGGCTTTACCGCTCTCCGGCCGCTTCGCCTCGATCACCGCCAGCGGCAAGCCATTGACGTAACAGACCAGATCGGGAATCCGGCTATGCGTACCGTGGGTAGACAGCACCTCCAGTTCCTCGGTCACCTCCCAGCGATTGGCCGCCGGCTCGGCCCAGTCGATGACGGCGATGGTCGGCTGATGCTTCTTGCCATCCGGCATGAACTCAGTGACGGTAATACCCAAAGCCAGCTTCTGATATAGCCGCTCATTGGCCGGCAGCAACCCTTCTGTCAGGCTCAGCGCCGACAACTCGCGGACGATCTGCTCAATGCCGGAAGGCGACAGCGGATACCAGGCCCCCTTGTACTCGAAGCGGCGAGTCTGCAAAACCTCGACCAGCCGGGGCCGCAAGACCACCTCGCGGGTACTGCCGCGCAAGGCCAGACAGGCTGCGGTCGACAGGAAATTCCAGCCAAGATTGCATAGCAGATGAAGGGCGGGAATGTGGGTGCTGACTTGCTCACGGGTTTGCGGGACGGCGCTCATTTAGGCCTCCACCGCTTCGTGGTCGGGAAGACGGATGCGGCGCTTGCCGGTCAGGAGTTGCTGCATCAGGGCACGTTTTTCCGCCTGAAATCGGATCAGTTCCTGCTCAAACCAACGCTCTTCGGCTTCCGCGACGTTGATGGCTTCGGCAATCTTGCGCTGCACCGGCGCCGGCGGAATGTGCAGCCGGAGCTTGAAGAAGTCGGTCACGCTGACATTCAGCAAGCCGTGATTGCGCGCCCCTTCCTGGGCAATGCCGGAAATCTCCTCGTTCAGCAGCCCCGCTTCAAAGTAATGGCGGAAGAAATCGAGATCAGCATCGACATCGGAACGCAAACGAAAACAAAGGTAGAGACTGGAAACCACGCCTGCGTCGTAAGCCTGCAAGGGCTTGATGGCGCCCATTGGATAGCCGGCCGAATAGCTCTTGTTGTAGGCGAAATCGCCCCGCTCCAGCAAGGTGTAGCCGGACAGGTTTTCGCTCGCGACGCTCTTGTTGAAGTAGTCGCGCTGGCTAATCAGTCCATGCTGGCCGGAAATGGTCAGCACGTTGTCGTTGCAGATTGAGTTCTTCCGCGTCACGCGCTCGAAAACATCATCGAAATCGACGTATTGCCAAGACCCGGAGGGAGAATCGAAACGGCGCTTGCCGGAAAGCAAGCCCCACATCAACGCCTGCTTCTGCCGACGGCTGTTGGCTAGGAGTTTTTCGGTGGTGGCTGCTGCTTCATTCCACGTATCCAACAGCCGAATAATCTGCCTCTGCTCTTCTGGCGGAGGCAATAGCAACTCAATTTGCTCAAGACCTGCTTTTGTCAGCTTGTAACGACCAACACCTTGGCGCGAGATCACCGGTGTCAAATCACGATGCATCAAAGAGTAGAAAAACCACTTAGCCAAACAGCACTTCGAATTTCCAATGATATGGGCGTGATTGTTTACGTTGGCCTTCCCTTGGAAAAAGACCGTCATTTCTCGCTCCCTAAATTTCAGGAAGTGATCTCCGTCCTCACCAATTAGCGCGAATTGTTCGTCAATCCGGAAATGGTCCAGATAGCCGAGAATCCCCGTCGGGCCAAAGTAAGGATAAATTCCCATCATTCCAGAGCGCTGCTCAGCACTGAGCGGAAATCGAAGGTTATTCCTTATCTCGCAAGCCTCTCCGACACTTGTTCGCTTCCACCCCTCAGGCAACATCCTTGCCTCCCTTGGGCAAGCACTTTTCAATCGCCTCCAGTTCGGCCATGTCCTCGGCATCGGCCCGCAAGGCATCCGCCCGGCGTCGCTGAGCATCGAAGCTTTCATAGCGTTCGTGGGCAATTCTGACCATGCTTTCGCGGCTGATGCTGCCGCCGCCCTTGAGCAGCGCACGTTCGTTGAAGGCGAGGAAATTGGCGGTGAACTGCCGCCAGTCGTCCATGGTGATCTGCTGCCTGCGGCGGGCGCGGTCTTCAGCAAAATCCAGGAACATGGTGATCAGGCGGTTGAGTTCATCGACTTCTTCAAGTTCCAGGTAGTTCTTCGCGACGATCACGTCGGCCTTGCGCACCCGTCCGGCTTTCCAGGTTTTCAGGGCCATGTTGGCTTGCGTCGGATCGCTGCGGTCAACGACGATTTCAGCGGCAGTTTTGCCGGTGACGGCGAAGAGCAGCTTGTTCTGGACTTCGGCAAAGAAGAGGTCGGTGGCTTCGCGATTGTCCTTGTAGTCCTTGGAGAGCGAGAAGAGCTCGCGCACCTTCTGATAGAAACGAGTTTCCGAGGCACGAATTGTCCGGATGCGATCCAGCAACTCGTCGAAATAGTCCCAGCCACCGGGGTTCTTGAGGCGCTCGTCATCCATGGCGAAGCCTTTGATGAGGAACTCCTTGAGGTGAGTGCTGGCCCACTGGCGGAACTGGATGCCGCGCGGCGAACGGACGCGATAGCCAACAGCAAGAATGAGATCAAGGTTGTAGAGCTGGATGGAGCGCTCGACCTGGCGGCGTCCTTCAGTTTGAACTGTCAAGTATTCCTTGACAGTTGCTTCGGCCAGCAACTCCCCGTCGCCCAAAATGTTCTTGATGTGCAGACTGACGTTCTGCTTGCTGGTCTGGAACAGTTCGGCCAGTTCCAATTGGCTCAGCCAGACGGTGCCGCCTTCCGCACGCAGGTAGAACTGCGCCGCGCCGTCATCGGTTGCATAGATGACCAGTTCGGCGCGTGCTTGATCGCCTGACTCACTCATAGCCCAACTCCTTCAAGTACCCGGCCATCTTCTCTTC
This sequence comes from Azonexus sp. GW821-FHT04F04, assembly GCF_059420025.1. Taxonomy (NCBI): domain Bacteria; kingdom Pseudomonadati; phylum Pseudomonadota; class Betaproteobacteria; order Rhodocyclales; family Azonexaceae; genus Azonexus; species Azonexus sp. GW821-FHT04F04. The sequence continues at coordinate 43,661 of NZ_JBWKSX010000008.1, read as the reverse complement.
CAGCACCGCCAGTTCGGCCTTGAGCTTTTCGCGCTCGGCGCGCACGGCCATCAGGTCGATTTCGGCCTCTTCCTCGAAGGTATCCACATAACGGGGAATGTTGAGGTTGTAGTCGTTCTCGGCAATCTCGGCGACGCTGGCGAGATATGCGTATTTTTCGTGATTTTTCCGGTTGACCGTGGCATTGAGGATTTTCTGTAGGTCGGCGTCGCGTAGCTGGTTCTGGTTCTTGCCATCCTGGTATTCCCGGCTGGCGTCGATGAACAGGACTTTGTTGTCCTTCTTGTTCTTGCGGAAGACGAGAATGGCGGCGGGGATGCCGGTGCCGTAGAAGAGTTTTTCCGGTAGACCGATGACTGTTTCAAGCAGATTTTCGTCGATCAAGGCCTTACGGATACGCCCTTCGGCAGCCCCCCGGAACAGCACGCCATGGGGCACAACCACCGCCATGCGTCCGCTGCTCGGCTTCATAGTTTCAATCATGTGCAGGATAAAGGCGTAGTCAGCCTTGGTGCGAGGCGGCACACCACGGCGGAAACGCTTGTAGGGATCGGCTTCGGCATTCTCAAAACCCCATTTCTCCAGCGAGAACGGGGGATTGGCGACGACGATGTCGAACAATTTGAGTTGGCCGTTGCCATCGAGCAACTTGGGATTGCGCAGGGTGTCGCCCCATTCGATGCGGTGATTGTCCTCCGCGTGCAGGAACATGTTCATCTTGGCCAGCGCCCAGGTGCTGCCAATGGCTTCCTGACCAAACAGCGCATATTTCTTGCCGCCGCTGCGCTGGCGGATCAACTGGCTGCACTTCATGAGCAGAGAGGCGGAACCACAGGTCGGATCGCAGATTTCGTCACCTTCCTGCGGGTCGACCAGCAGCGCCATCAGTTGCGAGACCTCCGGCGGGGTGTAGAACTCACCAGCCTTCTTGCCACTAGTCGAAGCAAAGTTCTTGATCAGGAATTCGTAGGCGTTGCCGATGACGTCGAGCAGGCCGATGCGGCTCGGCCGCAGGTTGAGTTCCGGCTTGGCGAAGTCCTCAAGTAGGTGGCGCAGGATATCGTTCTTCTGCGCCTCGTCGCCCAGCTTGGTGGAATTGAAGCTGATGTCCTGGAACACATCGCGCAGCTTGGTAATGTTGGTTTCCTCAATGGCGTGCAAAGCCTTGTCGATACGCTCTCCATTGCCAGGCTGGTGACGCGCTTTGTGCAAAGCATAGAAATTGGCGTTCGGCGGCAACACGAAACGCTCGTTCTTGAGCAACTCGGTAATCAATTCGGGATGGTCGCCGTGTTCCTTGGCATAGACCTCGTAATGGTCCTGCCAGACATCGGAGATGTATTTCAGGAACAGCATGGTCAAGACGTAGTCCTTGTAGATGCTGGGATCGACAGTGCCCCGGAAGGTGTCGCAGGCAGACCAGACGGCAGCGTTGATGGTGTCTTGATTGATCGGAGTGACGGTCATGGGGCTTTTCGAATTAGGAATGGGACGTGAAGAGTTGCAGAGCCAAGGCATCGAGTTGCCTCTGGCGATTCTGGATAAGGTTTTCCAGCGCGCTGCGTTCAGCCTGAGCGCAGCGCTCAAGTTCAACAATGCGACGTTGATCAGCGAGTGAGGGAACTGCGATTGACAAAGCCTCCAGTACGGGACGACGGATGCTCAACTGATCAGTGCCTTCGGCGCTACTAGCAAAATATCGCTGACAAGGAAGGCTATTGATCTGCCAGGCGAGAAACTCTGGCAGCAAGGCCTCTCCTCGACATCGCAAAAGGAAAAAATACTGGGAACAGACGGCGGAAAACGGTACTTCACTCAAACATACCGCGTAGTTTCTCTGACCTCGTGCGGCAAACACGATGTCGCCAACCTGTAGCCAATCAGGTTCCCGGCGACTTTCGACCTGCGTTTGAACCATGCCATTCCAGTTCACCTGGCCATCTGAGCCGATATCTCGCATTTGAAGAGCACGAGCATTTCCGCCAGGGATTTCAGCGATGCTGCCGCGAAAGGGATGCCCTGGCAAAACGTCGGCCATATATTGAAGAATTTCAATCATAGTTTTGCATCAATCATGATGATGCAAATTTTGCTTGCGCTTTCGAAAAAGCGCAAGTACCATTTATTTACTGCATCATTGTTAATGATGCGAATTTATGGAGAATTGAGATGGAAGAGTTTGAAGTCAACTGCGTTACGAAGCCGAACCGCAACAGCCCTCACGAGCACATCACGCATATCGGAAATACCACCATTCAATGGCGTCTGACGCGTGAAGAAGCGATTAAGCGAATTGAGGCAAAAACCGAGGGGTATTACACCGTCGATAAGCAGACTGGAAAACGAGCGCAAATCGGCGTAGTTCGGGTAACCGGAAAAATGCCCTATTTGAGAACATACGCAGATGGCAAGTGGAACGACAACCTTCTGGCGCAGCCTGAATGTGGTGCTGCTTGCAAAATTGTTGGGTAGAAAAAGGGTGCCGCATACCAAAAAGCCGCTCATCTGAGCGGCTTTTCATTTTCTGCTAACTGTGCAGCACATCCGGCTCGATAAAGCTGGATCGTGGTCTTATATATTCTCCCGTAAATCTGTGTCTATTGATGCTGTGCAAGAGACGTCTGGCTCGAAGTTACACTCTAACTTCGATAACATTTTTGTATAACTTTGATGATGGGCAATCGAACGATCGGGATTCCGATGATCGCGGCCTCTGAGCAGCCAGACTCATTTCCCCCTGGTCGAAGGTTCAACACAAATATCCTTGACATTTGGCTGACGTCATACGAGATCTGCAGAATTCGGCAGTTGGAGATACCAAATGAAAAACTTCTGAATCGCACCAACTTTCTCAAACGAATCATTAAGCCCAATAACGGTTGGTATTACCAACGCAAACATGTCGTTATTTTGCAACAAACAGCATTTATTTAGTTCTAGGAAAAATTGGATTTGTGCATCTAACGCAAAATTTTTTCGGAAGATGCGCATTTTTTGCACCTCCCCTAGAAACAATCCATTTTGCATAATTATTGCCTCATTGACAGATAGCCATAGGGCAATAAGCTTGAAAAATGTACAACCATTGTCAAGCGATACCACTTCTTGAATGAATGCGATCATCTCCCTCGCCGACCATTAGCCCAGTTAGATTTCGCCAAGGTGCTCGTCAGTACCAGGAAGCGCCACCAGCTGCTGCAAAAGCAAGTCGCTTATGGCGTTGGAATAGACCCGTCTTATCTTGCTGCTATTGAATGTGATCGGCGTGCTCCGCCATCTGCCGAAACCTTAACCCGGCTTGTCCGGGCCCTTGAAGCAACACCAATGGAAGAGCAACAAATTCGAAGGTCCGCTGCGGTCAGTCGCATATCGCGCGCAATCCGCGGAAACGCCACCAGTCTCCCCAATGCAGGACTACTTGAATTACTTGTAGGAAGCGTTCCTTACCTAGATGTCAGCGCTGCTAACGCTATTTACTCAATATTGACTGCGCTTACGTCCACTACTAAGCAGGAGATCAACATGTAGAAAAACGAAAGCCGTGCATTCGCACGGCCCCCGCGAGCACGGAAAAACCGAGCCCTTCGCAATCTCAGTATTCCCCCCTTGCTCGTACCCCGTCAACCTTTAGGGCTCCACGAAACTGCATGTTTCGCCTGGAGAGGGACTGTTTTTGTCCACAAGCAAGGACCATAGGATGTCGTTTCAGATTTTTTCCAAGGCCGTTCTGGCTTCGTTCGTCGATCTCCACGCACTCCCAACAGAGGGTCGTGAATACATCGAAAAAGCGCTTACTGGCCCTTCTCGCAAGATTCAGGGTGGAACACGTAACGCTACCAGCAACAATCCGTGCCCAAAGATGGGAACCAGTTTTTCGGTGGAAAGCGACACTGCAGAAGCTCGTGCTTTGCTCGACTACATCTTCGATCCAGACGTATTAGCCTACTCAGCACAAGCGCCAAAGCTTTCTTTGGACTACATCAAACCCGATGGCAAGCACGTTCGCACCACAACGCCGCCAGACTTCATGGTCCTTCGAAAATCAAAGGGGCTTTGCATCGACGAATGGAAACCAGCCAGCAAAAGGGATCGCCTAACGGATTCTCATCCAGGTCGCTACGTGTCAGACAGCGGAAGAGTTTCTTCCCCTTGCGCAGAGGAAACAGCACGACGATTAGGCGCTACATATTCTGTACGATTTGACGATGAAATTCCGCGCATTCGAACACTCAACCAGCGTTGGCTGATTTCCTATTTAACTCGAAAGGCGGCTCAAACATACGAGCCGACCTCAACGCTAGTTACAAGCTATTTCTGTACAAACGCTTACTGCACGCTCGACGAACTCCTTGAACAAGAAGAAGTAGACCTCGACTTGGTCCATTGGTGCTTGGCAAACGGCTTGATCGCCTTCGAATGGGATACCTTCGAACTGGCTAAAACACAGAATTACCTGCTATTTCGTGACCAAGACGCCCTTCGCGCCCATCAAATCGCAACCGGAGACATTGCGTGCTTACGCAAAGAAAACGCTGTCCCGAGTCTCCCACTTGTTCCTAGTGCCATCTTACCCGGCAGCACAATCATTGCTGATGGAGTGAACTACACGGTTCAGTTCGTTGGAAACACTTCGCTCGTAGGGGTGGGAGAGAATGGGGAACTATTTGAGGCACCATGGCGCCTGCTATCACACCTGAATAACCGCGGCCTACTAACGATAAAGCCCAGGTCAAGAAACGAACCTGAAGATCGACAGTTCAATCTACTGCGAAACGCCACGACCGAACAGATTCGTGGTGCTCTCAAGCGACGGGAAGCACTTGAGCAATATCGATCCGGCGTACCGATTGAACAGATTCCAAATGCCAGCCTACGAAGTATTTCTCGCTGGTCCGCCAACGAACGCGAGGCTACCGCCGCCGGCCTTCCGCCAATCGCTGGCCTAATCGATCAAGCACCACTGCGAGGCTTTCATGGACCTCATATTGATGCAACCCTTAGTGAAAATATTGATACTGCAATCGCGAAAGAGCTTGCGCAGAAAATTCGGCTCTCTCTGCATCAAATTTTCCATAACATCAAAAAAGAGATCGAGAACAACGGAGAAAAAATGATTTCTCTCCCCGCGTTCTACGCAAGAGCGAAAAAGCAGGAAAGCAACGACACCATTCAAGCCTCGCAAGGGCACAAAGTTGCCTATCAGGAAGAGCCTTCTTACTGGCAACTGGAACACGAAACACCCATACATTGCCAGCGACCATTCGAACTGGTTCATATCGACCATACCCTCCTGGACATTCATCCAATTAGCATTGTTTCAGGCAAACCAAGAACGCGTGTCTGGCTTACGCTAGTCATGGATGCCTTTAGCCGACGAATCCTTGGTTACTGGCTCACTTATCGCCCGCCATCAACGTTTTCCGTGTTGATGGGGCTTTACGACATGTTCAAACGTTTCGGACGTATTCCAGACACAGTAATAACCGACTGGGGAAGTGACTTTCGCAGCAAAGCACTGAAGATGGCCATGGATGTACTAGATATTCGCCATCTGTTTCGCCCAAAGAGTGCAGCGCGCTATGGCGCGGTGCTTGAACGCGCTTTTGGAGTTGTTCACACACGCCTAATTCATAACCTTGCCGGCAACACCAAAGCAACAAAACTTGTTCGCACGATGACTCGCTCAGTAGATCCGGAGCAGCATGCTGGACTGTTTCTCTATCAAATCTACGATGGTCTTGAGGAATTTTTCTTCAGTACTTATGACAGCCAAGCGCACCCTGCCTGGCTGCGACCTCCACGAGACGTGTTCAACGACGGAATGATTTCTGGTGGCAAAAGAACGCACCAATTAATCGACGTTAATGATTGCCTACACCTGTTGCTACCAGACGCTCGTGGCGGCACCCGCATGATTGATGACCGACGAGGAATTCGGGTCAACTACGAGCGCTACGGAGGTCTAGCGCTTACGGATAGAACACTTCGCGGCAGACCGGTTCCAGTCAAGTTGGTGCCTTTTGATCCAGGATGCGTTCTTGCTCACGTTGACGGAAAGTGGGTTTACTGCCGCTCCAAGTTTACTGGCGAATTCGCCAATGTCCCCCCGTCTTACCTGCGCGCGGTTTATGAAGATCTGTTGATGGACCACCGATTCGTAGCTGCTGCCCGCGAAAAGTCTTCCGAGGAGCTTACCGACCTGATCGAACGCCTGAATACCGCGGCACTTGCTAACAAGGAATTCATGGATGATCCGGAGGTTCGAAAAAAGCTCTCGTACGCGTTTTCTCTCCCAGCATCCGCCGACACCTCGTCGACTGACGCTGCACCAGCGGATGATGAGCACCAACGCATCGCTGCAATGGCCGCACAGGCACTTCAAGCTGCAGCAGATTCCACCTACGGGGAGATTCTCCGATGAACATGGAATCCGTCGAACGCAAGCATCCACCAGAACTACTCTCGGCACTACCCGAAATTTGCCTCAATTATTTTGCCGACAAGAATCTCATAGTCAGCCATCCGGCATTCGATAAGACACTGAAAGCGGTAAAGGATGCGATCGACCCAGGTCTTGACCAGAACATGGTCAATCTCGTTGGCCCGAGCGGAATTGGGAAAACGGCACTAACCAAACTTCTTGTAAGTCAAGTAAATGAAAAGTTCATGCTTCAATTTCCTGAAGACAAGATATCTGTACCTGCAGCGTGGCTCGAAGCTGACATGCCAGAAGAAGGCGAATTCGAGTGGAAATATCTATATATGGACCTGCTTCAAGAATTGCATGCCCCATTAATTGAATCAACTCTTCCACTGACAAATCGTGACTCTGGGGAAGCCGGAATACGCGCCACGATAGCCCCGGAGGCATCTGCAGCCCTCCCAACAACAGGCGCATTGCGTCGCCGTGCGAAAACCAATATCTCGTCCCGGAATACTCGCCTTATCGTCATCGACGAGGCGAAAAGTCTGTTCGTTGTCAATCCGAATCTGACAGAAAAAAAGCTTCGTCTTCTACTCGAACGAAAAGCAGAAACTGTACGTTCACTCGTCAATCGCTCCCCCGCCACCCTGCTACTGACGGGAACGTTTACCTTGCTCGATTCCGTAAACCTAACGGGACCGCTGGCGAGGCGAGGCAATACCGTCTATTTCTCACCTTACGAAGCCACAGCCGAGGGCTTCGAGGGATTTGCAATCGGTCTTTTGGGACTGCTGGCCCACATACCAACGATTTGGAAATTAAATGTTCAGAAAATGCTCCCGATTCTTTTCGAGCAAGCGCTCGGACAGATTGGAATGACAAGGCACATCCTGCATAAATGGATGAGAAAAAGCCTGCAAAACAACTGCCCAATGGACGAGAACCTGCTGATCTCCTGTTTCTTCCCAAAGGCAACACTCAGGACTCTTCGTGATGAACTGACGAACGGCAAACGCCAAATTGACCAGCTCTCTGTAGTGGAAACGATAAAAATCCCGAGCAACTGAAGTCGCACGACCTGTATGGAATGAAGACTGTGAAGATATTTACCCTTCCCCCTCGCTTCCCCTTGATTTTGCCGCCCGCTATATGCAGCTCCGGCCCGGCAACCGAAGCGATGACCTCTGTGTTTCGGGGAATATGCGAAACAAATCATCTTGCGATGCGTGCCGTTATCAAACAGATGTCATTCGTTGGCACAAGCCGATACCTTCCGCTCGTCAGTTGCGAGTACCCGCTTTACGCAGCCAATCACGGCATTAAGGTAACAAATGACATCCACACGGTCATCGAAACCCTCACCGGGTACGAGGCAGCCCAAGCACACTCATTTGCTCCATGGAATGCCCGCGACCCTGCACGTCCAATCGTTTCATTGAACGACTTCCGGAAGTGGTGCCCTGCCTGCTATCTTGATGACGCGCTATCCGAGAACCGCATCTATGATCGGCTAGCATGGATGCCGAAAGGCGTAGAGTTATGTACCGAACATGGAACTCGGCTTGAATCGAGTTGTTTAAATTGTGGGAACAATTCGTTTTCATTCATCAGAAACAACGACGTTGCTGGCTATTGTCCAAAATGTCATGCTTGGCTTGGAGGGGCAGGACGGACATACCCTCGTGACCACGATGAACAGGTTCGCTACCGCTGGTGGATAGCTCAATGCGTAGTAGAAATGCTGGAGAAAGGGGTTACAGCGAAGACCCCCCTTTTTGAAAATCTAGCGATCGGAATCAATACTGCAATCAATTACCACTTTGAAGGTAATGGGACGTCTGCTGCAATGCACATCGGCAGGAGCAAATCACTAGTCTCGCAGTGGCGAAATGGAGTCGTAGCTCCAAGCTGGGAAGCTCTCTGTGAAATTTCCTACGCATTTCAGATATCAATTCATGCATTGCTGAACGGAGACTCAGACGCCATCGCCTTTTCAACGTTAGCGAAGCTACCGTCACAGATTGTTCTCGACCGACCGCGACCGATCTCACGAAAACGCGATATCGATTACCCAGCTATTGAAAAATTGATGCTGGATATCACCATCGGCAAACATCCCGCAATTACGAAATTTCGGCAAATCGGAGAGCAATTCCAGATTCACCGAACCACACCGAAAAAACGCTTCCCAGAACTTGCAGCCCAGGTAGAAAAGACACTTTCAAAACGCCGGCAGGAAATGCGAACTCATCGAGAGAGACGGCGGCTGTTGGCCTTGTGCGAAGAAATAAAGGTTGTGACCTTAGAGTTTGTAAATCGCAATCAACAGATTCGACGGCGTCCGCTCGTTGATGAGCTAAAACGACGTGGATTCAAGCTTGGGCATGAAGACTACGTTTCGATCCTCGCGCTGGCGAAGCAAACCGCCGCCCTTAATCCGACAACGGGATCAACAGTACAATTAGCTTGAAGATGCATTAGGCCTGACTTTTAGAATTGGACATATAACCGGCACCAGTACGCGATGCAATCTAGACAGCAACACTGGCCATGAAAAGGATGAAGCAGCGGTCAGTTCCGGAGTTCACGTTGGGAGCGGTTACTATTTTGGCATTCGACTGCACCTCGGCCTAAACGGTCATTCGGGAATCGCACAATGTGCGGCCGCAATGGATCGCCAACCAGCCGGTTGTTGGCTTCTCACATCTGCTGTAACTTTCAACATCCACCAAGCGTCATCTGTGCCCACCTAGGAGCTGACACGCAGTGAAAATTAAACCATCACTCCATCCCAAAGTAATTTGAAACCCGATAGTCCTAGGGCATAAGTAGAAATCAGATAAAAAGGCCTCTCGGGAATATGCTTGAGCAATCGCACTCCTGACCACACGCCAATGGGGACGATGGGAAGTAATACCAAGGACATCGTGAGCGTTTCACGACTAAACAGGCCTAGTCCAAAGTAAAAGGGCAGCTTAGCCAAGTTAATGAAGGCAAAAAAGAATACTGTTGTCGCAACAAATGTTTCTCGAGGTTGGTTCCATGAGAGCAGATAGATCATCACCGGTGGGCCACCAGCATGGGCGAGCGTGCTGGTGAAACCAGATCCAGCTCCGCACAGCCATCCGAAATATTTAGATGGGCGCTGATCAATAGCCACCTTACCTGCTTTTCTTAGCAAGCGATCAAGCGAAAAACATACAGCGATCAACCCAACCAAGCTCTTAACCAAATGATCAGGCATCACGCCAAACGTTAGCGAACCTATCACTATGCCAGTCAGAGCACCTGGAATCATTATCTTCAAATCATGCCAATCAGCCTTGCCTCGCCACGCTCGAATACCAACCAAGTCCATGACAATAAGTATGGGTAGCATGACTGCGGCAGCATCTCTAGGAGATATCCAGATGGACAGAAATGGCACCGCCAAACCACCCAAAGCCCCCCCAAGGCCCGACTTTGAAATCCCTGTTATCAGGATCGCTAGAGCCGTAACCGCCCAACCAGTAAAACTCATTTCCATAAAGAATTTGCCACGGTCATCAATGGATTGTCACAAACCAGTACGCATGCACTGAGAAATTTAGCCGCCAGTCATAGACATAAACCGAATCACGCTTGGTGACTCCATCTGGCTGGAAAAATCGTGCCCAAATGGCTTTATCCCCATGCTATCGACTATGGCTTGGCGCAATTCTTCGTTGCATGACTTGGATCGCAATATTGGAAGCAAATTTACGACATCGTTCTGGCCAAGACAGGGGTACAACTCACCCTTGGCAGCAATCCGAACGCGGTTGCAGGTATCGCAAAAATTGTGGCTATGCGGCGAAATAAATCCAACTCGAGATTCAGAACCGCTCACTTTCCAATATCGCGCTGGACCACCAGAGGTCTCTGATAACAAACTCAAATCAAAACATTCCGAGATTCGAGCTCTTGTCTCTTCGGCTGAAATATAGGTTCTGCTGCGCCCAGCGATACCGCCGAGTGGCATTTCCTCAATGAAGGAGATATCCAGCCCATTGTCCACGGCGAATCGAACGAGATCAATGAACTGATCATCGTTGATTCCGCGCATCATCACTGTATTTAGCTTTGTTCGTCTAAACCCTGCTGCACCGGCAGCAGAAATCCCCTTAAGTACATCCGCCAAGGAGCCGGTGCGGGTGATCTGCCTGAACTGCTCTGCTTTTAGGGTATCCAAACTAATGTTGAGGCGCTTTACCCCAGCAATTCTGAGCCCTTGGGCATAACGCGCTAACTGAGAACCGTTAGTTGTCATGACCAAGTCATCAAGGCCTTGCATAGCGCCCAAACGTTCGATGAGCCACATTGCGTTCTTACGCACGAGCGGTTCGCCTCCCGTAATTCTCAGCTTGTTCACTCCTAACCCGACAAAAACCGAAGCAACACGAAGACACTCATCCAAACTCATCACTTCATGGCGAGGAAGAAATATCATCTCCTCCGCCATGCAGTAGTTACAGCGAAAGTCACAGCGATCTGTGATCGAAAGGCGCACATAGTTTATTCGACGCCCATACTTGTCTACGAGAGCAGCTATGGCTCTACGATGAGTTTCACCAGAAGCGTCTCTCGATAAATGATGCATAGCTGCAAGACTCTCGTTAGTTACTGACTAGTTTTTTGCCTGGTCGACAAGACGCTGCTCGGTGAGCCACGGCATCATGTCGCGCAGCTTGCCGCCGACCGTTTCGATCGGATGCTCGGCATTCAGACGACGGCGAGCCGTCATGGCCGGGTAGTTGGTACGGCCTTCGAGGATGAACATCTTGGCGTAGTCACCGTTCTGGATGCGCTTGAGGGCATTGCGCATGGCGGCACGGGACTGCTCGTTGATGACTTCGCTACCGGTCACGTACTCACCAAACTCCGCATTGTTGGAGATCGAGTAGTTCATGTTGGCGATGCCGCCTTCGTACATCAGGTCGACGATCAGCTTGAGTTCATGCAGGCACTCGAAGTAGGCCATTTCCGGAGCGTAGCCAGCTTCGGTCAGGGTTTCGAAGCCCATCTTGACCAGCTCGACAGCGCCGCCGCAGAGAACGGCCTGTTCGCCGAACAGGTCAGTTTCGGTTTCTTCGCGGAAGTTGGTTTCAATAACGCCACCCTTGGTGCCGCCGTTGGCAGCTGCGTAGGACAGGGCAATGTCCTTGGCCTTCTTGGTAACGTCCTGATACACGGCGATCAGGGACGGTACGCCGCCACCTTTCAGGTACTCGGAACGCACGGTGTGACCGGGCCCCTTCGGGGCAATCATGATGACGTCAACGTCGGCACGCGGCACGACCTGGTTGTAATGGACGTTGAAGCCGTGAGCGAAGGCCAGGGCAGCGCCTTTCTTCATGTTCGGGGCAACTTCTTCGTTGTACACCTGCGGAATGTTTTCATCCGGCAACAGGATCATGACGACATCGGCGCCCTTGACTGCCTTGGCGATTTCTTCGACCTTCAGGCCAGCCGCTTCGGCCTTCTTCCACGAAGCGCCTTCCTTGCGCAGGCCAACCGTGACCTTGACGCCGGAATCCTTGAGGTTCTGGGCGTGGGCATGGCCCTGCGAGCCATAACCAACGATGGTGACCTTCTTGCCCTTGATGAGGGAGAGATCGGCGTCCTTGTCGTAATAAACTTTCATGCGTTCGTTCCTAAATTTTAATAACCAAAACGGGGCTTTGATCAGACCGGTTAATAAGCGCTATCGATCACATCATTCATCGAAAGCGAAGCCTTGGCTCCGAGCCACCTTGGCGGTCTTTGGAAAATAGATGCGCTCATAAAATGAAGCTGTATTTGCTGACCAAGGAAGACCATCTGATCTACCAATGCTCTGCCAGTAAGCCAACATCTCTCGGTCATAGCCATGGATGGCATCGGCTATGGCTTCTGTGTGGTAGACCTCGTCGTGCCTAAAGGTTGAGATAGGTAACCGCGGTTTCCGTGGCGCAGATTTCTCAACATGGCCAATACACAAACCAACCAGCGGAAATGTGAGTGGTGGCAATAGCAAAAGGTCAATCATTGCCTGAGGATCTTTTCTGATACCGCCAATAGGTACGATGCCCAACCCTTGAGCCCGAGCGGCAACCATTAGATTGGCCAAAGCGATTCCAGCATCAAGGGTACCGACAGCGAACCCTTCAACGCTTTCGTGAATAATTTGCTGCTTGCCCGCCCACTCGACGCCTATTCGGGTTTTATGAAAATCAATCACCAATGTTATGAAGACCGGTGCTTTGGCAATCCAGGCCTGCCCGCCTGCGATATCAGCAATCCGAGCTTTTCTGGCGACATCCCGTACAACAACAACTGAAATATGCTGCCCGTTAATTGAAGTTGGGCCTCGATACGCTGAGCTGATAATTGCGTCGAGTATCTCGTCGCTTACCTGCTCGGACGAGAACATCCTATCGCTGTGATGACCTAGAAGTAACTCGATCATTTCTCGGGACATGTTTAATCCTTAATCAATTTCAATCAGCAAATCTTTTGCCGCAATGACATCGCCCGGCTTGATGTGGATGGCCTTGATGACGACATCACGTTCAGCACTCAACATCGTTTCCATCTTCATTGCCTCGATGGATAGCAGAGGAGCGCCCTTCGCCACTTTCTGCCCCGGCTTGACGGCAACCGTGACCACCATGCCCGGCATCGGTGCGCCGACATGGTTGGTATTGCTGCCGTCCGCCTTGGCTCTAGCCTTGCTGGCGCCCTCCAGACCTGCCTTGGGAACCCGCGTTGTGCGCGGTTGGCCGTTCAGTTCGAAGAAGACCTTGATCTTGCCCTCCTCGTCCGGCGCTTCTGCGCGGCCTGTCTGACGCACGACGAGGGTCTTCCCCTTGTCGATGTCGATGGCGACTTCTTCCCGATCCTGCAGGCCGTAGAAGAACGGTGACGTGGGCAGCAGGGAGACGTCACCGAACTCCCGGCGATGTTCGGCGTAATCTCGGAAGACCTTGGGGTACATCAAGTAGGAAGCCAGATCGCTATCGCTCGGGTGACGGCCGATGGCGTGCTCCAGCTCCTTGCGCTTGGCATCGAGATCGACCGGTGCCATGAAGTCCCCAGCCCTTCCGGCCAATGGCTTTTCGCCCTTGAGGACTTTGGCTTCCAGGGCTTTGGGGAAGCCCTCGGGCGGGAAGCCCAGCTCGCCCTTGAACAGGGAAATGACCGACTCCGGGAAGGAAATGTCTTTTTCCGGATCAGCGACATCCTCCGGTTTCAGATCGTTGGCCACCATGAAAATCGCCATGTCACCGACGACCTTGGAAGTCGGCGTCACCTTGACGATGTCGCCGAACAGGCGATTGACCTCTGCATAAGCCTTGGAGATTTCCGGCCATCGGTGTTCCAGGCCCATGGCCCGTGCCTGCTCGCGCAAGTTGGTGTATTGGCCACCGGGCATCTCGTGGTTGTAGACGTCGGAAGTGCCGGAGCGGATTTCGGGCTCGAAGGGCACGTAGTAATGACGCACACCTTCCCAGTAATGCGACAGCGATTGCAGCTGGCCGAGATCGATTTGGGGATCGCGTTCGCTTCCCTTGAGGGCGGCGGCGATGGAGCCAAGATTGGGTTGCGAGGTCAGCCCGGAGAGGGCATCGAGTGCTCCATCGACCGCGTCGCATCCTGCCTCGACTGCCGCCAGCACCGACGCTGCCGCGATACCGCTGGTATCGTGGGTATGGAAATGCAGCGGCAGGCCGACCTCATCCTTGAGCGCCTTGACCAGCGCGGTGATGGCGCGTGGCTTGCAGACACCCGCCATGTCCTTGATGCCGATGATGTGGGCGCCAGCCTTTTCCAGTTGTTTGGCCAGATTGACGTAATACTGGAGATTGAACTTCGGCCGACTACGGTCGAAGATATCCCCGGTGTAGCACAGCGTGCCTTCGCATAAGGCCCCGCTTTCGACCACCGCATCCATGGCGACGCGCATGTTGTCGACCCAGTTCAGGGAGTCGAAAACACGGAAGACATCGATGCCGTTGGTTGCAGCCTGCTGCACGAAGTAGCGCACGACGTTGTCGCTGTAATTGGTGTAGCCAACGGCATTCGAGGAGCGCAGCAGCATCTGGAAGAGGATGTTCGGTACGGCTTGGCGCAGGCGCTGCAGGCGCTCCCACGGATCTTCCTTGAGGAAGCGCAAGGCCACGTCGAAGGTCGCGCCGCCCCAGCATTCCATGGAGAACAAGTTTGGCGCCATGCGGGCGTAGTACGGGGCGATAGCCAGCATGTCGTGAGTGCGCATGCGCGTCGCAAACAACGACTGGTGGGCATCGCGCATCGAGGTATCGGTGAGCAGCACCTGCGGCTGGGCCTTCATCCACTCGGCGAAGCCTTGGGCGCCAAGTTCCTTGAGCTTGTCGCGGGTCCCGGCCGGGATCGGTGCGCCGAGGTCGAAAGCTGGCTTGATCGGACGTGCCAGAGGCAAGGACGGCAGCTTTCTTCCTTTCATTTCCGGATTCCCGTTGACCATGACGTGGCCGAGGAATTTGACGAGGCGGCTGGCCCGGTCACGGCGTTTGACGAAGTTGAAGAGTTCCGGCGTCTCGTCGATGAAACGGGTCGTGCAGGCGCCCGTGCGGAACAGCGGATGGGCAATGACGTTCTCGAGGAACTGCAGATTGGTGGACAAGCCACGCACCCGGAATTCGCGCAACGCCCGATCCATGCGCAGTGCGGCTTCATCGCTGCTGTGGCCCCAGGCGGTGACCTTGACGAGCAGCGAGTCATAGAACGGCGTGATGACAGCACCCGAATAGGCGGTGCCGGCATCAAGCCGAATGCCGAAGCCGGCCGCACTGCGATAGACGGCGATTTTGCCGTAATCCGGGGTGAAAGCGTTTTCCGGATCTTCAGTGGTGACGCGACATTGCAGGGCGTGGCCGGACATGCGGATGTCGGCCTGCTTCGGGATGAATGATTCTTCGTCACCGATGCGATAGCCTTCGGTGACACGAATCTGTGCCTTGACGATATCGATGCCGGTGATCTGCTCGGTCACCGTATGTTCGACCTGGATACGCGGATTGACCTCGATAAAATAGAACTTGCCGGTATCGGCATCCATCAGAAATTCGACAGTACCAGCATGGGTATAGTCGGCAGCGCGGGCCAGCTGGAGAGCCGATTCACACAGTGCCTGGCGGGTGGTTTCGTCAAGGTACGGCGCCGGGGCGCGTTCGACGACCTTCTGATTGCGGCGCTGCACGGTGCAGTCACGCTCGAAGAGATGGACCAGTTCGCCGTGGCGGTCACCGAGGACCTGGACCTCGACGTGGCGGGCGCGCCGCACCAATTTTTCGAGATAGACCTCGTCATTGCCGAAGGCGGCCTTGGCCTCACGCCGGGCCACATCGAGCGCACCGGGCAATTCGTCGGCATTCTCGACGACACGCATGCCACGCCCGCCGCCACCCCAACTGGCTTTGAGCATGAGCGGATAACCGACAGCATCGGCCAGTACCTTGGCTTCGTAGAGATCAAGCGGCAGTGCCGGGGTTGCCGGCACCACCGGGACGCCCGCCCGCATGGCGAGATTGCGGGCAGCCACCTTGTTGCCAAGCTGGCGCATCACCTCGCCACATGGGCCAATGAAGGCTATACCCGCTGAGTGACAAGCATCGGCAAAATCCGGGTTTTCCGAAAGGAAGCCGTAACCTGGGTGAATCGCATCGACGCCAGCTTCCTTGGCGATGCGAATGATGTCGTCGATATCGAGATAGGCCTGGATCGGTTTCTTGCCCGCACCTACCAAATAGGACTCGTCTGCCTTAAAACGGTGCAGGGCGAAGCGGTCTTCGTTCGAGTAGATGGCCACTGTTCGAATACCCAGCTCGGAGGCTGCACGCAGCACACGGATGGCGATTTCACTGCGGTTGGCGACAAGGATGCTACGGATTTTTTTCATCGACATTTTTCTATCTGGCTTAACGGTGATACATATAAAAAGAGGCCCGCCGAAGCGGGCCAAAACACTCGATTCATTTCTTTCTGGACATCGGGAGAGACGACCAACTACCAGGAAGCGCAGAGGAGATGCTTTCGAATCGAGCTACTGAGGAAACTAGCAATCAAGTGCCATGGGCTTCAGCCCATCAGCAACTAGCAATGGAGCAGATGTCTTTGCCTTGATCTCATCAACGGTGACATTCGGCGCATGCTCAAGAAGAATAAATTCGCCATGAGATATTCCGAAAACGCCCAGTTCAGTTACCACCATTGAAACGCGAGCCTTTGCAGTCAGCGGCAATGCACAGTGCTGCATCAGACGAGACTCTCCGTCTTTAGTCGTATGCTCCATCGCCACAATGACCTTTTTTGCGCCAGTCACGAGATCCATAGCGCCGCCCATGCCAGGCACCATCTTTCCTGGCACCATCCAGTTAGCCAAGTTGCCGTCCTGATCAACCTGTAGGCCACCAAGGACCGTCACGTCAACATGCCCTCCGCGAATCAACGCAAACGAGGTTGCACTATCAAAGATGGCTGCACCAGGTATAAGTCCACAGGGTTGCCCCCCGGCGTTTACAACACCCGGCTGAGGCTCCCCTATCAACGGACCAAGTCCGAGAAAGCCGTTTTCCGACTGCAGCGTAATTTCAATATCCGCCGGAAGAAATCTCGGGATCATCGTTGGCAAGCCAATACCAAGGTTCACCACATACCCTTCCTTAAGCTCCTGGGCTACGCGGCGAGCGATCAGTTCTTTCGAATCCATTTCAAGCCCCTCTGGACAGCACAATCTTGTCGACAAGCGCGGCGGGCGTCATAACCATATCTGGATCGATTTCACCGACCTCCACCAATTCCTCCACTTCTGCAATCACAAGATCAGCAGCAAAGGCCATCAACGGATTAAAGTTGCGGGCGGCACGCTCATAGACAAGATTTCCCGCCTTATCCGCCCGCTTGGCCTTCAAAAGGGCGATATCGGCCCGCATCGGCAATTCGACAAGGTATTCACGACCGTTAACGACCATCTTGGTTTTTCCATCTTCAACGATGGTGCCAACGCCGGTTGGCGTAAGGACTCCACCAAGACCCGCTCCACCGCAGCGAATTTGCTCTGCCAAAGTGCCCTGAGGCACGAGTTCGACCTCAAGCTCCCCGGCAATCATCTTTTTGCCAGTCAATGGGTTCGTTCCAATGTGTGAAACGATCACTTTTCTGGCTCGCCCCTCAGAGACAAGACGGCCAACGCCGACATTTGGGAATGCGGTATCGTTGCCGATCAGGGTCAGTTTGTTGATCCCTTTTTCCAGCAACACCGAAACCAGACCCTCAGGAGTTCCGACCCCCATAAAACCACCGAACATAATGGTCATTCCGTCGGCAAACAGCGTACCGACCTCATCCCACTCAATTAACTTACGAACAGTCACTTTTTATTCCTCGAGTAGTTATTGATTGGAGCCGGACTTTCGCAAGCCTAAAGGCCAAAACTGCAGATAATTCGCATGTGCAACCATTGCAGGAAATGTGACAGCAAGCATGCTGGATGCTAGCCAAAGCTCTAGCGCATAGGGAGGCTCGCCACCGGGCAAAGCAAACCTGCCCAGCACAACCACTCGATACAACTCAAACATGACTACCGCCAGGACACAGGCGATGCCTGTCAAAAACAGGCCACGCCATGGTTGCGCAACTTTTAGTCCTGGCAGGCCTTCGAGCATGACCAGTACGATGAACAACCCGAAAATCAGAGCAACGCAAACCTTGGTCTGGAAAAGTACGAGATCCATTCCGCCATATCCGACAAAGAACCACCAAAGCAGGAAGACAGCGACAGCGATGAGCAGACCATTGGCAATCGCAAAAATTGGCTGCTTTGTGAGCGCCGGGAAGAATTTGGCTAGAACAACGACCGGCCAGAAATCGAGCAAGACCAGAATCAGAATGACGGCCACTGAGGCAATGCTCATAGCTAGTGGAATCCAAGCCATATAAAGGCCGCTGGGATCCAAAACTGCCTGGTAGAAAGGCGCTCCATTCAGGAAATTGAAATTGAAGAAAACGCGGAAAAGCAGATAAGCCAAAGTGTAAGTAACCACCAAAAGGCTGCCGCCCAGCCAACCTATGCTCTTACATACAAGATTCAAAGGCCAAGCTTGCAAGGGAATAATCAGCCAGAGTGCTACAGGCACCGTGAAAATCAGATACATATTCACGAAAGGTGTCGGTGGTGAAATACCACCACCAACCGTTTGCCAAGAAACGTAGCCAACCATCACAGCGAGCAGCGCACTCAGTGCAAAAAAGCCAAGGCCACGCCACGGCTGAGGCAGATCCGCAATAGCACGCGGATACTCACAGCGCCAAAGCAGGCTGACCACCATCTGCGCTGGAACCATGGCAACTAGAAACAGCGTACCCCAACCCATCAAGAGGTCAGGCGGAACGGAGATGCAGGCAAACAGCGACAAACCGATAACCACAGTTGCGGCGACAACGCCTTTGAATAATTGACCTGAATTTTCCATATTCTCTTCCAAACTGGCGTATAGCTTCTGATTAGGACAAACGGACTTCGCCGAGATAACAACTGTCGTCGACCAGCCCTGTAACATTTGCTAGACCTAAATCTGGGTGTTGGATTTGAACGGAATATATTCCGCTGCCTGGCTCCAGATCGTCGAACTTGAAGTCGCCAAAAACATCAGTCACTTGGCGCCCAATTTCCTTGCCTCCTTGGCTCAGGATCGCTGTGGCGCCAGCAATACACTCGTCCACACCGACCAGTTCAGCGACCACAGAGCCACCAATAAAGCACTTGGAAAAGCGATGCAGGTTCTTGTAGTAGACGCGGGGCTTGGTTCCCAAGTCAGGCTTGAGCACTTCCAGACCCTCTCTCTCGGCCATTACCCTCATTTCGGCATCGCTGACTTTCAATGCCTTCAACGCGCCGGTCGGACAGGACTGGGAGCAACGTGGTTCGTTCCAGCCCTGATCAAGCAGGTGAGCATCGAAGAACCAGGACTGAGGAACCTGATGCTCCTCGTTCCACCAGATGTTGCCATAAGGACAGGTATCGACCAGATCCTTGCGCCCCTTCGCCTTGACCGGGTCGATGATGACAATTCCGTCATCCCGTTGCTTGATGGCCCCAGCCGATTTAGCAACGCAGGGCGCGTTATCACAGTGATTGCACATACTCGGCAGATAGGCTGCGTCAACCATCGTGCCTTCGCCGCGTACTTTCCGCTCGATGCGTATCCATTCATGGCCATGCCTCGGCTGCGGCTTCGAGTAACCAGGGAACTCATTACTCTCGAATTCGTCCTTAAGGGCCAGCGTGCAGTTGTGGCAGTTCTCGCAGCGCGCCACATCAACGATCAGATTCCATTTGCTCATTATGTTTTCTCCTCGTTTCTCAGCTCTAGTCAGGCTGCAACCAACGCTTCGCCGGAGGGTATCCAGCGCTCGATATTCACCAGGCACGAATTCGACCCCATGCCGTCGGTGTTCTTTACCTGTGCACGACGCGGGGTAAGCGTATTGACACACCCACCACGGTCGACCCGGCCAAAGCGCGGATCCATGAAAATGTCGTATTCGGCGCTGGATTCGAAGGTTTTAACAACGCCTTTGGCAATCAAAGGAGATATATCAACTACGCAAACAACGTTGCCGCGGTCATTGAAAACACGAATCAAGTCATGCTGATTCACGCCACGTTGACGTGCATCCTCCGGATTCATCCGCATTACCCAGTAGTAATAGCCATCAACCAGAATGCGGTGATCTTCAATGTCATTGATCGTCGAATCCTTACCGTCGCCATAGGTATGGAAGCTATAGCGCGAGTGCGTCGATACCATCTGGAGCGGATATTTGCCGAACAGTTCGCTGGTCTGAGGACCTTCCCACGATGGGATATAGCGGTTCAAGGCCGGGCGTTCAGGATTGTTCGGATCACCCCGCTGGATGGAACTAGAGACAAATTCGATCTTGCCCGACTGGGTCTGCAATCCCTTGCCAAACTCGCCGGACCATTGCGACGGCAACGGCACAGGTTCGGGCACATCCTTGTGGCGGTCCTCAGCAAACCAGCGGAAATAAGCGGGGTCGCGTGTCTTTTCCGGTTCTGCGGGTACAACGAAGTAACCCTTCTTGATGAATTCCTTCCAACTTGTGTAGTTAACTAGATCGGAGGCCTCGAACATGCGCTTACACCAGTCCAGTTCACTGCAGCCTTCAGAGAACATTGCCCCAAGCCCGAGCCGATTGAGAATTTCAAGGAAAATCTGGTAATCCGACTTGGATTCGCCCAGCGGCTCAATGCATTTGTGCTGGAAGATAACCATGCGATGATTAATCTGGTCAGTATTGTGGTGGATGTATCCACCTGAGTTACCCCAGTCGCTGATATCGACCCGCTCAAAGGACGTACATGCTGGCAGGATAACGTCGGCAAACTGAGCTTCTCCTTCGAACCAGATCGACTGATTGACGACACACTCCAACGATTCATGGCGATACATCTCAACAAAACGATCGGAGTTGGCGACCGTGCCGAAGGAAGATGCACCATAACGGTAAAGCATATGGACCTTGGAATAACCCGGCATCGGGTATTCATAAGGGGCGAACTGTGCCTCCAGTGAAGAACCATCCCAGAGGTAACCCTTGGCATAGCCATCAACAATGGCATCCGGAAGGCGCTGGCGTGGAATCATCTGCTTGACCGGATTCATGGTCAGTACATGCGGCATACGACAGTATGTATTGACAGCACCGGCAGTAAAGTTAAGCTCTCCAGAAATGCCTCCCTCGGCGTAACCGGGGAACCAGAATGCGTGGTCTAGTGGAGTGCCGGCCTGCAAGTTGCCAAAATTGATGCCCGGCTTGCCCAGGCCCTGCATGGCCATCAGCAGAATCATGTGCCGGGCCCACTGCGACCCTGTTGCCGAACGACAAGTTCCACCGAAACCGGTACCGAGACCTCCTGCGGCCAGATAAGTCTTCTTTTTCCCCCAACTACGCGCCAGGGCACGAACATCCTTTGCCGGAACACCGGTCTCGGGTTCCTGCCATTCGGGGGTCTTGGGGATACCATCTTCTTCACCCATGACATAGGCTTTCCAGGCATCAAAACCGGTCGTGCGGGAGGCCACGTAATCCTTGTCGTACAAACCTTCCTTGATCCACACGTACATGATGGCGAGAGCCAAAGCCGGATCGGTGCTTGGCTTGATGGGGATCCACCGGCCACCATACAGCTGAGCAGTCGGATTCAGGTGTGGGTCGATATGGATAAAATCGATGCCCAATTCCTTCGCCCAGAAGCGGCGCTGAGTCCCTTCGAGGCCACTGGCGTAACCATTGGTGGTCTCTGGATCGCTCGACCAGAAAACGATTTGCTCAGCCTCTTTCAGGCAGTCTTCGACAAGGCCTGAGAAGCCCGGCAGGCCGACACGCAGCGAATTGCCAAAATGATGCTGGGCGCCCCAATACCAGCCTTCCCAACTATCCGGATTTGGATGTACGCGGGTGAAGCCAACGAGGTTGCCAAAGCGCAGCATGGCAGAAAGGTAATAGCCGACGTTACCCCACTGGTGATGCGAACCGCTGAACAGTGCCATGGCACCTGGGCCATGCACCTTCTTCTGGCGCGTGATCTCGTTGGCGACTATATCTAGCGCCTCATCCCAACTGATGCGCACATATTCCGACTTGCCGCGATTCTGGATGTTGCGCTCGCCGTTCGGATCAAAGTCGACGCGTTTCATCGGATGAAGGATGCGCTTGTCGGAATACACCAGCGACTTAAGACACATGGCATGCGGGTTGATCATGCCCCGGCGCTGCGGCGTAAATTTCTTGCCACGAGCAGTGATGGTCCAGCTGGGCGCATCGCTGTTGTCGAGGTCGATTGGCGTCATACGGACGATCTTGTCATCCTTGACGTAGACGAAAAGCGGACCACCGTTGGTATTGGTGGTAAAGCGGACTGTGCCATCCTTCATCGGCGTGCCTAGTTCCCAGCCAGCCGACTGGGTCAGGTTGAGGAGTTGCATGAACCAAACCACGGTCTCGTCTCGACCGAGTACCAGAACCCTGAAATTCTTCGCTGCATGAATAACCTCGGCCTGGCTGACGCCAGGCTTGAGGAAGAGCAGCGCTGTCCGCAGATCATTGAAGCGCATGGTCACGTCTGGTGCCGAATGGATTCCGGCATGCGAGGTGATGCGGCCGTTCTCGATAACGTAATAGCGACCGATGCTGTCATCCTTCAACTTGATCTGAGCGATACAGCGCCGACCCTTCACATGATTGCGAACCGCCGGGAAGTTCTTCAGCGATTTGCGAATGATGTGCGTCAGGCCAAACAGAATGACCTTGAGCATGGTTTGTTTCATTTTTGTCTCCTCTGCAGAACAGGGGCTGTTGTCTATCGGGTCAATATTCCGGTAACTGATCACTGATCAGTTACCGGAAGTGCCCCGCACTACCACAGCTTGATAAATGGGCCTGCTATCAGGCTTCGTTGTTATCGACGAAATTGGATGGCAGATCGGGGCCCCACAAATAAAGGGCGTTTTCTGGATCGTGATCTCCTCCATCCCAGGGCATACCTGCCGGGATATAGTCGATATGGCAGTTGTATTCCCACCACTTACCAAAGGAATCCTGAACGTAGTTGAAGTAGTTTGAACCAAGCACATGCCGTCCGACACCCCACTGATGGGTATAACCTTCCTTGCGCATTTGCGAGGACCCAATGCCTAGCTTTTCCACACCAGGCATGTCCCAAGAGCTATGGTGAATACCGCGCCCGCTACTTTTTAAGAAGGCAATCAGGTGGTGATCACAACCATGTCGGGCATAGGTAAACGCCACGATGTCTTTGGAACTATCCGCCACCTTGACACCAAGGCCTTTCTCGTAAAAGGCCACTGCACGCAGTACGTCAGGCGTGAACAACAGCATGTGAGCAAGACGGCTCGGACCAACCTTCTGCATCGTCGAGCGGAATGCAGCACCTTGAATTCCAGCCGGCACATTGCCGTCCTCCATCTCAGCTTTGCTGTCAGGCATCATCTTCGGAGCAATTCGCAAATGCAGCAACGTACCGTCAGGATCTTTAAACCAGAAGCCTTCGGGGCTTCCAGCCGAATGCGGAGCGGTGACGACACCGCCGGCATCAAGAATCTGCTGGCAAATCTGGTCAAAATCTTCGGCATAGCAACCGAGGCTCAGAAACTCGAAAGACTTCTTCGGGCCGGCCACAACCTTAAGCCAGACGTGCTCGCTGGCACTGGCGCGAACATGGAGTTCTGCACCGCGGCGTTCGACACGAAGGCCATAGGCCAGCATGAACTTCTCAGCTTCGTTCAGGTCCGGCAGGGCCAGGGCGAAGTGGTTGATGGAATGAATACCGGCCTTAGCCCAGCTGGTGTTTGCTGTAGTCATATATTTGTCTCCAAAACAGTTAGAAAGGCTCTCTTGTCGGGGCTTTTCGGGATGACAACAGGCCGCCTTCCCGAGAGTTTGTGGATCGTTATTTCGCAACCACTTTGTTTTCGATAACCCCGACACCTTCAATTTCGGCACGAATGACATCGCCAACCTTGAGGTACTTCGGCGGGTTCATGCCAGCGGCTACACCCATTGGCGTGCCAGTAGCAATCAGGTCGCCCGGTTGCAGTGTCATGATTTGGGTCAGATGGGCGATCTGCTGGTAAATGTTGTAAACCATCAGGCTCGTCGTGTTGTTCTGGCGCTCTTCACCATTGACGGTCAACAGCATATGCAGGTTGTGCGGATTGGAAATTTCGTCAGCCGTGACCAGCCAAGGACCAACCGGGCCATGCGTGTCAAAGGACTTGCCCAGCGTCCACGTCGGGCTAGCCCATTGGATGTCGCGTACGCTGACGTCATTGGCCACCATGTAGCCGGCGATGACGGAGGGCGCATCTTCAATCGATACATCCTTGCAAGTCTTTCCGATTACGACACAGAGTTCGACTTCGTAATCGAGCATTTCCGAGATGCGCGGCATTTCGACCGGATCGAACGGACCGGTGACGCAGGAAACCTGCTTATTAAACCAAATTTGCGTTTCCGGCGTTTTAATTCCCTTGCGGGCCGACTCTTCGACGTGGTCGCGATAGTTCATGCCGATGGCGAGATACTTGGAAGGATTCTGCACCGGTGCCTCAAGCTTGACATCAGCCAGGGCAAGAACAGCTTCAGGCAATGCTTTGGCATCGCGAACCTTATCCATGGCCGCACCACCCTGCTGCAACAAGCTCAACATATCTTGCGGCAGACTGGGTTGGGCGATCGAAAGATCAATAATCTGATCCCCTTCAACTTTGCCAATGCGGGTATGACCAGAGTGGGTAAAAGTGACCAGTTTCATAATTTGTCCTTTTCGATGGTGTGTTTATGATTTGTAGCTAAAATCGCCTACTGCTTCGCAGGCTTGAGAAGGAAGTGACCTAAAGCAGGCAGGAGAATGCCGGCACCTAACATGTTCCAAACGAACATGAAGCCGAGGAGGATGCCCATGTCAGCTTGGAATTTGATGGGCGAGAAAACCCAGGTTGCAACAGCAATACCCAATGTCATTCCTGTCAGTGCAACCACCTTGCCGGTGAATAGCAACGCCTTGTAATAAGCATCCGACAGGCTCATCCCTTCGCGCAGTCGTGCTTGGGTCACGGTCAGGATATAGAGGGCATAGTCGACACCAATACCAACGCCAAGGGCGATCACAGGCAGAGTTGCCACCTTGACGCCGATGCCCAGAAAAACCATCAGGGCTTCGCACAAGACCGATGTCAGCATCAGTGGCAACACCGCACAAACCACGGCCTGCCAGGAGCGAAAGGTGATGAATGCAAGAATGATCACGGCCGCGTAGACAAACATCAGCATTTCAACGTTTGCCTTCTTAACTACGATATTGGTTGCAGCTTCGATACCTGAATTGCCCGCTGCGTTAAGGAACCTCACCTCGGCGGTGTTGTTACGCTCAGCGAAAGCTTCAACCACCTTGACCACGGCTTCCAAGGTGTCTGCCTTGTGATCCTTGAGGAAAACATAGACCGTCAGCAAGTTGCACTTCTGGTTAAACAGTTCCCGAGGAGCACGCGTTGCGATGGCATTGAGCATGTCCTGGGTACGCGGCAGTTCATACCACTTCAGGCTACCTTCGTTCATTCCAGCAGCGGCTCGTTTGCTCAAGGCAGAGAATGAGTTGGTCGACTCGACACCAGGTAGTTGCTGCAACTCGGACTCAAGGACATCGACTTGGCTTAGTGTGTTGTATTGCACACACTGGAACTCCGGCGTCTTGACCATGACAACAAAGACATCACTGCTCGCCGCATAGTTGGCGGCCATGAAAGCGTTGTCGCGGTTGTAGCGCGAATCGGCCCGCAGTTCCGGAGCACCGGGATCTAGGTCACCAATTTTCAATTGCAGACTGACTACGAACCCGACTGCGCCAAGGATGATCGAAACGACAATGGCAATCGTCGCCCATTTCCGGTGGGTGAAGAGATCGAGGAACTCCCAAAAAGGATGCTTTTTGCGAGCCACATCCTGCTCGTCGCCCCTCTCTTCGGTCAGGCTGCGCTTCGCAGCATTCGCACTGACGCCGGTGTAGGAGAGGACGATGGGCAACAGGATGAGGTTGGTGAAGATCAGACCAGCCACCCCCATGCTGGCAGTAATGGCGAGATCTTTGATAACCGGAATGTCGATGACCATAAGTACAGCAAAACCAACCGCATCCGCCAGCAGCGCAGTGACACCGGCCAGGAACAAGCGGCGGAAGGTGTAGCGTGCTGCCACCAGTTTGTGAGTACCACGACCGATATCCTGCATCACGCCATTCATCTTCTGCGCCCCATGGCTCATGCCAATGGCGAAGACCAGGAACGGTACCAAAACGGAATACGGATCAAGTTCATATCCGAGAGTCGGTAGCAGACCGAGCAACCAGACAACGGCAACCAGCGAGCACGACACGACCAGAGCGGTACTACGTGAACAACGGGTGTACCAGTAGAGAACCACCGTACAGATAACAATTGCGATGGCAAAGAAGATCAGGACCTGCTCCAAACCATCTATCAGGTCACCGACGATCTTCGAAAATCCGGTGATATGGATTCTTACGCCTTCGGCCTCGTATTTAGTCCGTAGCTCTTCTAGCTGATTCGAGAAGGCATGGTAGTCAAGGCGCTCGCCACCCTCGGCCGTTTCGTTAAGCGGAACGAGAATGATGGTCGACTTATAGTTACCTGCAACAAGTTGGCCGATCTCACCGGATCGCTCAATATTTTCGCGAACCTGGTCGAGACTAGTCGGGCTGCCGTCATAGTTTTCGGGTATGACCGGACCACCATCAAGACCCTCTTCGGTTACACCAACCCAACGCGTTGCCGGCGTCCACAAAGATTTCATGTAGGGACGATCAACGCCGGGCAACAAGAACAATTCGTCGTTCAAACGACGCAAAGTGTCTAGGTATTTGGCGTCGTAAATGGAATCACCAGATGCTTCTACGGCGATGCGCACACTGTTGCCAAGACCGGCCAAGTCCTGACGATTCTCAAAGAAATTGAGAATGTAGGGATGGTTAGCCGGGATCATCTTGTCAAAACTTGCGTTCAGCCGGACGCCCATCGCCTGGAAGCCAAGGATTACCGTCAACAGCAGACAGGCGACCATCACCAGCATGCGATTGTTGAAGAAAGCACGTTCCATCAGGCTGCCAGAACGTGGGTCAAAATCTTTAATATCGCGGATAACCGGATGTTCCGCTAACGAGGAATCGTGGCTCATTTTTTGTCATCCGTGGCAGGTTGAGCTTGGCTTACGCGACTGATGCCACGCACTCCAGCGAAGAATAGTTTTCCACCTTCTGTCTCAATCAGTGAGTTCAACGGAGTCAGCTTGGGCATTTCAGCCTTGGTAAATCGCTGACCGTCGTCTTTGCTGACGAGTATGTTTCCGCCATCGTCGACCAGCATCACGCGGCCATCTTTCAGGCGGGCACCAGCGGTCAAAGTGTTGTTGCCTGGAATTTCACTTTTCTGCCATGTCTTCCCCTTGTCACCAGAGAAGAATGAGTTCCCACGCATACCAAAGGCGAGCAAATTGTTCCCCGCAGTAAGGACGCCAAAATATGTCCCTAGGTAAGGTGTCTTGATGGATTGAAAATTGGCGCCTCGATCGTGCGAAACGTACAGAGAACCTTGCTCACCCGAAAGGTAGACTGCATCTCCTGCGTCATGGATGGAGTAAAAATGCAGTCCTTTGGTATTCTCGATATGCCCCTGAAGAGGCTTCCAAGACCTACCAGCATCAGCAGTTGAGAAAATCAGGCCATAGGCGCCAACAATTAAACCGTTATTCGCATCCGAAAAATAGACACTGAGAAACGGCTTGTCCGGCCCATCTTTGACGAGTCGCTCTGCATCTGCAATTTGTGCGGGAGTTGCGTTCGATTTCTTGGCTTCGCTAGACACAATTTCGGCCGCACGTTTTCCGTCAAATAGCTTTACCCAATTTTGGCCGCCATCTGTGGTGCCGAGCACAATTCCACTATGTCCGGTAGCCCAGCCATTTTGAGCATCGGAAAACGACAGGCTGGTCAATGTCACGCTGACGGGCACCTTGGCTTGATTCCAAGTCTGCCCCTCATCATCGGACCACAGGATCAACCCGCGTTCGCCAGCAGCCACAAGCCGTTTTCCGGCTTTCTGAAGAGAAAGCATGACTGATGTCGTCGTTCGCTCTTGTGTTCGCATTATCGCTGGGCGATCCAGAGCATCTTGCTCGGCCAGAGCCGGCACGCTGCCCAACAACCCAATAATCAGGGTGCAACCAGCCACCGACATGTTTTTTCTCATGTCGAAACTCATGATTTAACTCCTCTGATCGAACGGAAGAGGATTCCCCTCTCCGTTCGACATTACCTACAACTCGCGATACAACTTGCGCTCTTTAGCGAATGCCAGCACCAGCCAACGCATCAGCCGAGAAATAGGCATCAGGACGACGCGGCACTACTTTGTATGGAGACTTCAGGTCGTTGTAGAGGTTATTAACCAGCCAGGTACCTGCTTGCAAATTGAAAACAGTGAAGGTTGTTGAGACCACAGCTGGAATTTCCGGTGCGACAAAAGGCACTGCGTGTTGTGTTCGCCACAACTTGCCTTGGGCGTCGTAACCATCAACCAGCAACACGGACCAGCTATCCTCGTCAACGTAGAACTGCTTTTTCGGCACGACATGGCGTTTGCCAGGAGCCAAGTTAGCCTCAACGACCCAAACACGATGGAGTTCCCAGCGCATCTTTTCGGGGTTCAGGTGATGCGGCACAAAAACTTCATCGGTCTTTGCTAGCTGAAAGCGGTTGTTATTGTAGGGAACGTAAATTTCCTTCTTCCCGACGATCTTCCACTCATAACGTTCCAAAGAGCCGAGGAACATGAACACTTCATCAAAGTAGTTCTGACCCGAGGCTACGAAATCCGGCGTATCGAAGGCGATGGTCGGAGCACGGCGAACGCGGCGCTGGCCGGTCAGGTACTGCCAGGCTTGGCGTCCCTTCCCAATTTGGTCAATCGGATCGCGCAACAGAATCGACTCACCCGCTTTGAACGGAGGGTCAGTCTGCACTTGGCGCAGGAACATGAACTCACCACCGAATTTTTCCAGCGAACCATCCTTCTGGTAATACGGGAATTGGTGATCATCCTTGGCTTCGACAGCCATGGTCCGAGAACCGTCTGCAGCACCAACCCAGACACGGAACGGAATTTCTACAGACTCCCCCTTCCAGCGGAGAAGGTGGTTCCACATCACTTCGGCACCAGTCTTCGGAATTGGGAAGGGAATCCCCCCAAAGGCGTTTTCGATGTTGTTGCCGCCTTGCGTCGACTTTGCACGCGTGGCATTGGCAAAGGTGTTGTCATACACCCATTGCGGAGCTGATGCTGTCCGATGCGTCGGATACACATCGACCCGGAAGCTCGGATACTTACGCATCAAAGCCTGGACGCCCTCAGACAGCTTGTCTTTATATTGATCCATGTTCTTGGCAGATATCTGCACAGTCGACTTCTCAGCTGCGAAGGGATCAGGGCGCTGTGCACCAGCCTGGTAACCAGCAGGAGCCTTATTCAAACCGCCATCCCAAGATGGAATTGAGCCATCTTTATTGCCTACTTTTTCTGCACCAAGCGGCGTTAAGGTGGATTTGAGCGCGGCAGCTTCGTCAGCCGTAACCGCAAAGCTCGGCAGTGAGATTGCCCAGAGCGCGGCAATCGCGGTGTTGATAAATGTACGTCTCAGCATGAGTTGTCTCCTGGTTAGAACGTTGTTTGGACTGAGAGAGAAAGGAAATCTCGATCGTGCAGGGACTGCGCGCCCGTCTGCATGTAGAGACCACCAGCCGGTGCATTAACCGTGTTGGGCGTCAGGAAGGCGTTGGTATCCCCAAAGAAATGGGTGTAATTCGCAGCGATCTTCCATTTCTTCTGGTAGTCCGCCTTTAGACCGATACTGAAGTCGCCACCGCGCTCAACCCCACCGTTAAACTTGAATACGGCTGAAGAACGTCCATAGGGGTTGTATCCGATGCCAATCGGCACCGACAGATCGAGTCCCGAAAGGACCTGAAAATATTGCGGAGCAAATATCATCCGAAATGCCATCGCATCCCTAGTCACGTTCGGATCAACCGCCATCGGGTTTTTGTCCACGCTGAGGGTGCGGTTCCAAGCCAACTCCCCCAACAATTCAGCCCCGTCCCACAACGGGCTCTTGCTCATCAGGTAGATTGCTGAAACTTGTGCATGAGCGGTTTTACCTACCGCATAGAGCGGGTTATTGGTGCTGTTGCCTGCCAGGCCGATATCCACCTGCGGGGCTGAGACAATAGGCGCATTCCAGCGGTAGGAAACCTCAGCCGAAACATTGGCCTCACCGATCACCGTACTCAAACTAGCGCCAACCGTTTTAATCTTTTCCGGATACACGAAGCGGAAATTGTTACCGAGGTTCATCATGATTGCAGGGTTCTTATCGTTGTACTGGGCTGCATAGAAGCCATACTCGACATCGCTGGAATCAGTTTTAAAACGAACCTGAAAACCACCTTGCGGCGCCTCTGGTTTCAAGTCTTCCACCTTAACCATTGCTACCGGAGTTCCCGGCAACAGGCTCTCGGTACCGGCGCCGACAAAGTCCACATCGCTCAAATAAGAACCGGAAGGGGGTAGGCGATTCTTTTCCCACTGGTATTGATAGTAAGCACCGACCGATACATTCGATGAAACCTGTACCTGAGTGGAGACTTGGCCGACGGGGCGAATAATTTCCTTAAACTGGGACCCTGGGACTGACAAAAGCTTGATCAGGTCCATAGGCGCCTGAGCATTTGCAATACCGTTAGCGCCGAAGAACAAACTTTCGCCGTAAAGCACGGTATGTTTACCAAGGCGTACCGTATACGGAGTCTCGGAAGACTGGTCACTCCTGAGGAACAGGAAGGCGTCGAGAACCTCTGCTTTCCGACCCATCATGTCCCGCGTGCCGATATTGAATTGGCCCGCACCTACGCTGGTCGAGTTAACGCTGTCGGAACTATTGTCATTCCCCCTGTTGTAAACGTCGTCATACCAAGCGGCACCGCTAACACGCGCCCCGATATTTTTATAGGTGACATCAAGTTCGGAAAACAGGTCGACTCGATTAGAAACCAAGCCCCGTTTGAAATTTCGGTCACCGTCATCAAGCTGGCGACCCGGCGCCAAGAAACCAGGAACCATCGCATCACCGGCTGCCACTTTTTCATCGGGATTACTCAGACGGTAAGCCACGCTGTACTTGACCGTATTGTCCCAGCGAACCTTTAGATCCGACTCCCCGGTAGGAATATCGAAAGCCATTACTCCCTGGGAACAACCCAGTGAAGCGATGATTAACGCAACCTTTTTCAGTTGCAGCGCCCTTGGTTGCTGACGCCAATTTGAAGTACCCATTTGCTCCTCCTCCAATGTCCTCGCCGCACCTCGAAGCCTCTCGAGCCACCTGCGACTGAATCCCGCGCTCTTGCGCAATTCGCTAACACAGCCGTGCTTTGGCACTGCTGCAACCTAATGAAGCAACCTCATGAAAGGTGCTGCTCTCCTTTCACAGCCAGAGTTCTTGCGACTCATTTGCGTGAAGGCTGCTCACACGATTTATACATTACGACAAAATATATACAAAATCAAATAAAAAATAATTTGTTCATTTATGCATAATTTTTTGCGTATAGTAGATATTCGCACCCCGTTCGCCTAGAATTGGAGCTGTCACCATGCGACCTTTTGAGATACCCGCTTTGAATACCGATAGAACTGCCACCACATCCAGTCGCCGCCGCAATAGCGATCTGGCAGTACGCACTCAGGCATCCATCCTTACGGATTCAGTGCGACAGGACATCATTGCTGGCGTCTTTCCTCCAGACTCAAAACTCAAGCTCCGAGAGTTGTCAGAGCGGTACGGCGTCGGAGTTATTCCGCTTCGAGAAGCCCTATCGCGGCTAGCAATGAGCGGTTTTGTAGATGCTGAGGATCAGCGCGGTTTTCGTGTTGCCGGAGTATCGGAGGCTGAGTTGCTTGATATCACTCAGGTACGGCAACGACTGGAGGCCGATGCGTTGCGTGATGCGATCGAGCACGGAGACATCAATTGGGAAACAGAACTGATGTCAGCTAGTCACAGACTCAGTCGCATTCCGATGATGCTCACGGACCCTGAAGTTGTGCTGAACCCAGAGTGGGAAAGAGCTCACGATGCCTTTCATGCAGCTCTGCTTTCCGGATCAACTTCGAACTGGCAACTCAAGCTCGCAGCACTTTTGCGCGAACAAACTGCTCGCTACAGACAGCTATCATTGCGTGCTGAAAAATCCTATGTCCGCGATGTAACTCAAGAACATCTGAGAATTGTTGATGCAGCTTTGGCACGCGACGCAGACAAAGCGTGTGAACTACTAAAAGAGCATTTCGCAACGACCACTCGCCTAGCTCTTGGAATTCACAAGTCTTCCTGATTTTCCGCCTTGTCAAACCATCACTGAAATTCAGAAACCCTGCCCAAATGTGTGCGTTGGCTGATAGCCAAGCCATCCGTTTGGTAAGTACTCCACCGGGCGGTTGATCAGCCTTATGTTGCGCTCCGCATCAGGCCAGGAGGCTGGCGCTTCCATCAGGAGTTTTTGGCGCCGATAACTCATTGGCGGAAATCGGAAGCTGCCAATCGATGAAGAGGATCGCCAACTGCAGCTGTAATATTCACAACGCTCGCGCTGCCTGCGAACCCCAAATATCAGCAGCCCTCTGAATTAGGCAGTTGATCGGCCATAACGGCCATTGGCCTGAGGCGCTCAATCGGGCAGCAATCCGCCGCTTACCTGCCGTTCCACCTTGAGTGGTCGCGAACGGCAGCTTCGATTTCTGGCGAATGCGTACTCCGCGCCCATTGCGGACATCCAGCCTTCTCCAGACCCGACGGTCAGGCAAACCCTGGTTTTACGGACTAGACATCTACAAAGCGGCCGGTCGCGACCACGCCCAACCGGCCATCTGCGGACGGTCCAAGTGGCTATCCAATTTCAATAGTTGCAGCTTTCTCAGAGCTGCTTGTACGACCGGTATTCGGTGAGCAAACATACGACTGCTTGACACGAGATCCGCCGAAAATCCCGCGCTTGCAACAAATTTGCAACTCGCCATGTGTAGCAAACGCCACATCGCGGATTGTTTAAGTGAAATCAAATGATTGCGCCCATAACCGAGTAATCTTGTCAGGTATATTCAGGTCAATAATAAGTACTGCGCAGATATTAAGGCCGAGGTTATGAGTAAAGACCCTGTGTTTTTCAAATCTCCCGAGATGGCAAAAAAATTTCCGTTGCATCCTAAACATCCTGAACGGACTTGTTGGGGCTGCGATAAATATTGTTCAGTGAATTCGTTGCAGTGCGGCAATGGTTCTGGTCGTACCCAGCATCCGGCGGAAATGCTCGGGGACGATTGGTACAAGTGGGGCGATTGGGGCATCGACTCGGCGGAAACGCCAGTGATGAGTTCTTGAATATGGCCGGCTCATGGGGTTGCCCACACGAAATTAATGGCTTGTGTCACAAGGTTGGTGGTCAAACTTGTGACCCTGGAATGAAAGGTTGTGTGCTTTATGGTCGCTACGTGTTCGCAAACCCAGCGAAAAATGCACGCATTGTGCAGAAGCAGGGCCGAAGAGATGAAGTCGCCGTAGCGCCGGGCTCAAAAATCAGCAATGACAGCAAAGAATGACAATCCGGTAGATATTGGCGCGAAAACGCTCGTTGGATGTTCTCGCTCCCAGATGCTTGAGCCAAAAAACGACGGAATTTATGTGATCGAATTGTGCAGCGGAGAATTGCGCCACTGGCGCTATCTCGGTCCAGGGGCGCAGTCCAACGCGTGGTGGCTCGATATGGAATCCGGCCTGGAATTCAGTGAAACCAGCGTGATGTATGCATGGCGAATCGTTGGCGTTGGGAGCGAAAAATTTCAGACTGATCTCGAAAATTCAGCTGGCTTAGCTCACGGCAATGGGAGCAGTAACAAAGAGTAGAAGTTGCCAGATGGTTTCACAGAAGGCTTGGTGGAACGATTACAGAGTTCAAATTTCTAAGTTGGAAGTAAATTGTTGAGGTAGACCGCTATGGACGGGTATTCGCGAGCAATTTCTTCACTCAGTGATTTAATCCTTGAGCAGACCTCTGATGCGCTCATCTACGCCAATCGAGAGGGTGTGATTGAACGCTGGAACCAAGCTGCAGAATCAATGTTCGGATATACCTTTGCCGAGGCTTACAGCCAAAGCTTGGATCTGATAATTCCTGAGCACCTTCGTCCAGCGCACTGGCGAGGTTTTGAGGCTGCGATGGTTAATGGTTCTACACGCCTACATGGCCGCCCCACATTGACACGAGCAGAACGTAGATCGGGAGAGAGAATCTATGTCGAAATGAGCTTTGCTCTGGTAACCGACGAATCCGAAAAGGTCATTGGTTCGGTTGCCATGGCACGAGACGTGACAGAACGTGTTCTTCGGGAAAAAGATGCCGCCATTAGCAAGAATAAGTAGGTAGGGTGCTACGCCGTCTGATACTTGTGCAAGCGGTCAACGCTTGGGATCAGGATCCGCCTTCCTTCAACCTTGATCAGACCAAGCTCACTCAATTCGCGAAGGATGCGAGAAAAGTATTCTTGCGTCTGGTTGAGGCGGGAGGCAATTAGCCCTTTATTTACGTGAAGTTCGAGAACCGTATTTTCGTCATCGAGCCGGCTTTCCGGCAATTCATGCATCAAGTATCCAATGATGCGCTGCTTCCCTGATTACAAGGAATAAGCTTCAACATTGAGCATGAGTTGATGCATGCGCATGGCCATCCCGGCCTGCACTTTGCATACATAGTCGCGATCACGATCCAGTTCGTCGAAGATCACAGACTTGGAGACGTGAAGCAACAGGCAACTGCGCAGCGCTTGTGCAGAGACATCACTGCTATAAAAAACGGAATTACGAAGAGTTCCGTTTATTGGCTCTCGGCTTGTTTTAGTCCAACAACACGAGAAGCTGCTTGCTCGTTGAAGACTGGCGTTTGTTACTTCTGGGAGAGAATCCAGGTAACGAGCTTCTTCGCTTCGTCAGGGGTAACGTTGTTCGGCGGCATCGGGATTTGACCCCAGACGCCCTTGCCACCGGCCTTGACCTTGGCGGCCAGTTTGTCGACCGCGCCGGCATCGCCCTTGTACTTGGCGGCGACGTCCTTGTAGGCCGGGCCGACAAGTTTCTTTTCGATGGCATGGCAGGACATGCAGTTCTTGGCCTTGGCCAGTGCCTCGTCGGCCAGTACCTGGCCGGAGATACCGAGACCAGCGGCAAACATCATTGCGATATGGACAGCTTTCATTTGGATGAACCCTTCGTTGAAATAATGCGGGAGCGTAATGTCGCGGTTGGAAAAATTGGCGCTTTGATGGGAATCAAAAGCCTGCCGAAGCCCGTCCGAATCTGATGTTGCTCAATGCGTCGAATTGATGAACATCAAGACTTCGTATCTTCGAGTCGTTGGCGACTCCGCTACTTGGTCAGCCGTTCGAACAACTTGACGGTGGTGTCGACGCTGCGCAGCAGGCGCTCGCCTTCGGCAATGACCAGGCGGGCGTGTTGGGTTCTGGCGGCATGGGAGAGATCCGGACAGAGCGTGTGGATGAATTTCTGCCATTGGCTGGCGACTACCCGAAGCTGGGCGGCGACTTCCGGCGGGATATTCGCCGTTTTTCCCAGGGCCTTCAGGTTGCTGTCGAACTCCAGGCAGGAAGGCGGCGTCAGCACGGCAATTTTTTCGTCCAGCCTTGGCCACTCGCGAAACAGGAAGAACTTGCCGATACGCTGCGACAGCATGCGGTTGCGGCCGGCCATGTTGACGTAATGCGCCGCGGGGAGTTCGCCCAGATCAGCCGCATGGCCAGTCAGCGCGTCGGTTGCTTGAAGCAACTTCTCGCTCAGTTCGAATACATCTTCAATTTTTTGTACGGATAACTGGTCTCCATGCATCAGGTATTGATAGCGCGGCCACAAAGCCTTGATCAGCACGAGTTTTTCGGCGAACTCGGCGGCCAGTTCGAGCTTTTCAAGGCGGGCCAGATGGCGCTCGAATTCCTTCTCCTGCTGGTTGAGCTTGACCAATGCCTTGTGTGGGGCAATCGCTGAAACGATCATGCACCACGCAATGGCCATGCGCTGCGAAAGCACACGCAGGCGGCCGCACATGTTGACCAGCGCGCCAGCCGACAGCGGGGTCTCGGCATCGAGCGCGTTGCCTTTACGTTTTCGGCAGAAATTCAGCCTCTGCCGGTTGTCGCCGCCTACCGTATCGAGCAGGGCAGCATTCTGGATATGGACTTTGCGGCCTTCGACGACAAGAACGCCGTTGTCGCTCAGTTCGCGCAGGTTGCGGGAGAAGGACTCCGGCGTCATGCCAATGCGCGCCGCGATCACTTTCTTGCTGGCCTTTAGAACGACGGTCGTTTCACCCGCCAGATTGGCTTTTTCGCCCGCCGATTCAAGCAGGTAGTCGAGTAAGCGTTGGGTGCCGGTCAGGCCATAATGGTGGCTGGTGACGTCGAACTCGATCGCGCATTGACGGCGAGCCAGGGCGGCAATGATGCGCGCGCCCAATTCGTGGTGATTTTCGGTGGCCTCGCGCAGTTTGCGAATATCGATTGCCACCAGCAGGGTCTGCGTGATGCAGCAACAAGTCGAAGCGTAATGCGTGGCGCCGAATAGTTCGCCCAGGCTAAGCAGCTGCTCGCTCTGTACCAGTTCGATGATCTTGGTGGCGCCGCCGGGGATGGTCGTGCTGCGCTTGACGCTGCCGTTGAACAGCAGGTGCGCTTCACGGATCGGGTCGCCAGCTTCGTATAGCGTCTGGTTGGCCGGAAGTTCGAGCAGGCGGCTCGCCTCGGCCAGCTCGTTGAGCAAGGCAGGCGGTAACGCGGCAAAGAACTTGCTGCCGGAGAGCAGTTCGCGCTGGGCACGATACGGATCGTTAAAGCGGGCGTTCAATTGGAGAATATTTCCTGAAGTTGTTCCCAACCCCATACTAAGCAAAACGAAAAGGGGGTGTAACTCCTCTCTCGGAGGAGCCATACCCCCTCTTTAGTCTTAGTAGACGTCGTGTTGAGTGTTGAAGACGTTGAACTTGCCGGTTGGCGTGACCAGTCTCGGATCGCGGATGACAGCCTTCAGCTTGCGCGTCTTGTCATCGACCACAACGATTGCCGATTCCTGGTCCTTGCCGTTCCAGACAGAGAACCACACTTCGTCACCGGCCTTGTTGTATTCCGGCTGGACGATACGCTTCGGGCCATCCTTGATGCCTGACCATTCGCCGATCGGAATCAGTTCATTACCCTTTTCGAGGTTGTTGATGTCCCATACCGCTACGGACTGGCTGACTTTCGGTTCCGGATTGAGCGTCGTATCGACCCACAGGTTCTTCGACTTCGGATGCGTCTTCAGGAACAACGAACCGCCGCCCAGGCCTTTCAGCGAACGGACAACCTTCCAGGCATTGTCCGGATGCTTCTTCGGGTCAGTACCGATCAGCGCGATCGTGTCGTCACCGAGGTGACCTGTCGCCCACACCGGGCCGAACTTGGGATCGATGAAGTTGGCGCCACGACCCGGGTGCGGTGTCTTGCCGACTTCGACCAGTTTCTCCAGCTTGCCTTCCTTGGTGTCGATGACCGCAATCTTGTTGGAGGCGTTGGCCGCATCCATGAAGTAGCGATGCGTCGACTCAAAGCCGCCGTCATGCAGGAAAGGCGCCGCTTCGATCATCTTGATTTTCAGGTTGTTCAGGTCGCGATAGTCGACCGAATAGACCATCCCGGTTTCCTTCACGTTAACGAAGAACTCCGGGTTGAAGTGCGAGGAAACGATGGCGGCAACGCGCGGCTCAGGATGGTAAGCCTGGGTGCCGACGGTCATGCCACGGGTGGCGACGATCTTGCGCGGTTTGAGCGTATCGCCGTCCATGATTACGAACTGTGGCGGCCAGTAGGTGCCGGCAATCGCGTACTTGTCCTCGTAACCCTTCGCCTTCGAGCTTTCGACCGAGCGGGCTTCCATGCCGACCTTGATTTCGGCCACCGTGTCCGGTTTTTCCATCCACAGGTCGATCAGGTTGATCTTGGCGTCGCGGCCAATCACGAACATGTAGCGGCCAGAAGCCGACATGCGCGAGATATGGACGGCGTAGCCAGTGTTCAGAATGCTGACGATCTTCTTGCTGTCGCCGTCGATCAGGGCGATTTCACCGGCATCGCGCAGGGTCACCGAGAACAGGTTCTCAAGATTGAGATTGTTCATCTTCTTTTTCGGACGCTGTTCAACGGGAACGATGACCTTCCACGACGCTTCCATTTCCTTCAGGCCGAATTCCGGCGGTGCTGGCGGCGTCTGCTGGATGTAGCGAGCCATCAGGTCGACTTCATCATCAGTCAGAATACCGGACGTGCCCCAATTCGGCATGCCACCGGCCGAGCCGTACTTGATGAAGACCTTCAGATATTCCAGCCCCTTTTCGATGGTGATATCCGGGGTCAGCGGTTTACCTGTTGCGCCCTTGCGCAGCACCCCGTGACAGCCGGCACAACGTTCGAAGAAGATGCGCTTGGCTTTATCAAACTCGGGTTCCGACATCTTGGGCGCTAGCGGATTGATGTCCTGATGCATCTTCACGTCAGCCAGTGGCGAACCGCCTGCCGCCTGGTAGTCGCGCATCGCGCCGTCGCCGTGCGCGGCCGGTGTTTCGGCAAAGGCAAACTGGACAAGCGCCGCCAGAAGCGGCAATGCCATCAAGCTACTGCGTTTGTATTTTGTTGAAATCATGACTCCCTTGACCCTCTCAAAATTTGAATAAGGATCGGCACTGTCGCAAGCCTGGGCTTTGCTGCTTTGATCAAGATCAAGGGGTAATGAAGGCACCAATTGAGGCTGTCTTCGGAAGAATTTAGTCTTGATAACAATCAAGCTGCGAAGTGAATAGATATTCAACGCCATACCAGAGGCGAAAAAAACGATTCAAGGGAACTGGTGTTGGCCAATGGGCAGCCCAGTATTGAGATATCCAGAACGGCCGCTTCGTAGCATTCCAGCTCGCATAAATTGAGTATGGCTGAACGGCTGTTACCGAGTAGCCACCATGTCGGCAAAGCGTCGGTTTGCGACAGTTTGCCTCTTCGAATTCATGGTCGGAAAGCGGTCAGTAAAAACCCAATTCCCGGAAGCGGCCAGTCGCTACTGAGCACTCACGACCCATTGCAGCCGGTTACAGTTCTCAGGCAGCACGGCTGCAATCAAGCACAGACCAGTCATTCAAGCTTGGCTAGACGGCTACAATTAGTGCGATGAATCGACGTAGCCTAATTCTCTTTTCGCTATCAATTGTCCTTGCGTTTAGGACGCTTGCTGCGTCTGCTTCACAAGAGCGCGCAGACTGGTCCAGTTTCTTTACTACAGCCGAGGCGCACGGCACCATCGTTGTCGTAGACAACCGCAATGGGAAGGAAGTGGCTTTCGTTTACGACTCGGAGCGCGCGGGGCGTCGCTACTCGCCGGCTTCAACCTTCAAAATTCCTCATAGCTTGTTTGCTCTTGACGCGGGAATTCTCCGTGATGAGTTCCAGGTAATTCCCTGGGATGGCATCAAGCGTTCGATAGAGGCGTGGAATGAGGACCAAAACCTACGCTCCGCGATGCGTAATTCGACTGTCTGGGTCTACGAACGATTTGCTCGGCAGCTTGGCGATGCGCGTGAGACTGAGTACATGCGAAAGATTAAGTATGGCAACGCAGTTGCGGGAGGCGGCAAACCTTTCTGGGTCGAAGGCGACCTAGCAATTTCGGCAAATGAACAAATATCGTTCCTGCGTCATCTCTATCGTAATGAACTGCCATTCCCGGTCGAGCATCAGCGGCTCATCAAGGACGTGATGGTGAATGAGGCAGGTCGTGATTGGATATTGCGGGCCAAGACCGGCTGGAGTGGAAAGGTTGGCTGGTGGGTAGGCTGGGTCGAGTGGCCAACCGGACCGGTATTTTTTGCGCTGAACATCGATACGCCCAACAGACTGAATGACCTCTCAAAGCGGCAAGAAATTACGCGCAACATACTTCGTTCTATCAGTGCTCTGCCACCGTATTAATTGTGAAGGACGATGTCCGTTGTTTGCTTAAGGCAGTCAGCCCACCGTACATAGCTCACCGGCAGTTCCTGGCCGGCTCCTAGCCGATACCAACTAGTTGCCGTAACGAAGGACAGCCCTCGACCCTGAACAGCCTTCAGTCGTTACTAGCGATGCTCTCACCGCTACGGGTTGTCTTGAGTTTTGAGGAGTTTGGACACGCTCGGAATCCGAATTTTCTTGCCATGCACCTCAAGCAGCCCGCTATCCGACAGGTCGTGCAAAACCCTGGAGAAGTGTTCCTGAGTGATGTTGAGGCGTGAGGCAATGACCCCTTTGCCCGCTGTGAGCTCAAACTCCAGTTGGTCTGAGTCTATTGCTGCCTGAGGCACATCTATCATCAAATATCCGATAATTCTCTGCTTGGCTGACTGCAACGAGTAGCCTTCGACGTCCGTCATCAAGTCGTGAGTGCGTTTTGCCAGCCCGGCCAACATCTTCTTAGTGAATTCGTAGTCGTGTTCCAACTCATTCATGATGGCTGCCTTGGGGACATGAATCAGCATCGAATCCTGCAGCGCTTGAGCAAAGACAATGTAGGTCCGGTCCAAAAACATAATGGCTTCGCCAAAGCTTTGACCCTGCTGAATTATTTCCACAATCTTCTCGTTGCCCTGAGATGATGTGAATGCTAATTTGACCTGGCCGAAGACCAGAAGATGAAAGCCCGTACAAGCATCTCCGGCACGAAAGAGTACATCGCCTTTTTGCGCGTGGATAAGCTTGGAGCAACTGGCAATGTGTTCGATATCGCTGGTAGCCATGCCAGCAAACAGGGGCAAGTGAGCCAGGTGGTTTTCGATGCTGATTGACTTGTGGTCGCGCATATTCGTCCCGAGGCAAATGACAATGCGCCCATCATAGTTTGATTTGAATCAAAACTGGAACTGGCGCACGATTTTCTGGTAACACTTTGACGTGCACTCTTGAATTAGCTTGATGCGCTGGTGCCATGTCAACAAATTCAGGTAAGCGATAGGTCACCCTGGGTTGCACGCTACGTGAAGCATATTAGGAAAGTATGAATTAGGCGCTTATACTAGTAAGTGATTTAATACTTACAAGCGCCCATGTCTATCAACCCTCGTCAAACCACCGAGTCACGCCAGGCAGAAATCATCGCCACCATGGTTCGGCTCTCGGCCGAGCGCAGCCCTGCCGAAATAACGACTACGGACATTGCCAAAGCCATGGGGGTTACTCAAGGGGCGCTTTTTCGGCACTTCGCCACCAAGGAGGCCATCCGCCTGGCCGTGGTCGAATGGATAGATGAACATTTGATGTTCGAACTCCTTGCTGCCAAGGAGCGCTCCACTGATGCGCTGGCTGCTCTCAAGGCCATGTTCATGGCTCACGTCGGCTTTGCCAAAGTACACCCCGGAGCGCCTCGCCTCATTTTTGGCGAGCTTCAGCAACCTGCTTCATCCCCCGTCAAGCAGCGGGTTCAGCAAATCATGCAGCGCTATCGGCAAACCCTTTCCCAAACCCTGGCCGCGGCTATTGAGGCGAAGTTGATTCGCGCCGATGCCGATTGCGCAGCGGCCGCAGCCCTGTTCCTTGGTGCCATTCAGGGCTTGGTCATTCAATCCATGCTCAGCGGCCACACTGAGCAGATGGAGCAACAGGCGGTCGGCGTTCTGGAACTTTATCTTGCCGCCCTTGGGGTCAAGTCATGAAGCTCGATAGTCTTCTCAGTCGCAAGTTTGGCCTGGTGGTTTTTGCAGTGGTTCTTCTGGTTGGATTTGGCTTTGTGGTCGCCCGCTCAGGCCCCCTAGCGCCGACCAAAGTCACCATCACTCGGGTCGAAGCCGGCAGTCTGTCATCATCCCTGTTCGGCATTGGCACGGTCGAAGCGCGACGCAGCTATTTTATTGGACCCACCGCTGCTGGTCGCGTCAAAGCAGTTCATGTCGATGTGGGTGAACAGGTCAAGGCCGGGCAACTGCTGGCAGAAATCGACCCAGTCGACCTGGACGAACGACTACGTTCGCTTGAAGCCTCATACGCCCGGGCATCCAGCGCGGTTTTGGCGGCTGACGCTCAGCGCAAGGATGTTCTGGCCCGCCAGATGATTGCCGGCTTGAATGCGAAACGCTATCGCGACCTCGGCGATAAGCATTTCGTCAGCCCGAGTGCAGTTGAGAGCAAACAACAGGAACTGACCTCGGCTCAGGCAGCCGTCGATGCAAGTGATGCCAACCTGCAAAGTGCCCGGCAGGAAGTCATCCGCCTGAAGGCCGACCAGGATGCTTTACGGCAGCAACGGAATAACCTGCGCCTGGTCGCACCCGTTGACGGCGTGCTGACCAGCCGTGATGCTGAAGCTGGCTCGACAGTCGTTGCAGGGCAATCAGTGCTCAAGTTGATAGAGCCCAGCAGTCTCTGGGTCAAGGTCCGGCTGGACCAGGGGCGGTCCCGCGGCCTGGCTGCTGGACAAGCCGCTAGCATTGCCCTGCGCAGCAATCCGGGAATGCCATTAACCGGCAAGGTAGTCAGGATTGAACCGGTCAGTGACAGCGTGACCGAGGAGCGCATCACCCTGATTACCTTCGACCAGATTCCTCCTGGCCTGAGCATTGGCGAGATGGCCGAGGTGACCGTTCAAACGGCAGCCAATCAATCTGGCCTGACACTGCCCAATGCAGCCATCAAACAAATGCCTGAGGGTTCTGGTGTCTGGAAACTACGCGATGGCAAGCCCGTCTTTGTCGCCATCAAACTCGGCACCAGCACCCTGGATGGTGCGGTGCAGGTACTGGAAGGACTTGGCGCAGGTGACGAAATCATCGTTTTCAGCGAGCGCGAGCTGTCTGAAGGTAGCCGTGTCAAAGTTGTCGAACAACTGGCAGGACAACGCCAGTGATAAGTCTGGCCGGGCGCGACATCCTGCATTCCTGGTCGAAGTTCGTGTTGACCGGAATCGGTCTTGGCTTGCTGATTGGCGTGACGCTGACCATGGCCGGGGTGTATCGAGGTATGGTCGATGATGCCAAGGCGCTGCTCAACAACAGTGGCGCTGACTTGTGGGTCGTTCAGCAGGACACGCAGGGGCCGTATGCGGAGTCCTCGAGCATCCATGATGACGTGTACCGTTCAATGCTGAGCCTGTCGGGCGTGGCTCGCGCCGCCAACGTGACTTATCTGACCATGCAGGTTCGTCTGGACAATACCGATGTGCGTGCGATGGTTGTAGGTTTCGAGCCAGGGCAGCCGGGAGAGCCCGGCTACCTGATTGCCGGACGTCACATTACCCGTAACCATTACGAGGCCGTCGCCGACGTCAAAACCGGGTTCCAACTGGGCGCTAGAATTCGGATTCGTCGGCACGACTACCGGGTCGTCGGCCTGACCAAACGCATGGTTTCGTCCGGCGGCGACCCCATGGT
>NZ_JBWKSX010000007.1:0-252750 GCF_059420025.1 Azonexus sp. GW821-FHT04F04 | reverse complement strand
GCGCAAATAACCATGACCACCACAAAGCCGCGCGCAGCATCGCCGGGCTCCAGCAGAACATACTTGGGAAAGAATGGTGCCCACACCGTGGCCGAAACCTTGCCGACGAGAAAACCGATCAGCCCCAAACCCAGGGCCTGCTGAAGAATCATTCCGGCTATGGTCCGGTTACGCGTGCCTATCAACTTCAACACGGCAATCTCACGAATTTTGCCCAAGGTCATCGTGTAAATGATGAAAGCGACGATGGCCGCGCTGACCACCGCGAGAATGACCAGAAACATCGCGATTTGTTTGGCAGAAGTAGCAATCAGCTTGGACACCAGAATTTCTTCCATTTGAACCCGGGTGAAAGCCTGCAAGTGCTTCCAGCGCCTCACTTCATTTGCGACGGTCTCGGGCTGACTTCCTGGAGACACCTGAACCAGCACGGC
Organism: Azonexus sp. GW821-FHT04F04; assembly: GCF_059420025.1. Taxonomy (NCBI): domain Bacteria; kingdom Pseudomonadati; phylum Pseudomonadota; class Betaproteobacteria; order Rhodocyclales; family Azonexaceae; genus Azonexus; species Azonexus sp. GW821-FHT04F04. The sequence continues at coordinate 252,316 of NZ_JBWKSX010000007.1, read as the reverse complement.
ATTGACGTTGCGATTCGCGTTCTGCGATGCCTGGATGGCCTCGAGCAAACCCGGCACGCCCGGGCGATTCAACGTCGGATTGGCCGTTGTTCTTGCCCGCTCATTGAGGATGGCATCGTTGTCCTTCAGGAACTGTGCCTCCTGTGCATCCTTGAGCGGAATGAAGACCATGGGGTCGCCGCCGGACGAAACCATGCGTTTGGTCAGGCCGACGACCCGGTAGTCGTGCCGACGAATCCGAATGGTATCGCTCAACTGGAAGCCGGTTTTGACGTCGGCGACGGCCTCGTAATGGTTACGGGTAATGTGACGTCCGGCAATCAGGTAGCCGGGCTCTCCGGGCTGGCCCGGCTCGAAGCCAACGACCATGGCGCGCACATCGGTATTGTCCAGACGAACCTGCATGGTCAGATAAGTCACGTTGGCGGCACGGGCCACGCCCGGCAGGCTGAGCAATGAGCGGTACACGTCGTCATGGATGCTCGACGACTCCGCATACGGCCCCTGCGTGTCCTGCTGCACAACCCACAGGTCAGCACCACTGTTATTGAGCAGCGCCTTGGCATCATCGACCATGCCGCGATACACGCCGGCCATGGTCAGCGTGACGCCAATCAGCAAGCCAAGACCGATTCCGGTCAACACGAACTTCGACCAGGAATGCAGAATGTCGCGCCCGGCCAGACTTATCACTGGCGTTGTCCTGCCAGTTGTTCGACAATTTTGACGCGGCTACCTTCAGACAGCTCGCGCTCGCTGAAAACGATGATTTCGTCACCTGCGCCAAGTCCTTCCAGTACCTGCACCGCACCATCCAGGGTACTGGTGCCGAGTTTGATGGCGACAAAGACTGGCTTGCCATCGCGTAGTTTCCAGACACCAGAACCCTCAGGCATTTGTTTGATAGCTGCATTGGGCAGTGTCAGGCCAGATTGATTGGCTGCCGTTTGAACGGTCACCTCGGCCATCTCGCCAATACTGAGGCCTGGCGGAATCTGGTCGAAGGTAATCAGGGTGATGCGCTCCTCGGTCACGCTGTCACTGACCGGTTCAATCCTGACTACCTTGCCGGTTAATGGCATTCCCGGATTGCTGCGCAGGGCAATGCTTGCGGCTTGTCCAGCAGCCAGCCCGCGGGACCGCCCCTGGTCCAGCCGGACCTTGACCCAGAGACTGCTGGGCTCTATCAACTTGAGCACCGACTGGCCGGCAATGACCGTCGAGCCAGCTTCAACATCACGGCTGGTCAGCACGCCGTCAACGGGCGCGACCAGGCGCAGGTTATTCCGTTGCTGCCGCAAAGCATCCTGGTCAGCCTTCAGGCGGACGACCTCCTGCCGTGCACTTTGCAGATTTGCTTCGCTCGCATCGACGGCTGCCTGAGCCGAGGTCAGTTCCTGTTGTTTGCTCTCAACTGCACTCGGGCTGACGAAATGCTTATCGCCGAGGTCGCGATAGCGTTTCGCATTCAAGCCGGCAATCATCTGGCGGGCCAGAACATCCTTGCGCTGAGCGTCAGCCGCCAAAACCGCGCTGGATGCCCGGGCGTATGAGGCTTCAAGCGAACGTAGTCGTTCGTCCAGGTCGACTGGGTCGATTTCTGCCAGCAGTTGCCCGGCCTTGACCTGTTCACCCACATCGACATGAACTGCTTTGACGCGACCAGCAGCGGTGGGTCCAATAAAATAGCTGCGTCGCGCTTCGACCGTGCCAATGCCGAACAGGGATGATGACAGCCTGCCGGCTTCGACCCGAGTGATGGTGACTTTGGTCGGCGCTAGGGGGCCTGAGCGGGCGACCACAAAGCCAAATCCAACCAGAAGAACCACTGCAAAAGCCACCAGGCCAAACTTGCGACTGAGAAGACTATCGAGCTTCATGACTTGACCCCAAGGGCGGCAAGATAAAGGTCCAGAACGCCGACCGCCTGTTGCTCCATCTGCTCAGTGTGTCCGCTGAGCATGGATTGAATGACCAAGCCCTGGATGGCACCAAGGAACAGGGCTGCCGCCGCTGCGCAATCGGCATCGGCGCGAATCAACTTCGCCTCAATAGCCGCGGCAAGGGTTTGGGAAAGGGTTTGGCGATAGCGCTGCATGATTTGCTGCACCCGCTGCTTGACGGGGGATGAAGCAGGTTGCTGAAGCTCGCCAAAAATAAGGCGAGGCGCGCCGGGGTATGCTTTGGCAAAAGCAACGTGAGTCATGAACATGGCCTTGAGGGCAGTCAATGCATCAGAGGAGCTCTCCTTGGCGGCCATGAGCTCGAACATCAAATGCGCTTCGATCCATTCGACGACAGCCAGGCGGATGGCTTCCTTGCTGGCGAAGTGCCGAAAAAGCGCCCCCTGAGTCACATTCATGGCTTTGGCAATGTCCGTAGTCGTTATGTCGGCAGGGCTGCGCTCGGCTGATAGCCGAACCATGGTGGCGACGATTTCTGCCTGGCGAGACTCGGTGGATTGACGAGGGCTAATAGACATGGCTGGCTGTAAGTAATAAGTTAATTACAAGTATAAGCGACCAATTTTAGATTTATCTAATATTTATTGGGCCAATTGCAACTATTTGTTGCTGCGTCAGTTTTTCCGAAAATCAGGGCTATAACTGGATTGAAGGTTTGAAGAAAGTATGCCGTATCACTTCAGACCCAATCGTTGTATTGAGTTAATTTTGTTTGGTTGGGAGAGAAAAAATGACCAGGAACACCGTAAAAATCATGTTGTCTGCCATTGCTTTAGGCTTGATGACTTCAGGAGCCATTGCCGCTGATGAGACTGTTTACGGTAGTCAGATGATGACTAACCAGGAGCGGATGGAACATCGTACGAAAATGAATGCTGCTAAAACGGCCCAGGAGCGCGAACAAGTTCGCTTGGAGCATCATGAACAAATGCAGCTCAGAGCCAAGGAGCGTGGCGTTACCTTGCCGGATACGCCGCCCGCACAAGGTGCTGGCATGCGCCAAGGTATGGGACCCGGCGGTGGCATGGGAGGCGGCGTGGGGGGGGGCGGTAGAGGCCGCTAACGGATAATAGCTGTTGTGGGATGGCAGCCTGCTGGTGGCGAGACTCATTGAGCTTCCATATCGCCGGCTCTACAAAATCGGCCAACCCCGTCATTCACCAACACGGCAGGTTCCATCAACAATCCCTTGCTTGTTGCAATGCGGGGGGCGATCAAGGCTACATCGCCGCCAGAAATTTCAAGTCGGCGATAACTTCGGCGGCATGTTTTCCAGCGTCTACCTGTAGGTATGCCTTGGCGATCCTGCCATCAGGATCAATGAGAAATGTATCGCGTTCGGCGAACTTGATCACTCCCCAGTTGGAATAGGCTCCAAAGCTCCGGGATACCTTCCCATCCTTATCAGAAACAAGCGGGAAAGGAATGTGCTTTTCCTCGGCAAATTCCCGGTGGGAGTTTTCTGTATCTACGCTGACGCCAAGCACTTGGGTGTTCAACTTCGTAAACGGCTGCTGGTTGTCCCGGAAATTGATCGCTTCGGTTGTACCGCTTGGCGTGTTGTCCTTGGGATAGAAATAGAGGACGCCCCATTTTTCCCTCCACTCGGAGAGGGATCTCGATTTCCCATTTACGTCAGGCAAGACAAACGTAGGGGCGACTGAACCCGGCTGAGGGGGCATCTCTGCAGAGGCAGCACCTGACAGCAAGATGCTGGACCAGACAAGCCAGTGTCAGTGTTTAGTCATCTCTTCTATTCACACCAAGGAAACTATATATTTTGTGTGACAGATTTGTTGGCGAAAAATTTCAGGGGAGTGCTGAGGAAGGCGTTCATCCTGTCAGGACTGTCTTAGTCTGGCTTGGACTGACCTGCTGCAATATAAAAACGCATTTTGAATATTTCAGCCATTTTGATGTTAATCATGATTCAATGTGCTCTAAGTGATAAATTGTCCTCCTGTCAACAACGTCTTATAAGCACTTCAAGTGGGTAATTCGCGCAAATCTGACATGCATTCAGATGTTAGTCTGGACCGTGGCCCCATTAGCCCTACTATTTTCCTTGGCGCTCGGGTATTAGTGGTTGAAGATGACCCTATCAACCAAGAGGTAATTCAGGAACTTCTAGAATATCTTGGGCTGCTTGTGGAACTCGCAGATGACGGGATAGCGGCGCTTGAGCGCGCGCGTAACGGTTTTTATGATCTGGTCTTCATGGATATACAGATGCCCAGACTCGACGGATTGCAGGCTACGCGCGAGATTCGAAAATTGTCTGGCTGGGAGCAAATTCCAATAATAGCCATAACCGCCAATGCTTTTGTCGAAGATCGCCAAAATTGCATTGCGGCTGGCATGAATGATTATTTAACCAAGCCAGTTGACCCTGACCAACTCTTGGTTGCATTGGATAAATGGTTGCCAAAATGCAAGCGCGAAATAGATCGCTAAGATCGCTAGACTGGCTCTCATCGGTTGTTCTGTGTAGCCAGGCCCCGCACCTGTCCTCTACTTTGTCTGATACAACAGCATTTTCTGACTGACCGGCGTAGCTCATCGTGTATCTGGCGCAATCAAGGTTCCGTCCAAGTGTGGGTTAGGATCAGGAGCTTCCCTCTTCTTAATAACTCAGAGCATAGTTCAGCAATAGCCTGGTTTTCCGTTGTTGCTCTGCTCTTCCATGCGACGAAGGTTGTACTGATTGCTTCGGTCCATGGCCAGATCAGGTTGAAATCTTCAAAGTCCTGCCAGCCGATCTTGCGGGACCGAATCTGGGACACCCATTAGCCGGTCCTAGTCAAGCGAGCACACAATTCCATGGCGGCGTCAGCCGCCGGTTTTCAATCTCTTCATCCACCGCTTGCAGTTGCCGACCGCGCCCGTTTCTTCAATTCATGGTTGCGACGAATCGCACCAGACACCCATCAGGATCAAGCGAACGGCAATGAAACAGCCGGTCGCCCTGGCGGCTTCGCCGCCCCAGAAAAACGTTGGTGCCGCAACGCGTCCAATGGGTTCAACACAGACCCGTGGCTGCTGGTTCCCCAGCACCAATCCCTGGCTGGCTTGCATTGCGGGCGATCCGCTTGTACTGCAAATCGGTGACGGCGACACGGCCTCCCATTCAGACCAAATGGCTGTTGCTCCAGTCCCCAGGTCCGGGCTTGCCGGCCGCCGTCCTTACTCATGCGAAGCAGCGCGTCACGTCAAACGGTTTGCGCTCCTTCAAAATGTGGAAGCAAGCCCGCACCAGCTTGTGCGCCAGCGCCTTGATCGCCACCACGTTGCTGGTCTTGGCTTTCTTCCGTTCGTAGAAATGCTTCGCCTCGGCGCAGTAGCGCAGGGCAAAGTTGGCTGCCTCGACGAACGCCCAGGCTAGGTACTTGTTGCCGTTCTTGGCGTTCCCTTCCCCTTATTTCTTGCCGTTGCTGGTGTGCACGCTGTCGACGCAGCGGGCGTAGAGGCAAAGTTGCCGGCCGCAGCGAAACGGTCGATCGGCCCGGTTTCGAGCAGGATCGTGGTGGCCAGCACTTGGCCAATGCCCGGCACGCTGGTCAGGAGTCCGTACTCCGTGCGCGCGCCGACCTTTTCCTGCAGACGCTTTTCAAGACGATCAATTTGCGCGGAAAGTGTGGCGATGACCGCCACGTTGGTTTTGATCGCCAGCGCCACATCTTCCGGCAAGGGCATTCGATCAACGGCATCGACCGTCAGTTGCTTGACTTGATTGCTGCTGATCCGGGCGCCCTGTTGGCGGGCGGTGATGTTCTCAACGGCAAGGATGTGCGCGGTGCGACTGCGCACCAGTTGCATGCGCTTTCTGGCCAGATCGCGCACGGCGCGTTGCTCCGGCGGCAGGATCGTTCCGGTCGGCAGAATCCCCAGCCGCAGCAGGTGGAAAAGGTAGCGCGCATCAGTTTCGTCGCCGCTGTGCTTGAACCCTTCGTATTTCTTGATCGCCGTGGTGTTGGCCAGATGCACCTTGAAGCCCGCCGCTTGCAAGCCATCGACCAGCCAGTACCAGTTGAAGGTCGATTCGACCACTACACCGGCCATCTCCTCCCGCCAGGGCAGGAGCAATCCGACGATCTTGGTCAGGTCGTTGGGCAGCCGCTTTTCTGCCACGACTCGGTCTTTTTCATCCGTCACGGTCACCACACTGTTGTTCGAATGCAGGTCAATTCCGCTATATTTCATTTCCGGCCTCCGAGGGTTATCGCAAGTTCGCAAACTCACTTTAACCCCGCCGCAATTGCGGCGGCGGGAGGCCGGCCAGATGATTTTCAGGCCATACCCTTTGCCATGGCGGCCTGCTGGTTCCACGTATCGCTTTCTTTGCCGACCCGGTAACCGTCAGTGCCGCCAGAATCGACATCGATACAATTATCTAGGTGGGCATCATTAATTAACTTATGAGGAGCCGCCTCGGCGGTTGGCGCGCGACCAACATTGCCCCCGCATACGCAGAGGATTCGATAGGGGGGCTATAAATGGATCAGCAACTAGCATTTTGGTTAAACGATCCTGTCTGTCGCTTTGGCGTGAGAGCATGTCGCCCTCATCTGCTATATTTGATTCGCATCAAACTTGAATTGCGTTGGCGCTATTGTAACGATGTGCTTTTCAGAATTAGTTGAGGGAACTACGCATGCGAGATTACCAGCCGATCAATATTGAAACCTTTTTGAATCACGTTGCCCTGTTCAATAGCCTTTGCCCAGAGGAGATTACAAAGATCACAAGAGGTACGCGCGAAATACGCTGCGAGAAGGGTGACACGCTTTTCCATCGAGGCGATGTCTGTACCGGATTTCATATCCTGGTGTTTGGACAGGTCAAGCTATCGTTCACGTCCGAGCAGGGGGTCGAGAAGGTTGTCGAGGTGATACAACAAGGGCAAAGCTTCGGCGAAGCGATCATGTTCCTGGAGAAACCTTACGTTGTCTCCGCACAAGCGCTAAGTAGTTGTCTATTGCTACATGTCTCCAAGTCGGTGATTCTCGATGAGTTGGAATGTGATCACGGCTTTGTACGAAAGATGCTGGCGGGCATGGCGATGCGAATGCATCAACTCATGCTGGATGTTGAGGGATATTGTTTGCATTCGGGCAAGCAGCGCATCATCGCTTATCTGATGCATGAATTGCTCGAAAGCCAACTCCATGATGAGAATGTGGTTCTCGAACTTCAACTCAATAAAGGTGTGATTGCCTCCCGCCTCAATCTGACGCAAGAACACTTCTCGCGCATCCTTCATGAATTGAGTGACCTAGGGATAATCAAGGTTGAAGGGAAACGGATTCTAGTTCCAAGCGTTGAGCGCCTGCACAAGCATCAGTCGACATAAGCCACTGAGCATGGTTGCACAGTAGCGCGACGGCGACATGCATGCGTTCCTATGCCAGTAAGTTCTACCTGCCGCAGTGGGGTGGATGCTCTGCGGCCAGACGAAAGTCAGTGAAAGTGCGGCAGGCAACAGTTACCAGAGTCGCTAACGCATTAACTTCGTGGGTATTCACGACGTCGCGGCGCCCCCGATACTGCCTCTATTAGCAGGCCGTTGTGCCAGAAGCCCAAAGTGGTACGGCGCAGCCCATCCGAGGTCCACATTAATTACAGAGTCAAATCCAACCTCGGACAACCAAGTTGCACAAGGCTCAGGCCCGGGACGAATCGCCATCGGTGGCCCGCGTGGGGTTTCGATGTCGCTACGCCAATGAATCACAGACAGTATGCCCCCTGGCTGCAGCGTTCGATATGCTTCGCGTAGCAGGGGGAGCGGCTCCTCAATGTGGAGGAGATTGAAGAGCATGGCATGGCCCTGAGAACCGTCCTCGACGCCGGTGCCATGCGCTACAAAGTCGCGTAGTGCTGCCCGAACGTTCGACATTCCCATGGCGTGGGCACGCTGTTCTACCTGGCTCACCATATCAGGTTCAATATCGAGAGCTGTTACCAGCCCCCGCGTACGACTTGCCGCTGGCAGGGTAAAAGTACCGTAGCCACACCCAAACTCGACCAGGTTGTAGCATCCTCCCCTGGTTACCTGAAGGCGGTCCAGAACACCTTCCGGGTCAAAAAACGAGGCCCAGTAGGCCTCGTCCGGCATGCCGCTCTCGCGCCCCTTCATCGTGCCCTCAGTGCTTGGCCTGGCCGGTGGCCTTGGCGGCGGCATCAAGACCGCCCTTCGCCTTCCACTCGGCAAAGCCGCCTTGCAGGATACTCAAGTTGTCGTAACCGGCGATGCGCAGCGCAAAGCCAGCCTGCGCGGACAGGCTGCCGGTGTTGCAGTAGATGAGGACCGGCTTGTCCTTCGGAATGCTGCTTCGCTTGGCCAGCACTTGCCGCCATTCGATGTTCACGGCACCCGGAATGTGCTCCTTGGCGAATTGGTCCTTGTCGCGGGCGTCGATAACGTAGAACCGCTTCCAGTCTTCCTTGGGAATCTGCTCCGGGAAGATGGTGGCGCCACCGTAATCGACGAAGTCCAGATACTCCTCCATGGCCTTGACGGCTTCTTCATTAGCCATGGCCGGTGCCGTGACCACGGCGAGCGCCAACGCAGCGGCGCGCATCAATTTGAATGACATCTTGTCTCCTGTCGGGATTGTTGTATTGCGTTGAGAAATCAGAACACCAGCACCTTGTCGGCAGCCGCCGTCCATTCGGCGAGTTCCTTCAAGGTGCTGCGCCGGGCACCGTCGACCACGTGGTCTTCACTTAGTCCGCGAGCGTCCATGCAGGTGCCGCACAAACCCACCTCAGCACCGACCATGCGAACCATGTCGCCAGCGTTGTAGTAGCCCTCCGGAACCTTCTGGCCGCTCCTGGCGCAAGCCACCGCATCGCCCATCAGGAAAATGCGAACCGATTGGCCTTCTATCTTGCCAAGGGTGCGGGCCAAGCGCAGGGCGTTGTAGCTGCGTTCCGTTCCGTACGGGCCATCGTTGAGGATGAACAAGGTGTTCATGGTGGGCTCCCTGGTTGTTGTCGAGAAAGTTATTTGCCGCCGGCCTTGATGGTGGCCTTGAGGGCATCAAAATCCTTGCGTACGTCTTCCTGGAAGAGCAGACCGGACTTGGCCTGCTTCGGCACGCTTTCCATGTCGAGAACGTCGGCGACGATTTGATAGCTGGCGGCACCGTTGAAGTCCTTGCCATCGGCAACGATGAGTTGGGTGCCGTAGAAAACGGCCGGAGCAGGCAGACCAGGGGCCAGGGTGGACGGCAGCAACTGGATGGGGACGCGGTACGTGTTGGCGATTTCAGCGGCCACTTGCAGGTTGCCGTTGCAGCGCTGGCCCGGTGGATCCTTGGCGATGAAGGTCAGAACCGTCAGGCCGTTGGCTGTCTCGGCACCAGGCACGGCCATTGATACTTCGGCGGTCATGGCTGAGAAAGCCAACGCGCCGCATAGAGCAAATGTGGTTAGATGTTTCACGAGATGTCTCCTCTGTTGTGGATTTGACTTCAGTTCTCGATGGGCTGGCCGCCGGCGCTCCATTCGGTGAGGCCATCGGAAATCTTGTGGGCGGTAAAACCGCGTTGCCGTAGCAACTTCACGGCTTCGTCAGACATCAAGCAGAACGGACCGCGGCAGTAGGCGACGATTTCCTTCCCCGGTGGCAGGTCGGCAAGTCGCTTCTCAAGTTCGGACAGAGGTATTGAGCGAGCGCACGGCAAGTGACCAGCGGCGTATTCGGTTTCCGGGCGAACATCGATGACCACGATGTCGCCGCTACGTGCCTTGGCCAGCAGGGACTCGCGGCTCTCAGACGACAGCGCATTGGGGGCTGTGGCCATCTGCTCCAGGGCGACACGCAATTCGACCAGGTGTTCTTCGGCAACCTCACGGACATTGACCCACAACTCGGCAACATCCGGGCCGCTCAGGCGGTAGTGGATGAACTTGCCCTCACGACGGGTTTCAACCAGACGAGCTTCGCGCAAGGCGCGCAAATGGGCGCTGGCCAGGCGCATGTCGATGCGAGCTTGCTCAGCCAGCGTCTCAACGGTCTTCTCGCCCTGCGCCAGTAACTCAATAAGTTCCAAGCGCTTGGGGCTGGAAATCGCTTTGCCGATACGAGCTACGTGTTCGTAGAGGTCGGATTTGGTGACGGTTGGTTTCATGTGTACAATCTAACGAGTATTGGAGTGTATGTAAACCATCAACTGGAGATGATCGTCACCAGTCAATTAACAGACGCTGAATGCATGGGTTTACTTTGGCCGGCTCTGGCCGGGAGTACGTGTTGACCATGTACCACCTGTCACTGGCCGTTGCCGATTTGGATCGAGCACGAACTTCTGAAATTGGGCGAAGCTAGCGAATATGTGAAACCAACCGGTCACTCAAGAAATAATTTAGCGGACATTCTTTCTGTCCGTCTACTCCTTGATTGATAGGGAGATTCTTAACCGGAAGATTCAGCATTTGACTCCGCCTTGAGATGCAAAGGCAACTGGAAGGCGACCAGTGCTGGGCCGACGACAAGATGCCAGTGATACAATTGTCATATCCAAAATGACTTAACAGGGAGAGGTAAGATGTCTGAAGCCACGCTGGCAGCTAGACCGCATACACTGTCGATGAACGACCTAGTTTATCCGAAGGAAAAAACACTGGGGATGATCACGCTGGTGCTGGGTTTGCTCGCCTGGGCCGGGTTGATTGTCGGAACAGTCGGTGTTGCGCTCATCGGTTTGGCCGTGGGCTTTGTTCTGTACCTGTTTCTCCAATCAACGCTGATCGCCTATATCAAAGGCAATGGCGTCGAGCTGACCCATGAGCAATACCCGGATCTCTACGAGCAGTTCGTATTCTGTTGCGACCGCCTTGAAATCCGTGATCGCCCGCAGGCCTACATGCTGAACGGAAATGGCGGACTGAATGCCTTTGCAACCAAGTTTCTCGGTACCCAATATGTTGTTTTACTCTCGGATGTGGTCGATGCCATGGCCGGCCACCCGGACGGCGTGCGTTTCTACTTGGGGCACGAACTTGGCCACCTGCGGCGCAAGCATCTGACCGGCCATCTTTTCCGCTGGCCCATTCTCTGGCTGCCACTGCTTGGCGCTGCCTATTCTCGTTCTCGGGAAAGTACTTGTGACCGTCATGGCCTTGCCTGCTGCTCGACCCCGGAACATGCCGCACGTTCCCTGTCGGCACTTTCCACTGGCGCCCTCCGCTGGCAGGATCTGGATATGAAGGCCTACCTGAAGCAGATGCACCATACGACCGGATTCTGGATGTCCTTCCACGAATTGACGGCGGGCTACCCCTGGCTGACCAAGCGCGTTGCACGGGTGATCGACCATAACGCCGAACTCCCCTCACGCAACGGTTTCGCCTACTTGTTGGCGGCATTTATTCCTTATGCTGGCCGCATGGGCGGCGGATTTGGCCTGTTGATGCTGGTGTACGTGATCGGTTTGTTGGCGGCGATTGCGATCCCTGCTTATCAGGACTACACGGTCAAGGCAAAGCTCACTGCGACTATCCAGCAATCAGAGGTTGTACGGGATACGCTTGGGAAGTACTTCCTGAGCCATCAGAAGATCCCCGCAAACCTCGAGTCTGCAGGGGTGGCCAATGAACTTCCGAATGGCACCGTCGTGCACATGGATAGCAATACCATGGTGTTGACCCTGACAACCGCTCATGGCGACCTGATTTACGCGCCTTCGCGTGGTGCCAATGGAGAAATTGTCTGGAATTGCACGAACGGCAAAGGGTTGAAGGCAACTCAACTGCCGCCGGTGTGCCAGGCAAGCCCGAATCGCTGACACTCCCATCGAAAGGTGAAAGTCGATAGCCAGGGGGGATGCGCGGCATTGCGCCGCTCGTTTTCGCCAAGCGAATGCTCCCCGCAAAAGCATCGCTGGAATACTTAGGTTGTAGTCAGTTTTCCCTTCTTTAACGCCTTGGGAAATACTGGAGTCCGCCCTGTTTGCATATCGACATGCTCGGTTGCGTGCGTCATCATTCATGCATTGGGTGCAATTCCTCCAGAGGACACCTGCTTGCCCATCTAACAATCTCCGAATTGCCGGCCATTTGTCATCAAAGAAACTTGGGGGGAGTTCGATATGCCAGAGTCAAATTCTGTCTCCCGTCGGCATCGCTATGTCCCACAGTTTTATCTAAAGACGTGGCAAGCATCCGATGGCAATGGGATATGGCTGCAATCTTCACCTGTTGAACGTCACAGATTGAAGGCTTGGCAAACTAGGGGCGACCATCTATGTTCACAAACGGATAATTGTGTTTACATCCTGTCTTTTGGGTTGAGGACGGGATGCCGAGATTGTTATTACGCGACGACCAATTGTTGCGAATCGAACCAATGCTGCACGGCAAAGCCGGGGATCGTGGCCGTAGCGGGGCAGACAATCGCTTGTTTGTCGAAGCAGTGCTCTGGATGGCAAGAACCGGGGCTCCGTGGCGTGATCTCCCGCCAGGCTTTGGACCATGGAATTCGGTGTTCAGACGCTTTTCGCGTTGGGCGGACAAAGGTGTCTGGCAGGCGCTTTTCGCCACGCTCTGCGAGGACGCAGACTTCGAGGAAGTGTTTCTCGACAGTACGATTGTGCGGGCGCACCAGCACGCAGCCGGCGCACCCAAAAAAACGGGCAACAAAGTCTTGGCCGTTCTCGTGGGGGCTTGAGTACCAAGATCTATGCGGCGGTTGATGGGTTGGGCAATCTGGCGCGATTTCGCCTGACCGGTGGCGAGCGACACGACATTACCGAGGCGGCCAACCTGATCGAAGGCATGCCCAATGTCGGATCGGTTGTCGCTGATACCGTCAGACCATTTGATGGTATCAACTGAGGTAGTTGAAGGACCTGTTCACTGATACCGTCACCAATATCATCAAAATCGGCGGGCTTGTGTGAGATAGTGTAAAATCGTGCGGGATTCTAACCTGTTGTCAGGAAAAGGGTTTCAAGCAAAACCGGAACGCCTTGGGATGTCCTGAAACGAAGCTAATTCACTCCCACGAAGATGAGTTCTCTCATTTCAACCCCCTGGATTCAGTCTACCTCCGATGGCGCAGGTTACAAGCCTATCGGGAACTATCCAGCCAACATTTTCACTACCAAGGCCTGCCACCCCAGCAGGTCTTTGATGTGCGGAATGATATGCAGCAAATCATTCGACGTCGGTGAGTTCAGTCAATTCGGTCTTGGCCAAGCGTTCGACAAAATCAAACGCTTCCTCTGGCACCCGGCCTGCCAGTTTTTTCCGGCGGTTGTTGGATACCCTGCCTCCGTTCTGTAGCGCTGAAACGATGAGTAGGTGCAGATCGTTTCCGCGGATATCGAACTCGTCGTTGACGGTTTTACTGATCCGGTCAAAGCTCGCCAAGAATTCAGTTTCCTGACGGAGATCGACGCTCAGCGCCTGCTCCGCCATTCGGTAACCGAATTCGACGCACTGTGTCGCGTCCCAAAAACGGTAGATAGAATCGGCACCTTTAAATTTGAAATCAAACAGGTCCTCGTCGGCCCAGTAGACATCCCACAGCTTCCGTGCGGGCTTCGAGAACGATTGGAGTGCCTCCAGGTATTCCGTTTCATGGCGTTTCATCGCGACGGATACGGGCAACAGCAGGCCTTGATCAAGCCTTCCTGATTGGCATAGGGCATGGTGGAATAGGAAGCGCGACAGACGTCCGTTCCCATCCATGAATGGGTGCAGGTAGACGAACCCGAACGAGGCCACGGAGGCGGCTACGATTGGGTCGCTCTGACGTGGGAGGGAGTTGGCCATGTCCATGAACGCAGGCATAAGTTTGGAAAGCAATTCCGACGAAGGCGGAACGTAGGTCACACTGCCCGCCCCCCTGAGCCCCCCCCCTCGCAGCCAGTTTTGTTCATGGCGAAAACAGGCTGCTTTTTCATAGGGGTTGCTGATTGTCGCGGATTGCAAGTCGGCCAGGTATTCCTCGGTCAACTCAATTTTTTCGTGGGCCTGCTGGAGAAGGGCGACAAAGGTCTCTGCCTTGCTCTGGCTCGGCGCTTCCCGCTCAATGGCGAAAGAACTATCGGTCTCGCTGAGGTACGCCCAGGAGAGGGTCCGATCCGCATTGGTCGGACCCAAGGATTCCAGAAATGCCTTCGTCCGTCCAAGGACGTCGCTTGCGATTCCATCCTTGACCAGTTGGGTAAGGCGGACTACCGGACAGTACTCGGCAGAGCCGAGACCGTTGAAGTTGATTCGCCACTTGGCATCCTTGCGCACGATTCCGGTGACGTAATCCGCGGGGTCGAACAGATCACCGTACGGCCCGGCAATGGCTGGCAGGTTGGAAAGTTCGCCGTTGGCGAACCACTCCCAGAGATAACACGCTTTCCGGATGAACAAGCCGGAGGGCGATTCCCGCAAACGGGCGATGAGATCCTCCCCGGCAATTTTCGGCATGGTTTCGGCGAGTATTTGCAGATTGATTCCCTCATAGCGGAGGGCAAACAGCAAGTGTTCAATGGGGTGGCCGGATTTCGGGGCGACCCCCTTGGGTACCTGTAGTTCATCCTGGACGTCCAGTATCCGGCTCACCGGACGGATACTGGCGGGATGGGCGACGGGAAACACCGAGAGCCCGAGTTGGGTCCGGAGGTATTCGTATCCGATGGCGTCCATGATTGCACTCCTGCACGGAAAATTTTAACTAACCATGGATTTTTTTATTTATTTGCCAATCCGTCAAGATTTTTTTACTCGTTTTCACCAAGGGCTATGGCGAAGCGTCGAACAACGGAAATTTTTCACATACTGAAGATTTCTTTAATCTAACCATCCTTGGTACGGATTTTCTTAAGGTCATCCGCAAAAGGGTTCCGGGAAATTGCATCACTGTATAACTCGCCAAGGCTTGACCTTTACGACGGTAGGCGTGAATTTCTGATCTCAGCCAATAGAAAGGAGATTCACAATGAAAGAATACCAGAGCCTCAAGCCCCTCTCAATTCCGGTTGAGTCGCTTGCGAGCGATATGGCGAAAGCCCCATTCTGTTGAGGTTTGGGGCCTTTTCTGACAGGCAGAAGCTGTCTACGAATTCGACGGCAAGCCGCGATCCCATTGACGTCAACCAAATTCGGTACTAAATTTGGGTCTAGTGAATTCCAGGAGGTAACATGCAGTCAATCGCCAACATCAAATCCATTTCGTACCTGAAAAGCCATGCGGCACAGATTTCTGAAGAATTGGAAATGAACGGGAATCCGTTTGTGATCACCCAGAATGGTGAGGCCACCATGGTGATTGAGGGCGTCAAGCAGTTTCAGGAAAAAGAAGCGCTCATTGCGGCTTTGAAAATCATCGCCTTGGGCGAGAAAGACCGCTTGCAAGGGAAAGGCATTCCCGCTGCCGAATCACGGGCGCAACTGCTGGCTGCTCGTCAAAACCGGAAATAATGGCGGTCATCATTCTTCCCGATGCCCAGGCGGACTTGCTTTCGCTTCAGGACTACATGCTCGACAAGTGGGGCGAAGCCGCATGGCTGAAAGCTGAGGACGAGATTTTCGAAAAACTGGAGAAAGTTGACTCCGGGATTTTCAATGGAGCGCCAGTCCAAGAACTTGCGTCAGTGGGCATCTTGGATTACCTGAACGTTTACACCTCGCATCACAAATTGGTCTACCGACGCATCGGCAGTGATACCTATGTGTACCTCATTGCTGGACATAGGCAGGACTACCCCACGATTCTGGTGAAACGGTTATTGAGTCGGTGATTTGGCGAAAGCACCTCTCCAGCAAGGTTTGGGGGCTTTTCCGGACAGGCAAAACTGCCTGCGAATTCGGCGGTAAGCTGCGATCCTTCAAAATCCTTGCAGCGCAATAACCCCAAGAAAAATGCCCCTCGAAATCAACCGATTTTCAGAGGGGCTTGCCAGAGCCTGGGTCACCCGAGATGGGACTGTAAATATCACGTGGTGTTTATACCGAAGCGAAAGAGGAAGCAGGTGTTCGGCGCGCTGCGCCGACTGCCGAACCTGCCAATACCTTGACGTAAGCCTGATCTACCTCGTCGCGAAGATGGGCGCTCATGCCTAGGTCGACCAAGCGACCGTCCCGCAAGTCATAAATCCAGCCGTGCAACATCAATTCCTGACCTGATTTCCAGGCTTCGCTCACCGGTGTTGTCCGCGCCAGATTGCGTACCTGTTCAATCACGTTCAATTCGCACAGTTTTGCCCACTTGCGGTCGTAGTTCGGGATGCAGTCGAGCAGATGCGCATGCCGCTCACGCACGTCCTCAATGTGCCTCAGCCAGTTATCGATCATTCCGTTGGACTGCCCGTCGAGGGCTGCGCGTACGCCGCCACATCCATAGTGGCCACAGACAATCACGTGTTGCACCTTTAGTACCTGAATGGCGTAGTGCACGACGGAAAGGCAATTCAGGTCGGAATGCACGATCACATTGGCGATGTTTCGGTGAACAAACACCTCGCCCGGATTCAATCCGGTGATCTGGTTGGCAGGCACCCGGCTGTCAGAGCAGCCGATCCAAAGATATTTGGGTGCCTGTAATTCGACCAGTCGCTTGAAGTAATCAGGATCTTCTTGAAGTTGACGAAGGGACCAAACGCGGTTTTTTTCGAAGAGTTCAGATAGATATTTCATGGGCCATTCTGTTCCTGTAGTTGTTCGTGAAGTTAGGCAAGCGCAGCGAACGGGTAAAGCACCCTCTTGTCAGGATGCAGCGTGGTCAATAGCTACATAAAGATCTGCTTCGGTATCTTCGATCACCAGGTCCTGCATCTTCGGGGGGAGGTGACTTGGATGCGACAGCATTTGTCTTCGCCACCACGGGGGCCATTGACATCGAAAAGACGCGCAGCGATTTTGCGAACGTCGTAACAGGCCCATCCAAGAACAAAAATGAAGCATCGTTCGGGATGTTGACGCAGGCTCTCTGTCAGTTCAAACCCTCTTTCCTCAAATCCATATGCATGATGCTCATCCATTTGTGCTGGTAATAGAGTTCATCGTAGAAAAAAAATAAACATCGAACCAGACGAATATATTTGATCAATACATCGAATAAATCGATGCTATTCCGTACGATGTTCAAGAACAAAAATTACCGTACAAAAGCCTTGCAAACACCGCTGCATGTGCAATCCAATGAGCCTTGGCTCTATTCAGCACTCACTAAGGCCGATAGCTTCTCGAGCAGCCATCGCAGTTTGGTAAGGCTTTTCGATCGTTTCTCCGAGCACAGTAAAATGCCCCATCTTGCGGCCCGGTCGGGGTTCGCTCTTGCCGTATAAATGGAGCTTCAGGCCCGGGTATGCGAGTAGTTTTTCCCAATCTGGCTCGGATGCCTGCTCACGGTTGTTGGCGAACCAGATATCCCCCAGAAGATTGACCATGACTGCCGCGGAATGCGCGGTGACATCGCCGAGTGGCAGGCCGCACAATGCCCGAACCTGTTGTTCGAATTGGTTGGTAAGGCATGCATCCAAGGTGTAATGCCCCGAGTTATGAGGCCGTGGTGCCAGTTCGTTAATATAGAGTTGGCCATCGACGACAAAGAACTCGACGCTTAGCGTGCCGACATAAGTCATGGAGAGAGCGATCTTCTCGGCGATCGCTTTCGCCTCGATGGATAGTTCACCGGCTGCGCCGCTTTTGGCGGCAACTATGGAGTGATCGAGGATGCCTTGCTCGTGATGGTTCTCGGCGACCGGAAAACATTTTACGGCGCCCGACGCGCACCGTGTCAAGACGAGTGACAGCTCATAGTCGAGCGCCATTTTTTTTTCGAGAACACAGGGTTCGTTCTTGAACTGGCAAAAGGCAGCCAAAGTCTCATTCGCATCATTGACTAGAACCTGGCCTTTACCGTCGTAGCCAAAGCGGGTCACTTTGAGAATGCCGGGGAATAAATCCGTTGAGGCATTCAAAACATCACCTTCGGAACGGATATCTGCGTAGGGCGAGTGCGGAAAGCCGTGTTTTTTCAAAAAGCCTTTCTCCGCCGAACGGTCCTGGCAAATAGCCAGTGCTTCCGCGCTCGGCTGTACTGGCACGAAGGTGGCAAGGTAGGCCAAGGTCTCGGCGGGTACACTTTCGAACTCCGTGGTGATTGCCGCACAGCTATTGGCCATGCGCGACAGTGCTCCCCGGTCATCATAGGCTGCGACAATATGCATGTCGGCAATACGTCCCGCCGTGCTATTGGTGTCCGGGTCCAGAACCATGACCCGGTAACCTAATTGCTGTGCGGCAATAACAAAATAACGGCCCAATTGGCCGCCGCCGAGCATGCCAAGTATCGCTGGTGGCAGGATCATTCTGGCCTCGGCAGTTGTATGGTCTGCACTTTGTCTTCCTGGCGCTGGCGGAAATCATGTAGTTTGTCCGCCAGTTCGCCACTCAGGGCATCCATCCCGGTCGTCAGCATGGCAACGGCAAGAAGCGCGGCATTGGCAGCACCGGCTTCGCCTATGGCAAACGTTGCCACGGGCACGCCTTTGGGCATCTGGACGATAGAAAGCAGGGAGTCCAGTCCTTTGAGGTGTTTCGAGGGGATCGGTACGCCCAGAACGGGGAGGGTGGTTTTGGCCGCCAGCATGCCAGGAAGATGTGCTGCGCCACCTGCTCCGGCAATGATGGCCTTTAAGCCACGTTCGCGCGCGGTTGAGGCGTATTCAAACAGGAGGTCGGGCGTTCGGTGAGCCGAAACCACCCGGGCTTCATAGGAAACACCCAGTTCATCCAACATTTTGGCTGCAACCTGCATCACGGGCCAGTCGGAATCCGACCCCATGACGATTCCGATCTGTGGGTAATTCTTGCTCGATTTGCTCATACTTTCTCCGCGTTAACACTACTCGCAGCGGAATATAATCATGAATTATTCAGCGATCCAGTCGAATATAATTTACTGAAACATCCATTTTTTGGATGTTTCAAGTGGCATTCGAAGCGTTGCCTTCGCCAACGTGGCGTTGTGGCAGATGCGTTGTTTTTATTCCACAAGACACCATGGCAACACTCAATTTCAAACACTTGCGGTATTTCTGGATGGTCGCAAAAACAGGCAGCATTGCTCGTGCTGGCGAGCAACTCCATCTAACCCCCCAATCAATCAGTGGTCAGCTTGGTGAATTTGAGGAAACGCTCGGAACGAAGCTCTTCCGCCGTGCTGGGCGCGGACTGGAGTTGACCGAGGCAGGGCGACGCATCCTCAGTTACGCCGATGAAATATTCACCATTGGCGACGAACTGCTCGATGTGGTTCGCGACCAGGCCACGAAAAAATCACTCCCGTTCAAGATCGGGATTGCAGACTCCGTATCGAAGTCGGTTGCTTGCCGCTTGCTTGAGCCCGCACTGCATATTCAGGAGCCCGTTCGACTCATTTGCCGGGAAGGACGTTTGGCAACGCTGTTGGCGGATCTCTCCGTTCACCGTCTGGACATGGTCATCGCGGATCGATCGATGCCGACGAATCTGAACGTGCGTGGCTATAGCCACTTGCTGGGTGAGTGCGGAGTGACAGTTTTTGGAGCGCACTCTCTGGCCGGAAAGTTGATCGGAAAATTTCCAGCATTGCTTAATAACGCTCCCTTTCTTTTGCCTGGGGATGATGTGGCGATCCGCCCCAGGCTTCTTCAATGGCTAGACAGCAACGATCTCAGACCATTCGTCATAGGGGAGTTTGACGATAGCGCACTGATCAAAGCTTTTGGGCATACAGGTGCGGGACTATTTGTGGCGCCGACCGCAATAGCAGATCAGGTTTGTCGGCAGTACAACGTCGTGGCACTTGGTTGCATTGATTCGGTGGTTGAACAACTCTATGCAATAACAACCGAAAGACGCTTGACGCATCCGGCAATTGTTGCGGTTAGTGAGGCTGCGCAAAAAGTAATGTTTAGTATGACTGCTTCACGGCAGAGCAAGGCGGGTCAATCAAAATAATTGACATTGCAGCGGTCTACCAGGAAAAACTGCAAAAAAAGCAACGGCGCCTTCGGGGGTGATATTTAATTGGCCGCTTGAAGGCAGATCAATTCAGCCTCACATGCAATCCGCTGGTAAACTCTTCGCCGCTTGGCCCCGTTATAGAAACCCTCATCTTATCTGCCAACATTGTTCCCCCATCAAGCATGGTCAAGAAACTGTGCGCAGCTGGAGCGTCATCAACTGACGGAATTCATCTTCAACGCCATCAATCATCACCTGGCCGAGAGAGGCTTGTTGCTCCGCGAAGGCACCATTGTTGATGCCACCCTGATCGCCGCTCAGCCATCTACAAAGAACAAGGCGGGCAAGCGCGATCCGGAAATGCACCAAAGCAAGAAGGGTAAGCAATGGCACTTCGGTATGAAGGCACACATTGGCGTTGATGCCGATTCGGGGCTGGTGCATACCGTCACAGGTACGGTGGGCAATGTCAGCGATGTCACGCAGGCCCAGGCGCTATTGCACGGGGAAGAGAAGATGGCGTTTGGCGATGCCGGCTATCAAGGCGTTGAAAAGCGTGAGGAAAGCCAAGAGGCGACCGTCGAATGGCAGGTTGCCATCAAGCCGGGCAAACGTAGGCTTCTCGACGGCACAGAACTGGGTAGGCTGGTCGAACAGCTTGAATACGCCAAGGCCCGTATTCGAGCCAAGGTCGAACATCCTTTCCATGTCGTGAAGAATATCTTCAAGCATAGGAAGACCCGTTACAACGGCTTGGCTAAGAATACGGCTCAACTCTTCTCTCTATTTGCCTTAGCCAAACTGCTGCTTGCCCGCCGGAAGTTATTGGGTGCCGGCGGCCAAGTTGCGTCTTGAAGACTCGAAACAGCCTAAAAGCAGGACGATTTCGCCTTGTTTCGATGAAATCAGACGGGATCGAACCAAAATCGCCATCACTCAGAGGGGTAGATTGAATAAATCAGCGTTTCCCTAAGTATTTTCGACCTTGCGGATCCACTGTGCGACAGTCGATATAAACTGATTGGGATCGACTGGCTTTGTCAAAAAGTCATTCATTCCGACCTTCAGACATTTCGCCCTGTCCTCGGCAAAGGCATTGGCGGTCATGGCAATGATCGGCGTCCTGTTCAACTCAGGCAGCTGACGAAGGTGCCTAGTTGCGGTCAGGCCATCCATAACCGGCATCTGCATGTCCATCAGGATCACGGAATAAAAACCTTGGCGTGCAAGCTGTATCGCCTCGACCCCGTTATCGGCCACATCGACGAGAAACCCGGAATCCTGCAAAATTTCCCGGAAAATTTCCTGATTAATCGGTTCGTCTTCGACGAGCAGCAACCGCCGCCCAGCCATACCGAAGGTATCAACATGATGCATGTTGGCTCCAAGTCGCTGACTGCCGCGTGTGCGTTTGACGATTTCGACGGACCGGTCTAGCCAGACAGTGAACCAGAACGTGCTCCCCTTGCTGACCTCGGACGATGCGCCAGCGCTCCCCCCCATCATTTCGGCCAGTTGCCTGGTAATCGCCAAGCCCAAACCGGTACCTCCATACTTGCGGGTCGTGGAGTTATCGGCTTGCTGGAATGCGGAGAACAAAGTCGGAAGGACAGGGGCAGGAATGCCGCACCCCGTATCCTCAACCTCGAAGCGCAGATGAACCCGGCCCTCCATTTTCTGGAGCACGCGCATACGCAAAGTGACGGCACCTCGGTCAGTAAATTTGACCGCATTGTTGGCCAGGTTGAGGAGGGCCTGGCGCAATCGGGTGAGATCGCCCTTTAGCCAGTATGGAACAGGCTGCGAGTCGGTAACGATCTGTAGTCCTTTGTCGATAGCCCGCTGCTCGATGAGCGAGGCGACACAGGGCAACAAGTCATTCGGCGCGATAGGCACTTCTTCCAGCGTCAGTTTCCCGGCCTCGATTTTCGAGATGTCCAGAACGTCGCTAATTACTTTCAGGAGATGTTCGCCAGCCGACTCGATCTTGTTCAGTTGGTCAGACTGTTTCTCGGACAGCGGTGTCTTGCGCAGCAAATGGCTCATGCCGATGATGGCGTTGAGCGGCGTGCGAATTTCATGGCTCATGTTGGCAAGGAATGAGCTCTTGGCATCGCTCTCCTGAATTGCTTCATCGGCCCGCTGCGCCAGTTCGAGATTCAGGGAGTTGATCTGTCTCTCCTTGGCCCGCCGCACGCGATTGTCATTGAATGTGGCGCGTATGGCGACGAACTGCCCATTCTCATCGCTCACGATTTCCATGCTCACGAGTGCCGGGAATATCGAACCATCCTTGCGCAGGAAATCGTAGTCCTGGTCATGGGCGACACCCATGCCTAGCAACACTTTCTGGCGCTCTTCGTATCTCTCTGTTTCGTAGGAGGCCAACAAATCCCGCACCTTTAGCGAGCCAGCCACTTCGGAGCGCTCGTAGCCCAAGAGCCCCAGCGCAGTGTCATTGATCGCGGTAATCCGGTCCTCAGCGTCGAAGGAGAGATAGCCGCAGGGCGCCTGGTTATAGAGCGAATCAAGCTCCGCCGTACGGCTCTGAACCATTTGCTCGAGATTTTCCTGATAGGACTTTAGCTGCTCGTCAATTTGCCTTTGTTCAGTGACATCTTCCTTGATTGCCAGGTAGTGCGTGATCTCACCGTCGGATTGCCGAACCGGCGTGATGATTTCCTGTGAAATGTAGTCCTGCCCCCCCTTGGTCCGGTTGATGAACTCCCCCCGCCAAACCTGGCCAGCATTCAATGACGCCCACAGACTGGCAAATGTTTCTGGCGGCGTACGTCCGGAATTGAGAAGGCGTGGATTTTTCCCTAGCAGTTCCCCGGGTGCATAGCCGGTCGTTTCCGTGAAGGCGCGATTGACGTATTCAATCTCCGGCTTGGTGTTCGTGATCATGATGCCGTCCGGGCTTTGCTCTATGGCCAGATAGGATCGGCGCAATTGTTCCTCGGCAGACTGCTGGGCGGTGATATCGACCAGAGCCCACAGCGAATCGCCATTGCGCAGTTGGCTGCCACCAAGCAGGAACCAGCGCTTGCTGCCGTTCCGGTGCAGTAGCGGTATTTTTCCGCGCCATATCTCGTCATTGGCCAGTTGTGAGTAGGCAACCAAAAGGCGCCTGTTAGTTTCTTGGTCAGGGCAAAAAACATCGGTTGACTTGCCGATCAGGTCATCAACTGGATAGCCCAGAAGATTTTCACAGGCGGCATTGGCCCAGACGAAGTGGCGGTTTCTAAGCTTGACGAGCCCAACGATACCGTTGTCAAGCATCGCCTGTTGTTCTTCAAGCGTGCTTTCCAGCCGCGATTCGGTTTCCTTTTGCCGGGAAATATCACGCGATATGGCGAGAATGCCGACGATCTGCCCACCCGGGCCCAGCAGTGGTGCGGCATGGGTTTCGACATGCCGAGGCGAGCCCTTCAGTCCAATGCCTCGGTACTGCAATACCCCACTCTGACCGCCAAGTACCTGTGATGAGAATGCCAGATAGGCCGCGCGATCCTCACTGACGACAAGCTCCTCAATCCGGATTGCCAAGGCGTGATCCAGATTGTCCGCCTCGATCATCTCGATGCCGGCCGGGTTGATCTTGCGCAGGCGCCCCTCCAGATCGAAGACCTTCACACAATCCGGCTCGCAATCGAAGATTGCCTTGAGCTCCGTCTCCCGCTGCTGCAAGGCGGTTTCGGCAAGGCATTGAACGGTAATGTCGCGCAGACTGAGCACGATCCCGCTGACCGTGCCGTCGGTGAGAAAAGGCGATGTTTCTAGCGTATAGAAACTCATGCCGTCGGCACCCTGGATCTCGATCTGGACTTTCCGGTTCTCACCGAGCAGGCTGGCCTGCACCTCCTGCAGAATCGTGCAGCGCGCCGGGTCCGGAAACAAGTCCAGAATCGGCTTGTCAACCAGTTCATCGGCATCGCAATTGAGCAGGTAGCCGATCGCCGGGTTAGCGATCACGCAGCGCCAATGGGGGGAGAGCAAGATCAAGGCGGTTTGGCTCGAACGGACTATCTTCCCGTAGGACTCAAGTTGTTCGCTGTGCTGTTTCCGCTCCCGCACCAATGCGTCCGCACTCTTTTTCTGGCGGAGCAAAACTACTGTCAGCAGGCTGGCAACAAAAAATGCCACACCGCCGATCAGGCCGGCCACCGTCAGCGTTGACTGCCACTCGGCCAAATATTGCTGACGCGGTACGGCAACGATGGCGCTGACCGGATAATTACCCAGTTTCTGCAATGCCCGTGCCCGAATCTGTGCATCAAATTCGGAAGGCCCGACTTCAACCCCGCTGCCAACCGATGAATGAGCGGCGCCGCCCAACAAATTGCCGGTGGATTGTTTCCCTATCTGATCGGGCAACATCGGATAACGCATCAACAGTCGCTGTTGCTGGCTCCACAAGGAAATGGCTGTGCCAGCCGGCCAATCAATGGCGTCATAAAAACGGGAGAATTGCTCGTCAATGCCGATACTGACGCCGACCACACCCAGGAACTCTCCCTTTTCGCCCAGAAGGCGACGGGCCATCTGCAACGACCATTTGCCACTGGAACGCCCTTTGATCGTTTCCGAGAAAACGGTGTCGCTGGTCGGTGTGATCGACAGCTGGCGGAAATAATCCCGGTCGGAAATACGGGTTCCTTCGGGGGCGCTAATCGCACCCAGCAACAAATTTCCTTCGGCATCGCTGATGAAAATATTGACGGCCCCGGATAGCGTTTTCAGGAAGGCCATCAAGCTTTGATTGAGCGCCACCTTGTCACTGTCGTGGCGCCCAACACCCTGCGCCGCCAGAAATTGCCGAAACCTCGGATCGTTGCTCACGCCTTGCAGGGCCAGGTCGGCCGCCTTGAAACTGCCATTGGCGTGTTCGGCCAGCAACAGGGAATAGTTGCGCACCGAAAGGAACATCTTGTTTTCCGACTCGCGATAATCGCCCCAAAGTTTGGTCGCCAGAATCGCATAAAGAAGGAAAAGCCCTCCCCAGAGCAGGACCAGGCGGATTTTGAGGTTCATGGCGCCTCCCCGGCAGAAAGAAAGTTGCGCATCCAGGTTTCGGCCTCTGACGCCAGTGCTGGTCTGCAAATGAAAAAGCCTTGGGCGCATTGGCAACCCAGGTTCTCCAGGATGCCGATTTGCTCTTCCCTCTCGACACCTTCTGCGACGGTGCGCAGCCCCAGGGCGTCCGCCATGGTGATCACGGCCTGGACAATGGCTCGGTCGGAGGCTGAGGTTTCAAGGTCCTGAATGAAACTGCGATCGATTTTCAGGCAGTCGATGGGCAGGCGATGCAGTTGGGCCAAAGAGGAATAACCGACCCCGAAGTCATCGACCGAAATGCTGATCCCGCGCGCGCGCAGGTGATTCAGCATTTGCATCGTTTCAATGCCGTCTGCCGTCAGTGTCGATTCGGTGATTTCCAGTTCAAGGCGATGGGGGTCGAGCCCATGCCGTGCCAGGGCAGCTTCGATCATGCCCGGAAAGTCGGCCCGAATTTCGCTCGGCGAGATATTCACCGCCATCTTCGGCACATGAAGCCCGCTGGCATCCCAGGCATTTAACTGGGCAAGGGCCAGGTCAAGCGCCTTGCGGGTCAGTTCGCTAATGAAACCTCGCTGTTCGGCCAATGGAATAAAATGATCCGGCGGCAAGATGCCGAAGTGCGGATGGCGCCAGCGCAACAGGGCCTCGACACCACAGAGCTTGCCGTCGCCCAATACCGTTTGCGGCTGAAAATGAAGCAGCAGTTCGTCACGCTTCAAGCCTTCGCGCAGATCGTTGTCCAGTGCCTGCATTTCCTCGGCACGGTCGCTCAGTTCTTTCGAATAGAGGCAGGAACGATGCCCACCGCTCTGCTTGGCGCGATACATGGCGAGGTCGGCATGGCGCAGCAACTGATCGCCCAGACGACCGTGCTCGGGGAAGAATGCCGCCCCGATACTGGCACTGAGATGGAGCTTGTGGCCCTTGGCCAAGACGGGTTCTTCCAGTGCCGCAATGATCTTGCCGGCGACCTGCAAGGCTTCGGCACTGTCGGAAATATCTGGCAGGACGACGGCGAATTCGTCCCCGCCCAGACGGGCCACGGTATCCGAACCGCGCAGGCAGGCATTGAGCCGCTCTGCCACGATGACCAGTGCGTCATCGCCGACATCGTGCCCAAGCGTATCGTTGATGGGTTTGAAGCCATCGAGATCAATGAACAGCACCCCCAGATTGGCGTTGCGGCGCAGGGCGAAGCGAACGTGCTGATCCAGGCGGTCACGGAAGGTGGCCCGGTTCGGCAAGGCAGTCAGCGGGTCACGGGTGGCCAAATGCAGGATGTGCGCTTCAGCCACCCGGCGCCGCTCGGATTCCTGCTCCAGATAGATGATCCGGCGGCGCAGTTCAATCTCGGCAATGGCGCTGCTGGCTAATGTCTTGAGGGCGCGCCGCTGAGCATCGGAAAGCTGCCTGGGCTTGTCGTCGATGATGCAGAGCGATCCCAATGCCTCACCGGAAGCGAGGACCAGCGGCACACCTGCATAGAACCGGATGTGCGTTGCCCCCGTCACCAGTGGGTTGTCACAAAAGCGGGAGTCGGTCAGCGCATCCGGCACCTCCAGCATCTCATTCATCAGGATTGTGTGGGCGCAGAAGGCGACCGAGCGCGAGGTTTCCCTTAGGGATGTTCCGGTATGCGAGAGAAACCATTGGCGGTCGGCATCGACCAGCGAGATCAGAGCAATCGGCACATCGGCGATTTCGGCGGCCAGGCGGGTCAGGTTATCGAAGACCTCCTGTTCCTGGGTATCCAGCAAATGGGTGCCATGCAGCATTTCCAAACGCCGGGCTTCGTTGCCCGGCAACGGGGGGAGCCAGGCATTCAGTTTTTCCAGGCAGGTCTCGTATTCCAGGCTTTTATCGAAAAACCCATTGGCGCCCAGTTCCTGGCAGGCAAGCCGCAAGGCTTGGCCGGTGTTATTGGTCAGAATCAGGACCCGGGCGCCACAGCCCGCTTCCCGAATACGTTTCAATACCTGAACCCCACTGCCGGGCGCCAGGGAAAGATCGAGCAGCACCGCATCCGGATTGGTGCTGAGGATCAGATTGACGGCTTCGCCTTCTTCGGTGGCGGTGCCGATGATCGAAAAGCGCGGCTGCTGGGCCAGCAGGTGTACCAGTTGGGTCCGAATGAGTTCGGAGTCTTCGACGATGACGAGCTTCATGGGTATCTCCTGCAAGCGTTAATTCACACGTGCAGTGTTGCCGATGCCCTGTCAAAAATATGCCGGGTTGCCCTGATGCCGGCCTAAGGCTTGCCGGATTCGTGCGTAGGGGAAAGCCTACTTGTTGTCGGCGATCAGGCCGTGGCTGATGCAGTAACGAATCAGTTCGGCATTGCTGGAAACCCCCAGCTTTTCGAAGACACGGGTTTTGTAGGTGGTTACGGTCTTGGGCGACAGGTGCATCAGCTCGCCAATTTCGGTCAGCCGTCTGCCTTCGGCCAATTGCACCAGGACACGATGTTCTTGCGCCGACAGTTCCTCGTACGGGGCTTTGGACGACTCTCCCGCCATCAGGCCGGCCAGTCGCTCGGCCAGGGTGTCCGTGATATAGCGTCCACCGGCCATCACCCTCTCCAGGGCCGTCACCAGCTCTTCAGCGGCTCTGTCCTTGTTGAGGTAGCCGGCTACCCCCATTTGCAGGGCGCGGGTTGCATAGGCCGCCTCTGCATTCAGGCTCAGAACAAGAATGCGCAGATGGGGCGCCGCTTTACGCAATTGGGAAACGCTCTCCAAACCTTCCGCATCCGGCAGGTTCAGATCGACGACAGCTGCCAGCAAGCCATCACGGCGCGCCAGTTCCAACGCTGTCGCAAGGGTTTCGGCCTCGACCACCTCGGCGTCCGGCCAGCGCTGGACGATGAGTTGGCGAACGCCA
Source organism: Azonexus sp. GW821-FHT04F04 (assembly GCF_059420025.1). NCBI lineage: Bacteria > Pseudomonadati > Pseudomonadota > Betaproteobacteria > Rhodocyclales > Azonexaceae > Azonexus > Azonexus sp. GW821-FHT04F04. The sequence goes on along the minus strand of NZ_JBWKSX010000007.1, from coordinate 224,459 downwards.
ATGCGAACGATAGGATGGTCTTCAAGCAGCAGAATTTTCATCGGGCAACTTTTCAGCAGTGACAGGCAGGACGAGACTTAGTGTAACGCCATGGTGGGGCGTATTTGTATAAGTCAACCTGCCCCCCATGAGTTCGGCGCGCTCCAGCATCCCCGCCACGCCAAGCGCCCCCTTGCGTGTCGGTCCATCCTGTATGCCAACGCCATCATCGATCATGGAGATTCCGTAGGTTCCGCCATCAGTGCGCGCCCCCTGAACGACAAAGTGGGCTGCCCCGGAGTGGCGTACTACATTGGTGCAAGCCTCCTGGATGATTCTATAAACCCCGAGCGTCTGACGTTTGGACAAACAATCACAATCTTCCAGATTGACGCTATACAGCACCCGAACCGGACGTAGTGATGTATCCAGCAGTTGCTCTGCCGCAGCTTGCAGGCCAAGGTCATCAATCAACGGAGGGCGGAGCTCTGCGGCAATGCGTCTTGCTGTTGCGACGCCAACATCGAGCGCTTCAAGCAGCCCCTTTTCCTGAGCCTCTGCCAAAGTCCCTTTGGGAAGCCCACGGAAAATCATCTTGATGCCGGTCAGCACGGCGCCAATCTGATCGTGGACCTCGCGTGAAATACGTTGCCGTTCCGCTTCAACTGAATCCTCCAGTTGCGTCGCGAAACTGGCAATCCGCTCCTTGGCTTCGACCAATTCGCGGGTTCTTACCGAAACCTGCTGTTCGAGGAGACGGCCGTACTCATCGACTTCGGTCAGCGTGTCTCGCATTTGATCCAGTTCGACAATGCCGGTTGAGTGCACTGGTGGCGACGCCCCGCCGAGAACCGCCTTGGTGGCATCAACGGTTTGACGCAATGACTTGGCAATGCGCCGGGAAACGATCACCGCAGAACCCAAACCAATCAGCAGCAGGGTTACACCCCAGAGGACATTTACCAGCACCTCCTGTTTGAGAGGTTCCAGTAGCAAGTCCTTCGGCACCCCCAACGAGAGATACCACCCCCATTCTCCAATTGGCCGGAGAATGGTTCTTGTAGGGACCCCCTCTTTACTGATGCCATCCCACACACCCGCAGTTTTCTTCTCCATTGCTTCAATAAGTAGAGGAGGGCCTGCCTGACCGACATAACGCTCCGGAGCGTGCGAACGGGCGACCAGAATCCCATCCATGCCGATCAAGGAAGCGATCCAGCCATCTGGCAAGTGACTAGGCTGGAGAAGGGCATTCAGCACCGCCGTGCTAATGACGGCGCGCAAACAATAGGCCACCTCGCCATCGCGAATGACTGGCACACCAAGGGCGACGACAATCTGATCGCTGATGGGCGATTTGAAGGGTGCGGAAAGCACTGGCTTTCCAGTTTCAAATACTTTTCGAACAGCCAGAATGTCGCTGGTCGGAAATTGCTGGCCGAATGGGCGCAGGGTCAGGAAAACCATCCGGTTGTCCGGAGCAATGAGCGATATGGCGGCAATATCCGTGTCAAGTTCCTGGATGCGGCGCGCATATCGGTAAAGCCCTTCCAAATCACCTTCATTTGCCGCATTGGAAATAGACAGGCTTTGCACATAACCCAGCGACTTGGCCAAGCGGTCGCGAACCTCCGATGCCAGCGCATCACCTCGCTGAACCAACTCGGTTTCAATCGCAATGCGGCGCTCCTCGGCATAGCGATAGGATGAATACGCCGAAAACAAGAGCAAGGTTAGCGTCGGTAGAAGTACCAGCAACAGTAACCACGCTGTAATGCTCGCCCGGATTTTCATAGGCACCTCGCTGCTTGTTTTGATGTTTGTCTTGATTGATGACAATACTATCAGGGCGATACAGAGATACCGTCACCGCAAATGGGTATTGAATCGCCATGCACACAAGCGTGTTGGTCTCCAAACCCTTCGCGGCAACGCTTAATCGGCCATCAGAACGGCCCACTCGCATACGTCCAATAGCGGCCCCGAGGCAGATTTTGTGTGCAAACCCAAGGACCCCGGATACGCCACCGGGGCCCCTCACCACCGCGTCAGCGAGGTAGCTGCGGCCATTGTCCGCGGATATCACCCCGGCCCCAGAAGGCCGGCGCTGATGGGTTGCTGGCGGGCTCATCAATTATTTGTCGGAGCCGTTCGATCTGCTCCGGCGAGACGTTTTGGATCGTTGCCACATCCTCTCTGTCAAAATCGTTCGTCACCGTCAGCACATTATTTTCCGTATCATGACGCAGGGTCGCCTTGTACAGAGCAATGTGTTCCGCAGTCGTACGGGTGGTGCCGGCATTAAATTGTTCAAGGGAAAGATACGCCCTATTATGAGCGTCAAATATAGCTGGCATCATCCTGTTCAACAAGGGAGATGGTCAGGACACCTTCACTACAGGTGGTACCGGTAGCGACATCATTTCCTTGGGCGGCGGCATCATCTATGCCGATCCGGTCTTCACCAAGGCGACCAATGACCTCGTGCTCAAGATCGGTGCAACCGACCAGATCACCTTCAAGAATTGGTATGCGGCGACATGCACTTGCTGCAAAGCGGCGTCTCTCTGGAGATCATTCGCGACTTCCTCGGGCACGTAGATGTGAAGACCACGCAGATCTACGCCTGGGCCAACCTCGAGATCAAGCGCAGGGCCCTCGAGAAGGTGGTGGACGATACCGCATTGCCCAGCCTGCCGTCATGGCAGCGGAACAAGACGCTGCTGGACTGGCTACACTCCCTGTAGGCCCAGCGAGAGGCTGAGGGCGGGTTGTGACTTGGAGCCACCCGGAAGTTATGCCGAGCTTGAGCCGTCAGGCTCAGCTCCGGATGGGTTCTTCTGCAGTTTGCTGCGCATAACCGCGGACGAACCTAAATAAGCCCCCGATACCCTGGCCCGGTTGTGCCCGGCCAGACGGGCCGCCGAGAGCCGCGCCGCAGCATCCACGTCGGAATGGACATCGCTGCCACCTCGCACCGGTGGTACGATGCCAGCTTTGTCGGTGTAGTGGTCGATCATCGCTTCGTGGCGCAAGCCGTGAGCCGTGGCACCCAGTCCGTCCGCCGTGATGCCGAACTTCTCCATCACGTAATCGAAGCGCCGCAGGTTGTGCTTCAGGCTATGGCTGGGATCACCCAGATGCGCATCCTCGCCCTGAACGACTGCCTGTGCAAATTTCAGCGCCGCCATGCGTTGCGCTGAATCCAGCGGTACGAAACGCAGCCGCCCACCCTTCGCGCCTTCCTTGATCCGCAGGTAGCGATCAGCCTGCCTTTCCTCGGACGCCAATCCTGTCGCCTCGAACTGGACGACACACAGGTGCGGACGAAGCATCACCGATTCCTTGCGGCGCAGGCCGAACGCCCGGATCAAACCCAAGGAAGCGCCGACGTAGCGGTCGAACGCCCTGGCCTGTTCAATCACTGAGTCGATATCGATACCCGCCGCCGTCCAGCTCTTGTCACGTTGAGCGTTTTCGTTGCGCTGATATTCCCTAAGGGTGAGGCCGTAGTGGTCAGGGGGACGGATGAATCCTGGCTTGCCTATCCACAGCGCCAGTCCCCGTAAAAAACTCAGATAGGTCTGGATCGTCGACGGTGCCAGTTTCTCTTCGCGCCACACGCCAACAATCGCCCGGATGTGCCGGTCACCAAGATTGCGGGGATCGGGCACCGTGGCGAAATTCGCCTTCAGCTTGAGGTCGCGGAAGAAACGCCGCAGGAAGTCGGCCCGCTCCTGCCGCGTTTTGTGCGAGACCGACTTGTCGAGAGCCGTATGCTGCGTGTTGAACAGTTCCAACAGGACATCGAGTACCTGCACGGGGTCCGCTTTGCCCGGAACGTAGCGGCCCAGGATCTCGGCGGGCGTGAGCGAGGCCCACTCCTGGCGGCGTGGCGGCTGATGATGGGTGGCACGGCCCGAGCCAATGGCGCCTTGGACCCGGCGACGGGAGTGGGAGGCGTTGATGAAAGTAGACTTAGACATGGCAAATCTCCGAAGCGATCCGTGCGCTGTCCCGTCAGCTCACAGCAGATGTATTGGGGGAATCTGTCGGTTCAATACGGACGCAGATTCCGTCGCGTCCGTAAGGCGTGGTCGAGTTTTTCGGCACGGCGTGCGACCACGAGCACGTCACGCCTACCCAGGGTTTGCCGGTGTCGCGCTTGACGCGCTGTCTCCGGCTCGGTCGGTCTTAAAAATGAAACGGTGATCCGTCCGCTTCCGCATTTCTGCGTTCGACGGGATGGGTGATGCAGCCTCGCCTCGAAGGTGGGGGCAACATCGGCGCGAAGGTCTCGCCTTGCGCCATAGGGGGATCAGTCCTCGATTCGTAGCGTCATCCACCTGCATGGGGCCGCCCCTGACCGAAAGTCCAGGGCAGTACAGGCGTACGAGCGGCTTCACACGGGGAGCCCATGAGGGCCAACACGACGTGTGCTGCGCAAGGCGCGTGCTCGAACAATGACGAGGAGTAGTAGCGCGGCATCGGGTGCCGGCTGTTTGAACCGAACGCAAGACACGCCCTCAAGGAGCATCCGACAGGGAATTGCCGGCAAGGTCTGGCGTTGCACTACGGGTGAAACAGCTTCGGGCGCGGTCTCGGGGACCATGCCAACCCGACTCAAGGTCGGGGCTGAAGAGGCGGGTAACGACCGCAACGCCTTTTGCTCCGCGATGGAGCAGGCCAGGAGGCCTCGGGAGCCCGTAGTTCACACCTTGAAGGAGCGAAGGTCAATGGGCTGACCCGCCGAAACACCAGGAATGTAGGGGCTTGCGGATGGCACTTGAAATTGAAACTCAGGGTGCGTTTATTTTTCGGTGGAGGACTGGAGCAAGGTGGAATCAGGGCTTGACGGGCGCCAACTCGGCCTCTGGTTTCCACCGTGAGCGTTTCGACTTCTGGCCGCAATCTTCTCTGGAGCAGCCGCTGGAAATGTGGCCTTGACGTACCCCGATCCAGTGAGATCGTAGTGCGACGCGTGGACGCTTGTATGTAAATCAACGGTGCAGCCGCGGCTTAGCGGGAATGGAGTCGGATCGACCCCCGCTGTTGTCGCAGCCAATCCCGAAAACAGCCAATTTTCGCAGGCATTCCGCGTAGACGGGGTGGTGCCGGGGAGCCGATGCTGCCTTTTGCCAACCCGTACGGAGACTTTTCCATGGACCTTGTCATCAGAGCGGTGGATGTCGGTTTCGGCAACACCAAATACATCAGGAGCGTTATCGGCGGCGAGATTCGTTGCTCCAATTTTCCTTCCATTGCCTATCCCAGCATGCGCGACCCGGCCAGTCTGCCCGGTTTTGAACGCCGGAAGACGGTCGCTATTCCCATCAACGGCTTGTTTTACGAAGTCGGGCCGGACATCGCCTTGGCCGCCGATGCGTTTCGGGCCACGCAGATGCACGACCGTTACATCGAAACGCCCGAATACATGGCCTTGCTGCGTGGCGCCCTGTCGATGATGAAGGTCGCCACCATCGACCTGCTGGTAGTCGGCTTGCCGGTGGCGATGCTCGTCACGAAAAAGATGGCACTGGAAAAGGCTGTGACCGGCACCCACGATGTTGGTGGCGGTAAGAACGTGGTGGTGAAGAAAGCCCTGGCTGTTGCTCAACCACAAGGGGCCCTGGTGGATTTCGCCTGGCAACACCAGAAGTCGGCCACTATCGAACGCGAACAAAGCCTGATTATCGATCCTGGCTCGCGCACATTCGACTGGCTGGTGGCGCGCGGGATGCGCCTGGTCCAGAACAAGAGCCATTCGGTCAATCGCGGGGTGGCAGACATGCTGCATGCGATCGCGGCCGAGATCAGCGCCGACATTGGTACGCCCTATGGTGATCTCGACGCCATCGACGTGGCCTTGCGTACCAGCAAGAACCCAGTGATCTTTCAAAAGCCATACGATATTTCGCGGGCTATGCCGATGGCGCATGCCATTGCGCAGCAGGCCGTGGCATCGATGATGCGCTGGGTCGAGGCGTCCTACAGCGTCCAGAACATCATTCTGGTGGGCGGTGGAGCCTATCTGTTCAAGAAGGCGGTGAAGGAGGCCTTTCCGAAACATCGGGTTCTGGAGGTCAAGGACTCCTTGCACGCCAACGTACGCGGATTTCAGATCGCGGGCATGAGTCACGCCCCGAAATTGCTCGAACACCCAGATGGTACGTTACCGGTTCCGGATCGGGTGGCATCGACAACTCAGCCGGGAGAATATCCATGAGCGGCGCAGACCGAGCCGAGTACTCGACTATCAGCCTGCTGTTCGAACTAGACCGTAACGACAATCCCTGGTTGTACGACGATCTGATCCGTTTCAAGAAGGGTACCAAGCGGATCAACCGTTTGCGCTTCCTGGCTCACGAGGGAATGGTCGCTCAGTTAGCGTCGGTGGGCGTGGCGGCCGGTATGACGAGACCAAATATCGCGATGCTGGCGCCGGTGACCACCTCAGCGGAAGCAACGCCAACCGTCGTACTGCCGATGGCAGGTGACATCTTTGCCGAACCGATCGCAGATTAGGCACAGTTCGGCCGTCCGTGCAGAAGTTGGGTCAGGGAACGAACCCACGGTAGGCACAAAATTTCAGGAGAGATTTCGTGATACTAAAGAAAAAATCCGCGTAATTCATGGCTGGGTTGTCGGTGCCCATCAGGACGCTGCATCAGTCCAATGGGCGCGAGATCGCGCTGCCGGCGATGTCGTCCTTGATGACTGCCATCGGTCACTTTGTCTGCGTAGCCCTCTATGTGCCGATGTGGGGGGGCTTGGGTCTGCAACGCTCCGAGAGTTGCCCGGAGTGGGGCGGTGACAGATGTTGGGAGTAATCGTGTGCTAGATGAATGACATTTTGAGCAACTATCTCTTAACGTCCGTTATTGACACTTACACCTCAGGCTTGGGGAAGTCCTTTAAGCAGCAACGTCCCGATGGGTTGCTGGTGTCGCATGAACACAATCCGGCCTTTGGTCTGGGCTATGACGAAATCCTTGGTTGTCGGATCGGCAAGAAAATCGCCCCTTGTGACACCGAAGCAGTGGCACAGAAGGTTATCGTTCGATGATTCCTTAACGCCGATTCGTGTACGCAACTGCGACTTAAGTATGGTCGACCCGTCATCGCAGAAATACACGACGTCACACGCGGGGTCATCGCAAAAGTAATAGCGATTGGTGGTCGGTTGCCAACACCAAGCATCATGGATGTGGTGTGCGATAGTTCGCGCCGATACTTCCGAATATTCGTTTCCATTCGCAGGGCAACGAAGTTTTTTCGGGTCGGTGCTGTCACGACTGGATGAGGGGCGGCAACTACTCATGACCTATCCTGCAATAGCATATCTTGAAAAGATTATCCGTCGTTTTGCACAGGATACGAAAGAGAAGGTCCGCTTGTGGGTGATCTCTGCAGGATGACTAGCCAGCATGAGAGTAGACTTTACATACAATCCAATAATCGTTAGATTGTATTCATGAGGCCAAACATTACTAAGTCCTACCTCTACGAACACGTCGCCCGCATCGGAAAGGCCATGTCCAGTCCGAAGCGACTGGAACTGATCGAACTCCTCGCCCAGGGCGAAAAAACCGTCGAGATCCTGGCCGAACAAGCCCGAATCGACATGCGCTTGGCCAGCGCCCATCTTAAGGCGCTGCGCGAAGCACGTCTGGTTGAGACACGTCGTGCCGGCAAGTTCATTCACTACCGTTTGCCCGTTCCATGCCGTTGAGTGAACTGGAGAAGCGCCTGGCTGATCTGCCGGCTGACAAGGAAATCGTCGCCTATTGCCGCGGTCCCTTCTGCCTGATGTCCGACGAGGCCGTACAGCTATTACGCCAGCGGGGCTACAGCGCACACAAGATTGCCGATGGGGTGACCGAGTGGCTCGCCAGCGGGCTGCCCATCGAAAGTAGAGCCTGAAACGAACATAGAGGATATCGGCCTTGAAAACCCTGTTCATTCTCAATGATGCTCCCTACGGCACGGAGCGCAGCTACAACGCCCTCAGGCTGGCGCGCGCTTTGGCGAAGATAGACGGAGAAGCGGTTCGTGTCTTCCTGATGGGCGATTCGGTTGCTTGTGCCAAAGCCGGTCAGAAAGTACCCGACGGTTACTACAACGCGGGGGACATGGTTCGCATGGTCGGCGGCGAAGTCGGTCTATGTGGAACCTGCATGGACGCGCGCGGCCTGGGCGAAGAGCAAATAGTTGAAGGCGCCCGCCGCAGTACCTTGAAGGAACTGGCAGAGTGGACGGCTGCCGCCGACAAGGTGCTCGTATTCTGAATTCCCAACGCGACACCCAAACTTCAACAGGAGACAAAATGATATTCAAACTGATGCGCGCCGCCGCGCTTGCCCTGGCTATCGTGGCCTTGCCGGTTATGGCCAACGAAGAAGCCGTCAAGGCCATGGAGGAGTACCTCGATTTCGTGGACTACGGTGGCGCCACCATTTTCCCGGAACAGATCCCGAAAGACGACTGGCAGAAATTTCATGTGATAGATGCCCGGGACAAGGACCAGTACGCCAAGGAACACATTCCGGGGGCCGTGAATGTCGAGTGGCGCCAGGTGCTGACCAAGCGAGACAGTATCCCCAAGAGCAAGCCTGTGCTCATTTACTGCAACACCGGCACGCTGTCTGCACAGGCTGGTTTCGCCTTGCGTATCGCCGGTTATGACAACGTTCGCATTCTGCAGGGGGGCTATGCTGAGTGGAAAGCCAAGGGCGGCCTTGATGCAGCAGCCAGTGCTACCGCACCGGCGAAACACTGAGTTACGCAGCCAGGAGTGAAACATGAAAGGGCGCGAGAGCGGGATGCCGGATGAAACCTACTGGTCGTCCTTCTTTGACTCTGAAGAAATTCTCGACCGGCTGTTGGTCACTCATGGACACTGCTACCACCTGATTGAATTTGGCTGTGGTTACGGCACCTTCACGCTTCCTGCTGCGCGCCGGACCAAAGGCTTGGTCACAGCATTGGACATCGAGCCTGACATGGTGGCCCTGGTCGACGAGAGGGCCAAAGGCTTGGCTCTTTCGAATGTCAGGGCAAAACTTCGCGATTTCGTGGCGCACGGCACCGGGCTAGAGGCGGCTTCACAAGGACATGCCATGGTGTTCAATCTGCTTCACCTTGAAGAGCCGGTCAACTTGCTCAGGGAAGCGTTTCGGACGCTCCAGCCAGGCGGGATTCTGTCGGTAATTCACTGGCGAAGTGACATCGAAACTCCACGAGGACCGCCGCTCGATATCCGTCCTACACCGGAACACTGTGCAGGATGGGTTGCGGAAGCCGGTTTCCAATCAATTTTGAAAATTGATCTTGGTGCTGCAGCTCCCTACCATTTTGGCCTTGTAGCGCAACGGCCTTGAGAGGATGCTTCGAAGTGCTATAGACCCAAGCCACGCCACGGGCATCTTGTAGAATGAAGCATGAACTTTTCTAATTTTAGTGCTCTGGGTGGCCTTTCTCGTCGAATTTACGCAGCCTTTTTGCTCGCGGCTGTTATCCCTACTGCTTTGGCTGGAGCAATTGGTGTTTATCTTTCGCTGCAGGCGCTGAAAGCGGAGACCCTGCGCAATTTGAATCAGGAAGTGACCGTTCGGTCGCAGGGAATCGGCCGTTTTTTTGACCAGTTGTCGTCGGAGCTGCTTTATCTGGCCAATGCCCGTGGTCTGGTCGACGTGATTGCTGCCAAGCAAACGAAAGATCCCTGGCTACTTCAAGCTGCGACGGCACGCTTGGAACGTGACTACGCAGCATTGGCCAGTCTCTACCCGCATATTTACCAAATTCGCCTGATTACCGCCGATGGCCAGGAGTGGGTGCGCGTTGATCGAAAGCCGAATGGGGTTTATGTCGTGCCTCGTTCCGAGCTTCAGCCGAAAGGTGACCGCTACTATTTTCGTGATGCCATGGACGTCAATGTCGGCCAGATTTATGTCTCGCCGCTGGACTTGAATGTCGAATTCGGCAAGATCGAGAAACCGGAACGTCCGGTCATCCGGGTGGCAACGCCAGTCTCAGCGGCGAACGGAAGCAAGATCGGTGTCCTGATCATCAACCTGCACGCTGACATTCTCCTTGAACAGATTCAGCAAATGGCCAATGCTCGACAGGGAACCGCCTATCTGCTCGACAGCCAGGGACACTATGTCAGCCGCTCCGCCGGAGGCGAAGCCGGGGCTTTTTCGATGGAGCCTGTGGAGCAACTGAACAGTATTTTCCCGGCCAGTATCACCAAGAATCTGATTGAAAATGGCATTTCACCTAGCCTCGGCGACGGCTGGATCGTTGCGCATGCACCGATTGATTACGCACCGCAGGCGATTGCGGAAAACTCCAAAGGGAAGTGGCGTATTGCCTTGGCCTTTCCAGAACGTGAGCTATTCTTGGCAGTCGTCAATCTCTACCTGCTTTACGCAGTCCTCTTCGTTGCGCTGATCGTAACCGCCATCGGTGGCTACGCGCTTTCCAGACGTTTGCTGCAACCACTGGAGGAACTCTCGAAAGAGACCGATGCGATTTCCAGCGGCGATTTCACGCGCCGGGTTCCGGTCATTGGCACCGACGAAATCGCGGCCTTGGGTAACAAGTTCAATACCATGGTCAATCGTTTGCAGGAGTCATCCCAAGCCATTAATGCGCACCGGGATCGACTGGAGGAAGAGGTTCGGGCGAGAACCCGAGAACTCGAACAGGAGCGTGCTTCCCTTGAAGCTGTTATTGAGCACACGGCAGATGGCATTCTCGCCATTGATCGTGGCGGCGAGATTCGCCTACTTAACCCGGCAGCCATCCGTTTGTTGGGCAGTAGCGCATCTCCTCTTGGCCTTCGAATTGATCAGTTCTGGCCTCAGTGGCCAAATATCGCTGCAGATGCCGCACCAGGACCGTTGCGTTGTGATGTCGAGTTGCTGGAGCAGGTAATTTCGTTAGCCATTACGCCAACCCGTGTCGGCTTCATCGTGGTTGCGCGTGATGTCAGCCGTGAGCGGGAAATTCAGGACGAACGCCGCGAACTTGACCGGCAGATGTTCCAGATGGAGAAGCTGACCACGCTGGGCGAATTAGCCATGGGGCTGGCCCACGAAATCGGCAACCCGTTGGCCGGGATGAAGGCTGTTGCCCAAGCCATGCAGTATGAGGAAGATATCCCTCCCGGGCTGATCGAAGCCCTCAAGCGCATGGAGGCCGAAGTGGATAGGCTGTCAGGCTTCCTGCGAAGCTTCCATGGCTTTGCCGCCCCACAGGCTATCCTGCCGGAACCATGCGGTCTGGGGCAGATTCTTGATGACGTGCTGTTCTGGACGCGTAAGGATGCCAAGAGTCGTGACATCGCATTTGAACTGGCCGGAATCGATAGCGTGCCGCCCTTGTCGGCCGATCCACATCAACTGAAGCAGGTTTTTCTCAACCTGCTGATGAACGCTGTCCATGCCATGCCGAACGGTGGGACTGTTACGGTCAACGCGGAAAAAGACGGGAAATTCGCCTTCATCCGGGTGTGCGACACTGGCATTGGCATGAGCGCCGAAGTCCTGCAAAGGATTTTCGAACCTTTCTACACTACTCGCCGTGAAGGTACCGGCCTCGGTTTAGCCATTGTGCGCAAGATCGTCGAGCAGCATGGCGGGAGCATCGAAACGAGTAGTACGCTGGGGCATGGAACCTGCTTCACGATGAGTTGGCCTCTTGCTGGAAACCAATATGCCTGAACCGATCCTCATCGTTGAAGACGACAACACCATCCGGGTAACGGTGGGCAATTTTCTTGCGCGCCAGGGTTTCGATGTCGAAGTCGCCGAAGATGGTCAACAAGCGCTGGCCTTGTTGAAGGAGCGCACCTTCAGCCTGGTCCTCCTTGATTTGCGTTTGCCGGACATGAACGGTCTGGACATCCTGGCCAAAATCAAGGAGTCGGACGATCAGCCGCTTGTCGTCATCATGACCGCCTACCCGGAGGTGCGCACTGCGGTAGCAGCCCTTAAGGCCGGCGCTTACGACTACATCAACAAGCCCTTCGATCTCGAAGATTTGCAGGAATTGATTCGCCGTGCGGTTGAAATTCACCGCTTGCGCCGTGAAGTGGAATGGCGACGTGCCCAGGCTGAGACTTGCGTCATCGAAGGACTGATCGGCGATAGCCCGGCTTTTCGGCAAATGCTCGACATGACCGCCAGGATTGCATCTGCCGGCAAAATTCCGGTACTCATCCGCGGCGAATCCGGTACCGGCAAGGAGCGGGTAGCCCAGGCCATACACTGCCGATCACCCCGGGCAGATGGCCCCTGGGTGACGCTGAACTGCTCGGCGCTACCTGAAGGTCTGCTGGAGTCCGAGTTGTTCGGCCACGAGCGTGGCGCTTTCACCGACGCCAAGCAGATGAAACGCGGACTGCTTGAACTGGCCGACGGCGGCACGCTGTTTCTCGATGAAATCGGCGATTTATCGCTGGCTCTGCAACCCAAACTGCTTCGGGTGCTTGAAACGCAGAGTTTCCGTCGGGTCGGCGGACAGAAGGAAATTCGCGTCGATGTCCGCTTCGTCTCGGCTACCCATCGCGATTTGCCGGCCATGGTGGAGTCCGGGCTATTCCGCGAAGACCTCTATTACCGTTTAAATGTGGGTGCCATCGACTTACCCGCATTGCGTGAGCGGCAAGATGACATTCTTGCGTTGGCCCAGCATTTTCTGGAAAAAACAGCCCCGATTATTGGTGTTGAATCCTTTGGGATCGACTCCTCCGTCGAACCATTACTCAAAGCCTATCGCTGGCCAGGAAACGTTCGTGAATTGCGCAATGTCATCGAGCGGGCCGCGATTCTCTCCCGCGGGGACGCCATTTCGGTTCAGCACCTGCCCAAAGAAATCATCGGTGACAGGCCGATCCCCCGTGTCGCCGAAACCCCCAAGTTCGGGACGACGATTCGTCCGCTGGCCGACATTGAAGCCGACTATATTCGCCATGTCCTACAGCATTGTGCAGGTAACAAAACCCAAGCTGCGGAATTGCTTGGCATCACCCGACTAACCCTGCGCAACAAGTTGCGTGAGTCAGACGAGGCAGCGGAAATCTGATTTCGATCAGAAATCATCCGGTTAAAAAACAACCGGCTGGTTAATTTTTAACCGGCGATTTTTCGCTAGCTTCATAGAAAACCCTAATAAATCAGTGGTCTCTGTGTCTGGCACAGAGACTGCGTATCCATAGTCCGTGTGGGGCTGTTCCCACGAATCTCCAATACACAGGGGGGACTATGAAAATCCAGCAGCGCAAGCGATTCACGCAAGCACTGGGCGCCATCGGACTGGTGACGGCGGTGACGCTGACTATCGGTATCCAACCAGTTTTTGCTCAGAGCAAAGCACCTGATCTTGCACCGATGCCTGAGGTCAAGCCGGGTAATGCGGCAATGATCGAATTGGGTAAAGCCTTCTTCTTTGACAGCCGACTCTCCGGCGACTGGGGCGTTTCATGTGCCTCATGCCACGACCCGAAAAAAGGTTGGGGCGATGGACAGGCACTGTCGGCTGCTTACCCGTCGATGGAATATTTCCGCAACTCACCGACGGTTCTTAACGCCAAATATCGTCAGCGCTTCCTGTGGGATGGCCGGCTTGATGGGTCCGATGCAGGCACCCTGGTTCGGGACATGATTACCGAAGCGCATACCATGAACATGGACGGCCGCTTGATGCAGGAGCGTCTGCAACAGGTACCCGAATACGATGCCTTGTGGAAGAAGTGGCGAAAGGACGACATCAATGGGATGCGCGTCTTCAACGTTATTGGTGAATTCATCCGTAGCCTGGAAACCACCAATGCGCCCTTCGATAAGTTCGCCAAGGGCGATAGCGCCGCCATCAGTTCCGAAGCCAAGGATGGTTATGAACTGTTCAGGGGCAAGGCGGGTTGTGTTTCCTGTCACAACGGCCCAATTGGCACTGACGGCAAGCTTTACAACACAGGCGTTCCGGAAAACCCGGAGGTCCTGAAGAACCCGTTGCGCACCATTACCATGCTGCGCCATTACGCCACCAGCGGCGTGCCCAATTACATGAATTTGCGCACAGACGTCGGCTCTTATGCCATTACCAAAAAGCCCAAGGACATCGGCAAGTTCCAGACGGCCCAGTTGCGTGACCTGAAGTACACCGCACCCTACATGCACAACGGCATGTTCAAAACCCTCGATGAGGTGGTGGCGTTCTACAACCAGGGCGGTGGCAAGGGCTCCGAACTGAAGCCGCTGAATCTCTCGGCCGGCGAACAGAAAGCGCTCGTTGCCTTCTTGCTGACCTTGTCCGGCGATCAAGTGATGGTCAAAGACCCTGGTCAGCCTGACATGCAGGTTCGCACTTTCGGCAAGAACTGAGGGAGACCACCATGAAAAAACAGTTAGCAATCACGATGGCCGGACTTCTGCTGAGCAGCGCCGTAGCCTTGGCCGCCGACAAATATCCGCCATTGGCACCGCTGCCGCCGGCGCCGATACCCAAAGACAATCCGCAATCACCGGAAAAGATCGCTCTCGGCAAGCAGTTGTTCTGGGAAAACCGGCTTTCCGGCGATGGGTCGATGCCCTGCGTTTCCTGCCACTTACCCGGTCTTGGCTGGGGTGACGGCGGCCAGATTTCCCGTGGCTATCCTGGTACCAAGCATTGGCGCAATTCGCAAACGGTCATCAACTCCGCCTATTACAACAAGCTGTTCTGGGAAGGTAGTGTGACCAGCCTAGAAGGACAAGCCCCGTCGGCAGCTGAAGGTGGCGTAGCCGGCAATGGAGACCCCTCGGTGATGGAAATGCGCCTGCGCTTCATCCCGGAATACGTCGAGGCCTTCAAGAAGGTGTTCGGAGCCGAATGGCCACGCATGAATGATGCCTATCGAGCCATCGCTGCCTATGAGCGGACCATCGTTTCAGACGCCAAAAAAGTTCCGTTCGACCGTTACGCCATGGGCGACAAGAAGGCCCTGAGCGCTTCACAAATGGCCGGTATGAAGTTGTTTAACGGCAAAGCGGGTTGCGTCCAGTGTCACAACGGTGCGCTGGCTTCCGATCAGAAGTTCTACGACACCGGCCTGCCTGACTTCACGGGCTTCAAGGATGACCCGCTGTACCAGGTAACCCACCGTTGGGAGCATTACCAGAAGGGTGTTCCCGAGCAGAAGTACCGCACGGCGGACATGGATTACGGCCTCTACTACATCACCAAGAACCCGAAAGACGTGGGCAAGTTCCGCACGCCGTCACTGCGCGAAGTGAAATACACCGCACCGTACATGCACAACGGCGTTTTCACTACTTTGCAGGAAGTAGTTGATTTTTATGATCGCGGCGGTGGCAAGGGAGCCAACAAAACCCAGTTGCTCAAGCCACTGAAATTGTCGGCGCAAGAAAAGAAGGATTTGATCGCCTTCATCGAAGCACTGTCGATGACTGAACCGCTGATCCACGACGATCCAAAGCTGCCTGGCGACTATCAGCCATTGCCGGCACCGGTGAAATAAGGAGTATCGAACATGAGTCAGAAAACCATTCCAGTCCAATCGGCCCACGATCATTCGCATGAGGGTGAGCGGATGTGCATGAGTCGTCGCCAGTTTTTGCTGACTGGCGGTGCGGCGGTAGCTGTCATCAGTCTGGGGAGTTTTCCAGGCATGGCAGAAGCAGCCCAGGCTTTAAAGGCTGAATATCCCCGCCAGAAAATTGGCACGCTGTCGGCCCTGAAAACCGGCGTCCCCGTCGAGTTCAACTTCCCGTACCCGGATGTGCGCAATATCCTGGTCAAGCTTGGTGTTCCCGCTGGTGCCGGCATCGGTGGCGACAAGGATATCGTTGCCTTCAATCAGCAATGCACCCACATGGGCGGTCCGTTGGATGGCACCTACAAGCCGCAACACCAAGTGCTGGGGCCTTGTCCGCTCCATCTCACCACTTTCGATTTGACTCGCCACGGCATGGTCGCCTCCGGGCACGCCACGGAAAGCCTGCCGCAGATCATGCTGGAAGTGCAGGGAGACGACATCTACGCCGTTGGCGTGATGGGCCTCGTTTATGGCTATAGCGCCATGACCACCAAGCGTAGTGCGTAAGGAGCAGAACATGAGCAATCAAGACAACTACACGCCCAAGGACTTCGTGCCACTGCCGCCGAAAGACGCCGATGTCCTGACCACGGCTTGCGACTACTGTACGGTGGCTTGCGGATACAAGGTCTATCGCTGGCCGGTCGGCAAGGAAGGCGGCGCCAAGGCTTCGCAGAACGCACTGAAGGTGGACTTCCCGCATCAGACAATGATGGGGGCCTGGGTCAGCCCGGTGCAGCACAACGTCGTCAGCTTCCAGGGCAAGCAGCACCACGTGGTCGTCGTTCCCGACAAGGATGCGACGGTCGTCAATCCGGGCGGAAACCACTCCATCCGTGGCGGCACGCTGGCCGAAAAATGTTTCAACCCCAGCAATCGTACCCGCGAGCGCTTGATGCATCCGATGATCCGGGTCAACGGCCAACTGAAGCCAGTTAGCTGGGATCTCGCGACCGAGGTGATGGCTGACATCTCCAAGTACATTCTCGCCAAGTATGGCGAGCATGCCTGGGCCGTGAAGTCTCACTCCTACCAGTATTTCGAGAATGTCTACGCCATTACCAAGCTGGCGATGACGACCATCGGCACGCCGGCCTTCGCCTGGCACGACAAGTGTTCGGCCACCAATGACGCGACCGGTCTCGACGATGCCGGTATTGACTCCTTCGCATCCAGTTACGAGGACTGGGCCAATTGCGAAGTGGCTTTCCTCTCCGGTGTCGATCCGTATGAGACCAAGACGACCTTGTTTACCTCGCACATGATGCCGGGCGACAAGAAGTTCATCTTCGTCACCCCGCACAAGACGATGGGTGTGGCCTGGTCGGTCAAGGAGGGGCGCGGCATGTGGCTGCCGATCATTCCCGGCACCGATACGGTATTGCACATGGCGCTGGCCCGCATCATCCTTGAGAACAAGTGGCAGGATCAGGCCTTCATCGACAATTGGGTGGCCAAGCCTTGGGAGGTCGATCAAGGTTACGGGCGCGGTACCCGCAACACCGGTTGGCAGTGGCGTACGACCTGGGGTACCTGGCAAAGTGACTGGGATGATTACCAGAAATTCATCCTGTCGCAGGAAGAGTCGAAACTTGATGTAGCCGCCAAGATTACCGGCCTCAATCCAGACGACATCCGGAAGGCTGCCGAATGGATCGCCAAGCCGAAGGCTGATGGCTCAATGCCGAAAACCTCGTTCATGTGCGAGAAGGGAAATTACTGGTCCAACAACTACATGAACACGACCTCGTTCGCATCGCTGGGTCTGATCTGCGGAGCCGGCAATCGTCCGGGACGTATGATTTCCCGTGGTGGCGGTCACCAGCGCGGTGGCTTGTCGGCTGGCGGTGGTTCAGGCTGGCTGTCTCCCGAGAAGCATCCGGGTCGGCGCAAAAAGGACTTCAACCTTGATCTCTGGATGATGCAAGGCAACATGCGCTTTGCCTGGGTGATTGGTACGACCTGGGTAGCAGCGATGATGGGATCGAACGCGCTGGAAAAGAAAATGCGCGAATTGACGGTAGGCAATCCGAACCAGATCACTAGCCTGGATCGTGCCGCCATCTTTGAAACACTGAAGAAGCGTGTCGACTCCGGCGGCATGGTGATGGCCAATTCCGATCTCTACCCGGTGATTCCCATCGGTACCGATCTGGCCGACATCGTCTTCCCGGTTTCTTCTTGGGGTGAAGACAACTTTACCCGCTGCAACTCCGAGCGCCGTCTGCGTCTATACAGCAAGTTCTATGACGCACCGGGTGAATCCAAACCCGACTGGTGGATCGTCCAGAAATTTGCCCAGAAGATGGGCTTCGACAAGGATGGCGGTTACGACTGGAAAGATTCCAACGATGTCTTCGAGGAAGCCGCTCGCTTCTCGCGGGGTGGCGTGCTGAACTATCACCCGCTAGCCATGCAAGCCAAGGAAAAGGGTGTCAAGGCGCAGGAATTGCTGCGTACTTACGGCACAACCGGCATCCAGACGCCGATCCGTGTCAAGGATGGCAAGCTGGTCGGCACCAAGCGCCTGCATGACCCAGATAACAACTGGGGTGAGATAGAGCAAGCCGAGGTTCAGATCGCCGCGCTGTATGCCTTCAATACCCATAGCGGCAAGGCCATTCTGCTCAAGTCGCCGTGGAAGTACGCTGGCTGGATTCAGTTCTACGAGGCGATCAAGCCACGTGCTGAAAAGGGCGAGGTTTGGGTTACCAACGGCCGCGTAAATGAAACCTGGCAGTCCGGGTTCGATGACCTGCGCAAGCCTTATCTCTCGCAACGCTGGCCCGAGGCCTTCATCTTCATCCATCCGGATGATGCGAAGAAAAAAGGCATCGAGTCTGGCGATTACGTCGAAGTGGTGAACGACACGGTCTATATCCAGACCGGTCAGCCGCAGGGCGTCATGGATGCTGACCTCACCTTCAATCAGTTGATGAAGGATGGCCACATCATGACCACCGAAGGCCGGTTCAAGGCCGTGGCCATTGTTTCCGACGAAATGCGCCCGGGTGTTTGCAAGGCCAACTTCAACTTCCCGAAATCGCCGGCCAATGCTGTCGTCTCGGCCATCCCCGATCCAATGACCAACAACTACCGCTACAAATTGGGACGTGGGGTGTTGAGCAAGGTTGGCGAATCGCCCTACAAGCACAGCTTTACGCAGATGAGTCTAAAGCCTCGCAATATCGTTTGATCCACGCATGGCGGTGCCTTTCGGGGTGCCGCCCTTTATTTTTACTGGAGAATCTTATGAAGAAAATCCTCACACTGGCTGTGCTGGCTACCCTGTCTGTTCCGTCATTTGCCGTCGACCAGGCTGCAGCCATGGAAATTGCCAAGAAAAACGGTTGCCTGGCCTGTCATGCCCTCGACAAGAAACTGGTTGGTCCGGCCTGGAACGAAGTCGGCAAGAAATACGCCGGTGACGCTGCTGCCGCTGAACAACTGGTGGTGAAGGTCAAGAAAGGCTCCAAGGGCGTCTGGGGCCCGGTCCCGATGCCGCCGAATTCGACCGTCAAGGATGCCGATGTAAAAACGCTGGTCGAGTTTGTTCTGGCCTTGAAATAACTTGTTTCATTGTTCCCCCCTCTCCGGCGCATCCCACCTCCCAATGCGTCTTCCCGGATAGCCCTTCGGGGCTATCCATTTTTCCAAGGCGACTGGATGTCTTTATGCAAATCCTGTCTGGCGCTTCGTAAATCCAATTCACAAGAGCAACCACCGGAATCTCGACGTGTCTCAACAATCCCCCGTTTTGGTTGACCCGTTTGGAAGGGCTATTTCCTACCTGCGTTTATCGGTGACTGATCGTTGCGATTTACGCTGCGCTTATTGCATGCCAGTTGAATTCGATGATTACGAAACGCCCGGTAACAGGCTTCGGTTTGACGAAATCCTTCGCCTGAGCAGGATTTTCGTTGGGCTTGGTGTTTCTCGGATTCGCCTCACTGGCGGCGAGCCTCTGGTTAGGGCGCGTTTTGTCGAACTGACCGAGGGGATTGCTCGGATTCCAGGGGTGGAAGACTTGTCCGTCAGTACCAATGGCACCCGCTTAGTATCGATGGCTGATCATCTGAAAAAAGCAGGCGTAACCCGGCTGAATGTCAGCCTAGATACACTTTCGCGTGACCGTTTTCAGCAATTAACCCGGCGCGATGCACTGCCCGATGTCCTCGCTGGATTGGAAGCGGCCCGTGAGGCTGGATTTCAGCCCATCAAGATCAACATGGTCTGGTTGCCGGGCGTCAATCAGGACGAACTCGAAGCCATGATCGAGTATTGCATGGCTCGGGGATTCATCCTTCGTTTGATCGAAAACATGCCGATGGGCGATGCCGCCAGGTCGTTGGGTACGTCTTCATTGCAACCCCTGATCGCCCATCTCAGGGAGCGTTTCGGCCTAATCGACCATGCGATACCCGGCGG
Source organism: Azonexus sp. GW821-FHT04F04 (assembly GCF_059420025.1). Classification (NCBI taxonomy): domain Bacteria; kingdom Pseudomonadati; phylum Pseudomonadota; class Betaproteobacteria; order Rhodocyclales; family Azonexaceae; genus Azonexus; species Azonexus sp. GW821-FHT04F04. The sequence continues at coordinate 204,451 of NZ_JBWKSX010000007.1, read as the reverse complement.
CGGGCCTGCTCGCTATCTGGCCTCGCCCGATTTCTCCTTTTTCATTGGATTCATTACCCCCATGTCGCAGCATTTTTGCGAGGCTTGCAACCGGGTACGTCTGTCGGTGACCGGAACTCTGCATCTGTGTCTGGGGCAGGAAGATCGCCTCGAACTACTGCCATTTCTCAGAAGCGATGCCAGCGATCAAGAAATCGCCGAACAGATTCGGGCTGCGGTTATGCGTAAGCCTGAAAAACACGACTTCCTGCAACGCCCCGGGAAGGTTATCCGGATCATGGCCTCGACCGGCGGTTGATCTTCAGCCTGGATGCCGAAGATATCTAACGTGCCAAATTTCGCAAGCATCAAGACGACCAAGTACAATTTTGACTGGAGCAAGCTGATTGCATCGCTGCAAAACGATCGAGAATTTACATGTTTTTCTGCTCAATGCGGCATTCATGCCGAACTAGCGGCCATGGCCCTGACCTATCTGGAGCCTCTCTCCGGGGCCGCGATGAGTACCGAGCAGATCATAGCGATCAGGGAGGTCATCAAGCTTTTTGACGAGGAATGCAAGGTGTCGATGCAGGATCTTTTTCGCGAACACATGCGGGAGTGTGGAACGTGTGCAGCCTTGCTCAGGCAACTTGCCTAGCCTGGTCCTTCCATTTCTTGAAATGGGGCCGGTTGCGATTCATGCCGACGGCCAGCCGCTGACTTCGGGCGAAAAACAGACATGACCACGATCAACGTACTTTATTTCGCCGGATTGAAAGAAAAGATCGGCCACGGCTCGGAAACGACAGCCATTCCCTTCGATCAAAGTTGGACAGTCGCAATGTTCCGGGAGCATCTGGTTTCCCTTGGGCAAGGACGTGACTGTCTGGCGACCCCAAAAAAATCTCAAGCCTTCCATTAATCACGAACTGGCAACATTCGATATTGGCAATAGAAAGTTCGGTAAACAGTGATGACAAGAACAACAAAATTCTGCAGGCATGGCCGGTGTTATGAACTAAGGCCAGAAACTGGCATGATGGGGTTCTTGCCAACATCTATGCTATAGAAATACGAGGTACGGATATCATGTTGTTCTTCGCTCCACCTCGCGAGCATTTTTTTCGCCCGTTAACTCATGAGAATCGCGAGTTGTGCGCCGGGGCGCTAAGGGCTTTGTACGAGCGCGTGCATGGAGCGAACGCCGACTATGCCGAGGCGCTGACGCGGGAAGTAGTGCTGGAAGTGGTTGGGCGAGTACTCGCTGATCCCGTCATGCGGGCGCTAGCGTTCGAGTCGGGCGGCTCAATTTCGGCGGAAGAGGAGCGTTCCTATGCCGGCGAGTTGCTGCGCAAGCTCAAGGAGCACGGCTGGTTGGAGGACTACCGCGACCCCATCGACCTCAAGCCGACACTCAAACTTAGCCGCGCAGGCAAGGCCTTCAGCGAGACCTTCGCCAATCTGGATGATTCGCGTGCCAAGACCCGGCAGCGCAACATGCGTTCGGCTCGCAAGGCATTAGCCGCATTCAAGGACATCAAAGACGCCGATGAATTACTTGACGCACATGAGTTCGCCAGTCGTGTCGTCCAGGATCTACAGGACGATATCGAGTATTTTCGCCACCTGATCCAGAGCCTTACTCGTGAAGCGTTGGCGCAGAAGGTGGCCTGGGGCGAGTTCAACGAGTTCATTGAAAAGCGCTTCGCCCGTGAATATGCAGTGCGCCTAGTAGCGGATTCGGCCGAGCGCCACAGGGGACAGATTGTCGAGGCACTGGATGAGGTGCGCGCGCTGGGCGGAGAAATCCGTGATCAGGTAGATGGCCACTTGTTGCAGCGTGCGCCCTGGCTGGAGCATGAAGTGCAGGGCCGTAGCCCCATGCTGTGGTTGGCCGACCGGATAGAGAGCATGGTGGAGGCTGCCTGTGGTTTAAAGCTACCGATGCTGCGCTCGGAGATGAACAACTATGTGCGCCGCTTCACCAGTCTTTTACGCCAAGCCCTGTCGCTGGATTACGGCGCGGAGTCGGCCTTGGGCCGAACCATGGGCTGGTTGAAGGACAAGCCGGAGGTGGGGCGCCTGGCGTTGCTTGATGCCTTGTCGGTGCGAATGGCCACGAGCGAAATCCGTCTGCCCGGATGCGTGTTGCGATGGACCGTGCGCGACCGCCACGCCGATCATACGGATCTGGCGCCGCTGGCAGTGGATGATGCCAGTCGGCTGGAAGCCGCAATGCGTCGTGCCGAAGCCGAAGCCTTCGCCTTTAGCGACCAAGATGTGCTTGCCGGGTTGTTACCGCATTTGCTATCACTTCCGAATGGTGGCCCGGTGACTTTGGCTGCGCTGCCGGTGAGTACCGCTGAGGAGGCAGTGCGCGTGCTGCATGCGGTGGGTGCGGCACGCTCCACCGAAGGGCGGCGCTTTATGCGTGCGCGCAAGACTGCGGATCTCGTAGAGAACGAATTCTTTACGGCCGACAACTACGAGCTGGAGGCCGATCTGCAAGCCATCCAGCACGAGACACGCTAAGGAAAGTGCATGCTCCAGTCGATCGCCCAAGTTGTCGAACAACGCCTATCCACCGAGGGCGCGGGCAACATCAAATCCGTACGCTTCGCCGAACTGGTTGGGCGCATGCTGGCCAGCGGCGTACTGTGGCGTGATTGGTCGCGGCCGGAAGCAGCGCTGTACGACGATGCCACGCAATGTGAGCAATTATTGCGCGAGTGGTTCGCCTGTATCGGCTTTGTGCTGATCCATGATGCGGATGCGCGTATTTTCCGCTTGTACCCGCCGGGCGAGCACGGCGCGGGAGGCGACGAGGATGAGGACGGCATCAAACGCCTGAAGAGCCGGCTGTCGCGTGACTTCGTGGCGGCAGTGATCGCACTGCGCTTTCTCTATACTGAAGCGCTTACTGGCCGCCGCCCGCTGGTGGATGAACGACTGGCCATCAGCCTTGAAGAACTGTCACAAGCGGTAGTTTCGCTGCTCGCGCACAAACTGCCACCATCGGCGACCGAACGCATGACCTTGCTACGTGAATTGCGTAAGCATCGCATCGTGCATTTCATCGAGTCGGATGACGCCGGTAGTATGGAAATGGGCTTGGCCGTCCTACGGCCAGTGATGAGTTTCGTCAGTGATGAAGCCATGGAAGATGCGTTGCGGCTGGTTGGCCGGAAGATATCCCAGCCAGCCGTAACCCAACCGTTCTCCGTAGATGAAGGGGCCGCAGCACTCCCACAGGAGGGCGATGCATGAAAATCGCCAAACTGCTTACTTGGAACTGGGGCTCGCTGGAAGACCGCGAATGGATTTTTGCCGACACGGTACTGCTTACCGGTGAATCGGGTTCGGGCAAGTCCACGCTGCTCGATGCGATCCAGACCGTGCTGACGGCAGCGCACCAGCATCTCGTGCAGTTCAACATCGGCCAGGATGAATCTACCCAGAGCCGCCGGGGCGGCAAGGAGCCGCGCACGCTGGCCGCTTACGCACTAGGTCAGCAGGCAGACGGTGTATTCCTTCGCCCGCGCTCCACCAGTTATGCCGCCATCGTATTCGATGTATCCGAGAAGGCGGGTGAGCAAGCGATGCCGCTGACGGCGTTGGTCGGCTTGGAGGCGTTCGAGGATGGCAAACGCGCCGTTATGGCGGGTACACCACTGTTCTTCATTGTGCGGCGTGCACTGTCGTTTGAGCATCTGGCGCGACGCGACGCAGATGTGCTGGGAAGCGCGCCGATACCGTTGAAAGAGATCTACCTGCAACTGCAGCACCGCCTTCAGGCCGGCCCGGAAACTGTGCAACGCTTCCCGGATAAGGGTAGTTACCTGCAGCATCTGTACGGCGCGCTGATGGGTAAGACCGCCGTCAGCGAAGCCGAATCGACTCGGGCCGCCAAGTCCATTGTCAAGGCCATGGCTTACAAAGAACTGGGCAACGTCAACGATCTTGTGCGTGACGAAATCCTGGAGCCACACGATTTCAGTCGCGACTTGGACAAAATGCGCGAACTGATGCGCTCAATGGCCGCCCTCAAGGCAGAAGCTGAACGCTTGGAGCTTAACTTGAAGCGCCTTGATACCGCTGCCGAGAGCGCGCAAGAAGTTCTGGATGAAGCCCGACGTTTCGTCGTGACCACCGTCGCCCATGCGCTACGTTCCCGAGACGACACGCGCGGCGAAATGGAATCGGTGCAGCGCCAGATCGGAACGCAGAACAGGCGGCAAACGGAATTGCAGGCCAAACTGGCTTCGTTGCAAGCCCAAGAGGATCAGTTGCGGCATCAAATGGGGATGGTGCAGTCGCAACTGAGCGCCAACGGTGTGGTGCAGGAGAAGGAGAAGCTGGATAACGACATTCGTCAATATGCCAGTCAGTTCCGTCTGCATTGGGCCCGCGTTCAGCAAGCAGCGCAAGGCATTGCTGGGATGGTCGTGCAACTGGAACAATTGTTGGGCCTCGAGTTGATCCATGTACCGGTGCTGGCGAGTGCGGTGGATTCTCTGCGCCCGGCAGCGGCCGCGCTACTCAGGCTCTGGCCGTCGATGGCGCAGGCTTACGTCAGTGAAGCGCGTCTGGATGTGGAGCTTCCTGCAGTGGATGTGGAAGCTTTCGATGCAAACCTGGGTCGTCTGGAACAAGGCATACGCGACGGAGAAGCGTCGGTGCAGGGGGCCATCCTGCAGGCGCTTACCGAAGTGGGGGAGCGTCTGAACAAGATTGAGGACGAGCGCATCGAACGCGAGGCCGAACTGCGCTTGCTTCAGTCGGGGCGCGTGTCCGGTCGACCCGATGCGCACCAGGCGATTGATCTGATCGAACACGAATTACCGGATGCACACCCGTACCTGCTTGCCCAACTGGTAGAGCCCCGGCCAGGTAGCGAGTGGCAGAATGCCATTGAAGGTTATATGGGTAACGACCGTTTCGCGCTCATCGTCGAGGCGGGTTGGGAGGCTCGTTGCGCCCGGTTGGTCAAACGGCAATTTCCGGTGCGTTCGCCCAAGGTAGTTCAGGGCAGCAAAGCCATGGAAGACACCGAGGGTCGCCAACTGGAGGGGAGGGCGATTCTGCACGAGTTGCAATGTACGCATCCCGTCGCCAAGGCTTTCCTGATGGCGCAATATGGTCGTGTACGCAAGGTAGACAGCGAGGAGGAATTGGCCCGTACACCACAGGGCTTGATGAAGCAGGGGCTGGGTAGCCGGGGCTATGGCATGTTTGCTTGTCGCTTGCCTGATGCCGACCTGACTTTCGGCGAGGCGGCGCGTCAACGGCGCAGGCAGTGGTGCGAAGATGAACTCGTTCGTCTTCAACACGAAACGACGACGCTCAAAATCCTGAAGCAATCGTTGAACGCAGTGGCACGCATGTTCTCCGGCGCGGTCTTCACGCCGCTCACACCATTATTGCTCGCGGTACTGGAAAGCCAGGTTCAGCATGCGAATGCAGCCAAAGCGCTGGCGGCTCTGGACTTATCATCGGTCGAAGAGCAGTTGCGCGAGCGGGAAAATTTGAATGAGTGTATCAAGAAAACAAGGGAGCAGTACGACGAGCATATGAAGCAGGTTGGCGCTACGGATAAGGCGCTGACGGATTTGCTGCGAAGGGAGAGCGACCTCAGCGGAAATCTGCCAACTTTGGAAATTGCTTGCACCAACGCCAGCGTTTGGGCATCACGTTTCTCGGCGGCGGCACCCGAATTGGCAACCGAGCCGCAACTGATGTCCGAGGCCGAAGAACTCGCGGCCGCCGTGGAGGTCAGCCTTGATGCCCTGCGTCTTCGTATTCAGTCATTGAAGGAAAAGCTGACGCCGATGTTGCGCGAACTGGCACTCGCTGTGGGTTCTTATCTATCGGGGGCTCGTGACGACGCCGAGCGCTTTGCCTGGAGCGATCCGCCGCGGAGCTTTGATCGACTGGAAGAACTTCTGCCCATCGTTTTCTCGGCACGGCAGGCCATTGCCGAGCAGACTCAGCGCCAACGCGCCATCGGGCTGGCCGAGAATGCCGGACGCCTGCGCGACGCCGAAGCGCGTTTCAACCAAGTATTCACCACGAGTTTTTGCTTCAAGGTGCGCGACGACGTCAAGCAGGGCGCATCGACCTTATCGCGTCTGAACCGTCACATGCAGGACATTCGCTTTGGCGCCGACACTTTCAAGCTGGAGTGGGACTGGATTCCGCGCATGCAGAAGATATTTGAGTTCTTTGAGGCAGTGGAAACCGTCATTGAAGGGCTGGAGCGCGAACGCGGCTCTATCTTCGAATCCTCCCTATTGACAGATGAGCACCGTGCCACTGCTGAGGATATCCGCAAACTGCTGCTGGCCAACGACCAGGGCGCCAGTGAGCGTGCCTTGAAGGAAATGGCAGATTACCGCAACTACCGCCGCTACGATATCGTGCGCACCAGTCCGGTCGGGCAGACGAAGTTATCTACTTGGGGAACTGGCTCCGGCGGCGAATTGGAAACACCCTTCTACGTCGTGCGCTCGGCAGTGTTGGCTCATGCGCTTGGGCATTTTGGCCGCGACCGGCGCGAAGCGCCGGCGCTGCGCCTGATGCTTAGCGATGAGGCGTTTTCGAAGATGGACGAGTCCCGCTCGCGCAGCGTGCTGCAGTTCCTCTCCGGCACATTGGGGCTACAACTGGTGGTGGCTATGCCGACCTCCAAGTCGGGTGCCGTGAAGCCAGAGTTTGACAAGGAGTTCACTTTCTCCAAGGTGATGGCCAAGCGCGATGGATGCGAGTTGTTCATCAGTGAGGCGCAGGAGAAGATACTGCACCGTGAATCTCTGGCGCGGCTGTGGCAGACTCACGCAGAAATGGCGCGCGGTGCCGCCCGGTTGGCACATGAGGCGTCGCGGGCAGCTGCAACCTCTGGAAGTGCGGGTGAAGATGATTGACCTTCCGATGCTCTCCCCATTTCTGCAGCGACTGGCGATCAGGTTACTCACCAAGGCAGAGCGGTCAACGGGTAGTGGTCCGGTCCGCCTGAAGATCGACCGTCGCGAAGCGCCGGAGCTATTTGAGCAAACCGATGCAGAGACTGTGCAACGCTGGGTAATGCTGCTCCAGGACCTGTGTGCCACGGGCTGGGTCTCCCTAAGGTTGGCACCGCCCAAGGAGTTTTCAGGTTTCGTCGATCGGAACCCACAGCTCGAACTGCATGATTTCGATGCCCTCGCGATCTGGGCTGGCTACACACCGCAGGCCATGCGTTGGCAACGTCAATGGTTGGACTACCTGGCTGTGCTCTGGAGGGAGCCTGGGGCAAATTCGCCTCCCGAGCCAGAGGCATTACTGGACTACTTGGCCCGCAATCCGTTGTTGGCCCTGCAGGAGCTTCCGATGGAAGAAGCAGCGCGCAGCCTTGAAGCCTTGCAAGTGCTGTGTGCGTCGGGCCTCCAACTTCCGCTGCGCGAGGCTTCGGCGCAAGTCTTTCAAGGGCGTTCGAAGATACTGGACAGCCGCGAGGAACTATTGCGCTTGTTGGGAGCTACCCCAGGGCAATTCCATGAAGGACCGATCCAGTTGCTGGTCGATATCACGGTCGTTTTCGACGAGGTGCTTTTCGTCGAAAATCTGGTCACCTTCGAGCGCATGTCCGACCTGCGTCAGCCGTCTTGGCAACGCTGCCTTCTGGTGTACGCTGCCGGCTTCAAGGGCAGTGCCCAGCGGCTACGGTCACGGCAGGGCTGCCGACTCTATGTACGAGCTTCATCGTTATCGAGTGCTGCCACGTCTGTGGTTGGGGAAGGGGGCTTGCGTGCTGTCGAAAACTGGCTGTTCGATACGGCAGACCTGCCCGTGTATTTTTTTGGTGACCTCGATTACGCCGGCATGCAAATACTCGGTAGTCTGCGCACAGTATTTACGAATGCCCAAGCCTGGATTCCCGGCTATCACGTGCTTGCCAACGCTTTGGAGCGTGGTGGAGGCCACGCTCCCAGTCTTGCCGCCAAGGAGCTACAGACGGATCCCGAACACACCGGTTGCGCGTATGCGGACCAATGGCTGTTGCCATTGATGCGCCGCCATGGTCGTTTCATTGATCAAGAGGCATTCAGTTCTGAATCTTCTGCGGAATGCGCCAAGCCGCAGGAGAGCGGACAGATTTTTTCGAGGTGATCAGCGATAATTTGCACTCAGGTGATGGCTAGCCTTGGAGAACTCCCCATTGAATTCTGATCGCGCTCTGCTACGATCGGTTACGTGCTGCAGGATGCTTAATCAATTCTATGAAGCAAGGTTACCGATGCTGCTCATCCATGTCTCACTGACTTCCTGGTCGTAGTAGATGTCGAGAGAATCTATGGCACTATTTGGTGTGTGGGCCAGTTTGATGCGCGCGACTCATCTTCAATGTTGGAGGCTTCAACATCAGGTCGTGTCATGTCGTGTCAATTGAGCCCACTGGTTTTGACGGTATCTCTGACGGTATGAAGGATTTCATGGATCGCTGCAACCCTAGGAACACAAGCGTGTGGCGGTTCAATGAATAATCGAGTGGGAATGATGTAAGGTTTTTGCACAAACGACAAAGCCCGGTTTTCCGGGCTTTGTCGTTTGTGGCGCAAGGCTTTACTGGTCTTCAGCCAGTGGCGTCGAGTGCTTCTGAAGCGCTGCGGACTGGTGATGTCACGTGGTTTTCATGGTTCAGGCCATACATACGGAGATTGATGGCGAGCGTCGCCGTCAGCAGGAGGGCGGCGCCGAGATTGTGGGCGACGGCGATGACCAGTGGCAGGCCGAGCAGCACGTTGGCGATGCCCAAACTGAGTTGCGCCAGCAACAGAAACGCCAGCAAGCCACCCCATAATTGCCAATTTCTCTTGCCGGTTTTGAACAGGGCAAGTGCCAGCAGGCCCGCCATCAGGGTAACCAATACAGCTCCCAGACGGTGGCTCCAGTGAATCGCTGTCAGGGCGGCGTACGGCAGTAACTGGCCATCGCTTGTTTCGCCCAATTCGCGGTGCAGGCTGAAGGCGTGGGTGAAATCCATTTCGGGCTGCCATTGACCCTGACAGGTCGGGAAATCCGGGCAGGCGAGGGCGGCGTAGTTGCTACTGACCCAGCCGCCGAGGGCGATCTGGATGACGATTGCCAGCAGTGCTGCAAAAGCGAGCCGGCGGGTGCGGGGACCAATGGCGTTATCCGGCGTTGCCTTGCGTCCGGCAACGCTCATGCCGACGAGGATGGAGAGTGTCGTCATGCCACCGATTAGGTGCAGGGTGACGATGACCGGCTTGAGCAATAGCGTGACGGTCCACATGCCGAGAGCTGCCTGCAGGCCAACAATGCCGAGCAGTGCGGTCGGCATCGTTGGCGACTGGAGGCTGCGGGATTCCTTGCGCCAGGCGAGGATGCTCAGCGCCAGGATGAGCAGGCCCAGTGTGCCGGCCAGATAGCGGTGGAGCATTTCCTTCCACGCCTTGCCAGTGTCGAGCGGACGGTCTGGATAGGCTTGCGCGGCAGCATGTTGTTCATGGGGAGCGTCTGGTATGCCCAGCCAGTGCCCGTAGCAGCCCGGCCAGTCGGGGCAACCGAGGCCGGCGTCGGACAGGCGGACGTAGGCGCCGAGGGCGATGACGGCGAAGGCGAGCAGCGTAGCGACGAGTAGCAGGCGACGGTAGAGGCGCATCGGCAGATCAGAACAAGCAGATCAAAACAGGCGGTCGATGAACAGAGCGGCAAAGAGCAGGGTCAGGTAGAGGATGGAGTAGCGGAAGGCGCGGCGGGCCAGGGCGTCGCTGTAGTTGCGGCAGAGGGCGATGGCGTAGCCGAGGAAGACGAGGTCGAGCAGGCTGATGGCAATCAGGTAGAACGTGCCGCTCATGCCGAGCGAGACCGGGATCAGGCTGGCGGCGGCGAGCATCACGGTGTACCAGAGGATGTGCTGGCAGGTGAAGGCGATGCCGTGGGTGACCGGCAGCATGGGCAGGCCGGAGCGGGCGTAGTCGTCGCGCCGGTAGCAGGCCAGCGCCCAGAAGTGCGGCGGGGTCCACAGGAAGATGATGAGGAAAAGAACCAGCGGTTCGGCCGAGACATGGCCGGTCATCGCCGTCCACCCGAGCAGTGGCGGCATGGCGCCAGAGGCACCGCCGATGACGATGTTCATCGGCGTCGCCGGTTTGAGGATCAGGGTGTAGATGACGGTGTAGCCGACGAAGGTGGCCAGCGTCAGCCACATGGTCAGGTCGTTGATGTAGGTGTGAAGAAGCCACAGGCCGGTGGCGCCGAGAGCGGTGGCCAGCGTGATCGTTTCGAGCGGCGAGATGTCGCCGCGGGCCGTGGCGCGCCAGCTGGTGCGGGCCATCTTGGCGTCGACGGTGCGTTCGACCAGACAGTTCAGCGCGGCGGCGGCGAAGGAAACCAGCGCGATGCCGAGCGAGGCGACCGTGAAGCGGAGCAGCGGTGGGAAATCCGGCGTCGCCAGGCACATGCCGATCATCGCGGTGAATACGATCAGGCTGTTGACCCGGGGTTTGCACAGGTGGCTGAAGGCGGCCAGGCGTTGGCTGAGGCTCAGGGTGGGGGCTGTCGCGGTGTGCATGGCGGTTCTCCTAGCCGGTCCAAGCGTATTTGAGCAGGCGGTCGAGGTCGGCGCGCATGCCCTGGGGTCTGGCGTCGGGTGGGTAAGTCATGATCACGAGGCCCTGTGGATCGACCAGCAACACTGGGTCGGTGACTTCAGCCAATGCGCCGGACGGGGCGGTTAGCACCATCAGGTCGGGCTGGCTGGCGTGCAGGGCGAGCAGGGCGGGGTCGTCCGGCTGGTCGGTCAGCACGGCGCGGCTCAGGCGGCCCATGTTTTTGTAGAGGGCGACGTGGATGCGGCGCATTTCGTCGAGACGGCTCGTGCAGTCGGCGGCGCAGGGGCCGCGGACCTGGAGCACGAGTTTCCATTTTTCGGCATTTTTTCCGGTTGACCGTAGCATTTGCTCTGGCAGTGGTCGGGGAGGATTGACGAGGTGCCCGTGGTGCCCAATCCGGGACGGATGCCAGCCGCCGAAGTAAAGGCCGGCCCCGATGATGAAGGGCAAGGCGAGCAGGCCGACGATCAGCGCCAGCATGAGCCGGCCCTGGCGTTGGTTGGGGAGCGGACGGATTGCGATGCTGTTCATGGCCGGCGGATCAGGAAATAGGCCCAGATGCCGACGCTGGCGGTGGCGAAACCGAACCATTGCAGGGCGTAGCTGCGGTGGCGGTCGGCCCGTTCATCCGGCCGCGGCCATTCGCGCACAAAGCCGCCCGGTGCCGTTGGGTCGAGCTGAATGACCAGGCCTTGCAGGGGATAGGGCACGGCCGAGCGGAAGCGTTCGATGTCGAGGTTCTGCCAGACCGGTGCCCAGCCGCTGGTCGGCTGCGGCGCCAGGTTGAAAAAGCGCTGGGTGGGCAGTACGGCAATGCCGCTCAGTTCGATTTCACCGGCCGGTACTTCGGCCACCGGTTGCTGCTGATGATCGGCCGGGGCGGCCAGCCAGCCGCGATTGACCAGCACATGCATGTTCGATCCGGCCAACTGCAGGGGCGTGATGACGTGGTAGCCGGCCTGTTCCTGATGCAGGCGGTTGTCGATCAGCACCTGGCGGGCCGTGTCGTAGGTACCGCGCAGGATGACCCGGTGATGGCGCAGGGAATCAACATCGGCGAGCGTGGTTGGCATGGCGATGGCGGCATCGTGGCTGCGGGTGTCGAGTTCGATCTGTAGCGCGGTTTTGGTCTCGGACTTGCGCCATTGCCAGAGGCCGAGCGAAATGAAGGCCGGCAACAGGAAGGCGAGGAGCAGGCCGCCAAGGATCGCCGCCTGCTTGCGGCTGGCCCTTGCCGCGCCGCCCGGCCGGCGCGCATACTGGGCTACGGAAATCCCTGTGGAGGCGTCGTCCATGCTCAAGCTGCTGGTTGTTTTGCTGTTGTTGGCCATAGTCGGCAGCCTGTTCTCCGGGCTCTTCTATCTCTACCGCGACCGAGGGGCCGGCGAGCGGACGGTGCGGGCGCTGACCCTGCGCATCGGGCTGTCCATCGCGCTCTTCATGGTGCTGCTGGCCGGGTTCAGGTTTGGTCTCATACCCGGCTACACCCAGTAAACGAAGACGAAGAGGATCAGCCAGACCACGTCGACGAAGTGCCAGTACCAGGCGACTGCTTCGAAGGCGAAATGGCGCTCGGCGCTGAAATGGCCGCTCAGGCTGCGCAGCAGGATGACGGCCAGCATGATGGTGCCGAGCGTGACGTGGAAACCGTGAAAGCCGGTCAGCATGAAGAAAGTCGCCCCGTAGGCGCCGGCCCCCATGGTCAGGCCGAGTTCGGTATAGGCGTGGTGATATTCGTAGGCCTGAAAGCCGAGGAAAACGCTGCCGAGCAAGACCGTCGCGGCTAAACCGAGCACCAGGTGGCTACGCTTGTTGCGCAACAGCCCCCAGTGCGCCCAAGTGACAGTGGCCCCGGAACTGAGCAGCAGGGCGGTATTGAGTGCCGGAATGCCCCATGCGCCCATAGGCGTGAAGGCGGCGCCTTTCGGCCCGCTGGTCGGCCAGGTGCCGGTGAACTCCGGCCACAGGCTGAAGCCATGGGCGCCCTCCATGCCGCCCAGGGTCGGCACCGAAATCACCCGCACGTAGAACAGTGCGCCGAAGAAGGCGGCGAAGAACATCACCTCGGTGGCGATGAACCAGATCATGCCGTAGCGGAATGAGCGGTCTTCCCAGTCGCGGTAGGCGCCGCTCTGCGATTCGCCGATGACCTTGCCGAACCAGCCGAACAGTACATAGAGGATGACGGCTGTGCCGCCGAGCATGACCCATTTGCCGGGGCCGAAGTTGTTGATCAGCTGAATGAAGCCAAAGGCGAGCAGGAACATGCCGGCCGAGAGAATGACCGGGTACAGGCTGGGCTGCGGAACGAAATAATGTTCTGCGTGTACGGCGTGAGCTGGACTGGTTTTCATCGGGCCTCCCCGGGGTGGGTCAGTGTCTGGCGTTGTCCATCAATGCTGAAAAAGGCGTAGGACAGGGTGATGTGGCTGATGTTGCGGTCAACCTCTGGTTTGACGATAAAAGCCAGCGGCATTTCGCGCGCCTCGCCCGGCCCCAGGGTTTGTTGTGAAAAACAGAAGCATTCGATCTTCTCGAAATGCTGCGCTGCCTGGCCGGGGGTAACGCTCGGCACGGCTTGGCCAGTGATCGGCCGGTTCGATGTGTTGCGGACGAGGTAGCTGACTTGCTGTAGTTCGCCGGGGTGGATGTCGAGGCTGATCGTTAGTGGCCGCATGTCCCAGGGCAGGCCGGGCATCACGGTGCCGGTGAATTCGACGCGGACAGTCCGCCCGGTATCTACCTTCGAGGCCGGGGCAGCGGCGGTTTGCAGGCCGCCGACGCCGAAGCCGTCGCGAATCACTCCCGGTCCGGCTGTCTTGCCGTTGAAGCCGGTGGCCGCACAGAGCACGTCGTAAAGCGGCACCAGCGCGAAGGCAAAAACGAAGGCCCCGGCCACCATCAGCAACAGCTTGCCGATCAGGCGATTGTGGCTGGCTGGGGTGGGCTGGGCCTGTTCCATGGTGCTAACGCTTGATGAACAAGCCGATGAGGTAAATGACCAGTACGACCGTGCCGAGTAACCAGCCAAGGCGGCGCGATGCGGCGCGGCGGCGGGCGAGCTCGGCATCGGTGAAGGCCGGGGTCATGTGCTCCTCGTTCATTTGATCACCGGCTGGATTTCCCAGCTATGGTGGGGCGGTGGCGACGAAAGCTCCCATTCCAGCCCCTCGGCGCCTTCCCAGACCTGGCCGTCGACCTTCGGGCCGCCGCGCACACAACACCAGATATTCCAGGCAAAGAGCAACTGGCTGATGCCGAGGACAAAGGCACCAATGGTCGAGATGGCATTGAATTCGGCAAACTGCAGCGCATAGTCGGGAATGCGTCGCGGCATGCCGGCCAGACCGAGGAAGAACTGTGGCAGGAAGGTCAGATTGAAAGAAAAGACGGTCAACCAGAAATGCAGCTTGCCGAGCTTTTCGCTGTACATGTGGCCGGTCCATTTCGGCAGCCAGTAATAGACCCCGGTCATCACGCCCATGATGCCGCCGGCGAACAGCGCGTAATGGAAGTGGGCGACGACGAAATAGCTGTGGTGGTACTGGGCATCGGCCGCGACGTCGGCCAGAATCAGCCCGGTCAGCCCTGCGATGCCGAACAGCACGATGAAGCCGACGGCAAACAGCATCGGCGTCTCGAAAGTCATCGCACCCTTCCACATGGTGGCGATCCAGCAGAAGAACAGGACGGCCAGCGGCAGCGAAATGGCCATGGTGCTGAACATGAAATACACCAGTGCCGGTACCGGCATACCGGCCGTAAAGAAGTGGTGGGCCCAGACCACGACCGAGAGCAGGCCGATGGCGATGAAACTGTACACCTGCGCCTTGTAGCCGTAGGTTGGCTTGCGCGAGAAGGTGGACAGCACGTGTGGCATCAGGCCCCAGACCGGCAGCAGCAGGATGTACACCTCGGGGTGGCCGAAGAACCAGAACAGGTGCTGGAAGAGAATGGGGTCGCCGCCACCAGCGGCATCGAAAAAATGCGTGCCGAAATGGCGGTCGGTGAGCAGCATGGTCACCGCGCCGGCCAATACCGGCAGCGTGGCGATGAGCAGGAAGGCGGTGATCAGCCAGCCCCAGGCGAAGAGCGGCAGCTTCATCATGGTCATGCCCGGTGCCCGCATGTTGAAGATGGTGACGATGATGTTGATCGAACCCATGATCGACGAGATGCCGAGGATGTGCACGGCGAGGATGGCGAAATCGACGCCCATGCCACCCTGCACCGACAGCGGCGCGTAGAAGGTCCAGCCGGTGGCGATGGCGCCGTCGCCGATGCCGAACAGGGCCAGCGTGAAGGGCAGGGTGAGCAGGATGGCGGCCGGTGGCAGCAGCCAGAAACCCCAATTGTTGAGACGGGGTAGCGCCATGTCGGGCGCGCCGATCATCAGCGGCAGCATCCAGTTGGCGAAGCCGGTGGCGGCCGGCATCAGCGCCGCAAAGATCATCACCAGCGCATGCACGCCGATGAGCTGGTTGAAGAACTCAGGCTTCATGAGCTGCAGGCCGGGCTGGAATAGTTCGGCCCGGACAGCGAGGATCATCAGGCCGCCGACGAAGAACATGATCAGCGAGAAAGTCAGGTACATCGTGCCGATGTCCTTGTGATTCGTCGTCGTCAGCCAGCGCATCAGGCCGCCGGGGTAATGTTCTGCCGGGTGCTCGGCGGCGTGGGTGGCTGTGCTCATCGCTGTCTCCTAGCGCAGTGACTTGATCTGGGCTGGCTGGATCATGTCGCCCGTCTGGTTGCCGAAACTGTTGCGTTCGTAGGTGATGACTGCTGCCAGCTCGACATCGGACAGGCTGGCGCTGAAGGCCTGCATGGCTGTGCCGGCCTTGCCGTGCAGCACCCGGTCAACATGGCTGTCCTTGATCACCTTGCCGTTCATGTCGAGCAACGGCCCGCTGACGATCTTGCTGCCGGCCAGCGCCGGGAAGGCTGGGGGCAAACCCTTGCCATCCGGCTGGTGGCAGGCGGCGCAAACCTTTTCATAGACCGCTTTGCCTTCGGCGACCAGTTCGTCCTTGCTCCAGGTCCGGTCGGCCCCACCGGCCGCCACCTTGGCTTCGGCTTTTTGGGCTTCCACCCAAGCGAGATACTCGGGTTCCGGTACGGCATGGACGACCACCGGCATGAAGCCGTGATCCTTGCCGCACAGTTCGGCGCACTGGCCGCGATAGATGCCGGGCTTTTCGATCAGCACCCAGGTTTCGCGCAGGAAGCCGGGAATGGCATCGCGCTTGACGCCGAATTGCGGAACCCACCAAGTATGGATGACGTCGGTCGACGTGAGCAGGATGCGCACCTTCTTGCCGACTGGTAACACAACCGGTTTGTCGACTTCGAGCAGGTAATGCTCGCCCTTGGCCTCGGCATTGCTGATCTGGTCGCGCGGTGTGGCCAAAGTGCTGATGAATTTGACGCCGGATTCCGGGTACTCGTACTGCCACTTCCACTGCATGCCGGTGACCTTGAGCACCATGTCGGCCTTGGTCTGGGTATCTTCCATGTTGATGATGGCCTGCACCGCCGGGATGCCCATCAGCACGAAGTCGATGAAAAGCAGGATGGCGAACGGGATCAATGCCCAGAACCATTGCAGGGCGCCAGTCGGCCCGGTGAACTTGGCCGGTGCGTGGCCGCTGCTCTTCCGGTGCTTGATCATCGAGTAGATCATGATGGCGAACACCACCACGAACAGAATGGTGATGATCAGCATGAACTCGTTGTGGATGTGCAGCGTTTCCCGGGCGATGGGCGTGACCGGCT
Source organism: Azonexus sp. GW821-FHT04F04 (assembly GCF_059420025.1). Lineage (NCBI taxonomy): Bacteria > Pseudomonadati > Pseudomonadota > Betaproteobacteria > Rhodocyclales > Azonexaceae > Azonexus > Azonexus sp. GW821-FHT04F04. The sequence continues at coordinate 188,084 of NZ_JBWKSX010000007.1, read as the reverse complement.
CGGGGAAATTAAACTTGTACTCAGCGCTGGCTAAAGCCGGCAAGAGCAGGGCGGAAGGAGGGAAAAGGCTGCGTAGCAGCCGGGCAGCAAGATTTGCGTCTGCGCTTTGCGCAGCCTGAGTCTCAAGCGTACAACTCGCCATTCTGTTCCCTCCCCTTGTGAGAACCGACCTCTAGCCTGAGAATCAATGTTCCTGAAATAGTTCAGAAAAAATTGTCATGATGAATCGCCGCCTCTTTCTCGCGCTGTCCATGGCTGCCTTGCTCTCCTGCAAGCGGCCACCTGCGACATTTCGAAATACCGATCTGACCGGCGCAACTTTCGGGCGTCAGTTGACGCTGGTCGACCACCACGGTCGGCAACGATCCCTGACCGACTTTCAGGGCAAGGCAACGGTGGTGTTCTTTGGCTACACCGCCTGCCCGGATATTTGTCCGACCATGCTGGCCAAGCTGGCCGACGTGATGAAGGCGCTTGGCGGCGATGCGGAGCGGGTCCAAGTGCTGTTCGTCACGGTCGATCCGGAGCGGGACAGTGCTGAGCGTCTGAAGGATTTCGTGCCCTGGTTCAACCCGACATTTCTTGGCCTGCGCGGTGATGCAGCGCAAATCAAGGCGGCCACCGAGGAGTTCCGCGTCTTCGCAGCGCGCAAACCGGTCGAAGGCGAACTGGGCTATGTCATCGACCATTCGACGGGCGCCTATGTCTTCGATCCGGCCGGTCGCCTGCGGCTCTATGTCAAGGATACGAGCAGCGTTGATGACATCACTGCCGACATCCGTCTGTTGCTGCTGGGCAACTAGGGTGAGCCAGTCCGCTAGCGCTATACTTGCCGCCCTTCCGAACCCGATTTTCCTGGCCACCGTTTTATGAATGATCCTGTTTTTGCTGGCGAGCTGGCATGAGCGACGAAGCAACACTCGGTCTCAGTGACGAGTTTTTCATGCGTGAGGCGATGTCGCTGGCGCGCGCTGCCGAGTGCCTTGGCGAGGTGCCGGTTGGCGCTGTCGTGGTCCTCAATGGCGCCATTGTCGGCCGTGGTTTCAATTCGCCGATTGGCGAGAGCGACCCAACGGCCCATGCTGAAATCGCTGCCTTGCGCGACGCCGCGCGGGTGCTCGGCAACTACCGCCTGCCGGGGTGCGAACTGTTCGTCACGCTGGAACCGTGCGCCATGTGTGCCGGCGCCATCATGCATGCGCGGATCAGCCGCGTCATCTACGGTGCACGTGACGCCAAGACCGGCGTGCATGGCAGCGTCGTCGATCTGTTCGGGGTCGAGCGGTTGAATCATCATGCGACTGTCGAAGGTGGCGTGCTGGCCGATGAATGCAGCGCCATGTTGTCGGCTTTTTTTGCTGGTCGGCGCAAGAAGTCATCATGAAACTGCATATTTCAGTGGCACGCCAGGCGATGACCGTCTTCGACGATCAGGGCGAGATTCTGCGCGAGTACCCGGTTTCGACGGCCAAGGCCGGGGTTGGCGAAGTTTCCGGCAGCTATCAGACGCCGCGTGGGCGACACATTATTCGCGCCAAAATCGGTGCCGGTCAGCCGGAAAACACCGTCTTCGTTCGCCGTCGCCCGACCGGCGAACTCTGGTCACCCGCTCTGGGCGAGGAATTCCCCGGTCGCGACTGGATCCTGACGCGCATTCTCTGGTTGTCTGGAAGCGAGGCCGGCTGTAATCGGTTGGGTTGCGTCGATACCATGCGCCGCTATATCTACATTCACGGCAGCCCGGACTCTGCGGAAATGGGTTTGCCCGGCTCGCACGGCTGTGTGCGCATGCGCAACGCCGATATCGTCGAATTGTTTGACCTCGTGCCTTGCTATTCGGAAGTCGAGATCACTGAAGACTGAAGCGGCTGCCCGTTCGGGCCGAAACTGTTTTCGTGAACCGTGATCTTGCCGTCAGCGTCTTGCCAGACCAGCGTTGAGGCACGCGTGCCGTAACTTTCCGATTTGACGAAAATGGCTGATAGCAGGCGTTCCCATTCGATGGGAACACCGGTGCTGGGCAGGTTCTCATCGACGACGATGGCCTGGTCGGCCAGCAACTCAAAAAATGCTGACTCATCGGGCAGGCAGGGCAATGCGTCGGCAAATCGCTGGCGGGCAGCCAGCAGTTTCGGCCATGGGCTGTCGAGCAGGTGATTCGATAAGCCATAAACACCCGGCGCCAGTGAGCGTGGATTGCCATCGCGATTCGAGCAGTAGACCAGTTCGTCGCCGTCGCTCAGCAACAGGTTGAAGCCGGAGTATTGGTTGCCATTGATCCCTGCGGCGTATTCCTCGGCCGATGATCTGGCCGTCAGGAAGCCCCGTGTCAGGGCGCCGCGGGATTGCGCGCCTTTGGCCATGCCGGGCTCGCGTACGTTGGTGACCGCGGCGAAGCGCCCGGACTCGCTGATGCCCAGCCAGGTGCCACCGGCTTCGAGATCGAGCCCGCCGATAACTTCTGGCGCATCGGGCCAGCGTCCCAATGGCGCTGTCGGGCGGGCGTAGAACTCGTCACGATTGGCCGCGACGACCAGTGGGTAATCCCGATGCACCCGCCAGCCGACGACGATCAGACACATTTCATTTTTGGCCGTTTTTACGGGTTGACCGCGGCAGCCTGGACGGAAGGGCCTTCCAGCGAACCCAGACGGACATTGCCGGCAAAATTGCTCTGGATGACCGCCAGGGCTTCGTAACCGCCGGCCGGCGACGGGGCGACGGTCATCACCGTGCCACAGGACTGATCCGGGTTGTCGGGCGAATACAGAACGTCGCCGGCCTTGAGTTCCTGCGCGCTGGTTACGCGATGCAAATGGCGTTTGACCTTGCCGAGGTACTGGGTGCGGGCGACGATTTCCTGACCCGGATAACAGCCCTTGTGGAAACTGACGCCGCCAATCTTTTCGAAATCGGCCATTTGAGGCACGAACTCCTCCTTGGTGGCCAGGGTGACGAGCGGGAAAGCGGCCTGAATATCGAGCCAGCGCCAAGCGGGGAGGCCTGCCGGGCGAGCTTTGACGGTGAGTTTTTGCCACAGCACAGCCATCGCCGATTCCGGCGCCACGATCATGAAACGTTTGGCATCGAGGCGAATGACGGTTACACCGCCGGCGGTGGCCGTCGCCACCATTGCTTCAGCCGGGCAGGGCAGTCCGGCATCGGCCAGCGCCTCTTCGGCTTGCGGGCCGGAGAGGCCGAGCATGACGGTACTGTCGGTCTGCGCGGCCAGTTTTACTTTTGCCCGCAAGACGAACATTTGCAGGCGCTTTTGCGTTGCTTCCTGGAGGTCGGCAGCCAGAGCAAGGAGATAGCGCTCGCCTTGGCGCCAGACGACGAAACTCGCCTGCATCCGGCCTTTGGCGGTGCACCAACCGGCATGCTGGGCCTGACCATCGGCCAGATGGTTGATGTCGCTGGTGAACTGGCTGTGCAGGAAGGCCTTGGCCTCGTCACCCATGGCTTCGATAAGTCCAAGGTGGGTGAGCGGAACGACGACGGTCTGCTGCGTTGCGGCAAGCAATTCGCCGGCGCCATCGCCGAAATTGAGAAGCTCGGTCGAATCGTTATCGAAGACACCTTCGGTCGATTCCAGAAAGCTGCGCCAGTGGGGATTCATGAGGGCTCCTGAGGGGGTTTCGGATATTATATCGCTCGTTATAACGTGCTCGTTCCACACGGGCAAGACCTGCTTGCTCCCTTCGAGTTCCCGTGCGCTTCCTACTCAAGATTTCCCTTCCGATTTTTGTGCTGTTGGCAACCGCGGCAGCCGGCATGTGGTGGTGGGCAAATCAGCCCCTGCAATTGAGCAGCTCGCCACTCGATTTCCGGGTGACGGCAGGCAGCAGCCTGCGTTCAGCCATCACCCAGATGCGCGAGGCTGGCATCGCTGTCGAGCCAACCTTGCTCGCCATGCTGGCCCGTATCAATCGGGCCGATACATCCATCAAGGCGGGGAGCTATGCGGTCAAAACGGGGGTTACCCCGATACAGCTGCTCAACAAGTTGCTCAAAGGCAAGGTGACGCAGGGCGAACTGACCCTGGTTGAAGGCTGGACATTCCGCCAGTGGCGCGGGCGGATGGACAGCCATCCCGATCTGAGTCATGAGACCCGTGAATTGAGCGAAGCGCAGATCATCACCCTGCTCGGGCTCAATGTCAGGAGTCTGGAAGGTCAGTTATTTCCGGATACCTACCTTTTCGACAAGCAATCGAGCGATCTGGAGCTGCTGGCTCGGGCCAATCGAGCCATGCTGCGCAAACTGGATACTGAATGGACCCGGCGCGCCACCGGGCTACCCTACAAAACGCCGGCTGAGGCGTTGGTCATGGCGTCGATTGTGGAAAAGGAAACCGGACGCGAAGCCGACCGGAATCTGGTCGCTGCGGTGTTTGTCAATCGCTTGCGCAAGGGCATGTTGCTGCAGACCGATCCGACCGTAATCTATGGTCTGGGCGAGAGCTTCGACGGAAATCTGCGAAAGCGCGATCTGCTTACCGACACCCCGTACAATACCTACACCCGGCCCGGCTTGCCGCCGACGCCGATCTCCATGCCCGGGCAGGCTTCCTTGCGCGCAGCGCTCAATCCGGCTCAAAGCGACGTTCTTTATTTTGTTGCTCGTGGCGACGGCAGCAGCCAGTTTTCGCCGACGCTGGATGAACACAACAACGCAGTCAATAAATATCAGAGGGGTGGGAAGTGAAAGGTAAATTCATCACTTTCGAAGGCATAGATGGCGCAGGAAAGAGCAGTCACGTCGAGTGGCTGGCCGAATTGCTGCGAGCACGCGGTATCGTTGTTCAAGTGACACGCGAACCGGGCGGTACGGAGCTGGGTGAAAAATTGAGGGAATTGCTGCTCAACGAGCCCATGCATCTGGAGACTGAAACGCTTCTGATGTTTGCCGCCCGCCGTGAGCATTTGGCCAAATTGATAGAACCGGCGCTGGCCCGGGGGGAGTGGGTAATCTGCGACCGCTTCAGCGATGCTACCTACGCCTATCAAGGCGGTGGCCGCGGGTTGGATCGTGCCAAGTTTCTGATTCTGGAGCATTGGGTGCATGAACACCTGCAACCTGATCTGACGCTATTGTTTGATCTGCCCCTCGATATTGCCCGCGAGCGCATCGTGCTGGCCAATCGGGTGCTCGACAAGTTCGAACAGGAACGGGTCGATTTCCACGAGCGAGTCCGTCAAGCTTATCTGGAAAGAGCGCATGGCAGCCCGAGCCGAATGCGTGTGGTTAACGCTGATAACACCATTGAAAATATTCGCAAACAACTTGAACAAATTATTGCAGCGATTTGTTTATGAACGTTATTGATCTTCACTCGAAGGTCTGGGCAGGATTGCAGGCAAGGCGGAAGCAATTGCCGCATTCGCTGTTGCTGGTTGGCCAAAAAGGCTTGGGGAAATATGAGCTGGCGAGGCGTTTCGCGGCCAGTCTGCTCTGCGAATCGCCATCAATCGACGGCTTGGCTTGCGGCAAATGCCTGGCCTGCAACTGGTTCGAGCAGGGCAATCATCCCGATTTTCGCTTGTTGCAGCCGGATGCGCTCGGCGAAGAAGCCGAGGTCGAGGACGGCAAGAAAAAGCCCAGTCAGCAGATCACCATCGATCAGGTGCGTGGGCTTGATGAATTCTTCAATATCGGTACCCACCGCGGTGGATTGCGGATCATTCTGGTCAATCCAACCGAGGCAATGAACCGCAGTACCGCAAATTCACTTCTCAAAACACTTGAAGAACCTGCTCCAGATACTTTGTTTTTAATGGTTTCAAGCGAGCCAATGCGTTTGTTGCCAACCATACGCAGCCGCTGTCAGGTCGTGCCTGTGCCGGTACCTTCGATGAAGGTCGCGGAGAAGGTTTTGGTTGACGATGGTGTCGCCCAAGCCGAACGCTGGCTGGCTTTGGCGGGTGGTTCGCCCGGGTTGGCACTGGAGTTTGCAGCATCCGGACAAGGGGCGTGGCTTGAGTTGCTGACAACACGACTGGGCGCAGGCCGCAAGGGTGACCCATTGGCAACCGCAGCCGAACTCGAAAAAGCCGTCAAGGACAGCAAAGGCAAAGTGGCGTTGAAACACGTTACCGAAGCTTTGCAGAAATGGATGGTCGATCTGACCCTCGCCAGGAATGGCCTGCCTGTCCGATATTTTCTGCCGCAACAAGCCATTATTTCAGGCTTGGCTGATATGATTCCCCCTGCACGCCTGATTCAGTCATATCGGGCTCTGATTACACGTCGCCAGGAGGCAGAGCAGCCACTCAATGCGCGCCTCTTCCTGGAAAGCCTTTTACTGGACTATCGAGCCCTGTTTGCCAATTGATCAAAGATGAGTGAAGCAAAACCCGCTCCGCAGCGCCCCAGCGTTCTCTCGCTCAATATCAATTCCAAATCCGCGCTTTACGCCGCGTTCATGCCGCACCTCCGCAGCGGTGGCATCTTCATTCCGACGACACGCAGTTACACCATCGGCGATGAGGTCTTCATGCTGTTGTCGCTGATGGATGATCCGGCCAAACTGCCAATCGCCGGCACCGTCGTCTGGATCACCCCGGCCGGGGCCCAGAACGGCCGGGCACAGGGAATTGGCGTACATTTCAACAATGATGAAAGTGGCCAGGAAGCCCGGCGCAAGATCGAAGGCCTGCTTGGCGGCGTCATGCAGTCGGCCCGCCCCACGCATACGCTCTAATTGACCGGCATGCTGGTCGATTCTCACTGTCACCTGGATTTTCCTGATCTGGCCAATCGCATGCCGGATGTGCTGCTGCGCATGCAGGAGAATCAGGTTGGCCTGGCTGTCTGCATCGGTGTCAATCTGGAAAATTTTCCGCAGGTGCTTGCGCTGGCCGAGCAGCATGAGCTGCTTTATGCCACAGTCGGCGTGCACCCCGAATATACCGATGTAGAAGAGCCCGATGAAGAGCGTCTTCTAACGCTTGCCGCGCACCCGAAAGTGATTGCAATCGGCGAAACAGGGCTCGATTACTACTGGCAGAAGGATCAGCCTGAGTGGCAGCGCGACCGTTTCCGGACTCATATTCGGGCAGCCAAGCGTTGCGGCAAACCGCTGGTGGTGCACACCCGGGATTCCGCGGCCGATACCTTGCGCGTGCTGAAGGAAGAGGGCGCCGATGCGGTCGGCGGTGTCATGCACTGCTTTACCGAAAACTGGGATATCGCCCGACTGGCGCTTGATCTTGGCTTCTATCTCTCATTTTCCGGAATCGTTACCTTCAAGAACGCCGCCATCGTCAAGGAGGTGGCGCAGAAGTGCCCGCTCGACCGCCTTCTTGTTGAAACCGATTCGCCCTATCTGGCGCCTGTCCCATATCGCGGCAAACCCAATGAGCCGGCCTACGTGCGCTATGTGGCCGAGGAAATCGCCAAGCTGCGTTCGGTTAGCATTGATGAAGTCCACCAAGCGACAACCGATAATTTCTTTTCGTTGTTCAAAGGCGCAAAACGGATATGAAAATTAGCCAAAAATTCCGGTTGACCGTAGCAATAGCCCTGGCTTTCCCTGTAATTGTCGGTGCGGCCACCTACGATGATCTGATTACCTCGGCCAAGATGGGCGATGTCAAAGAAATCGCGCAGCTTGCTGCCAAGGGTGCATCCCTCGATACAACTGATATTGATGGCAACACGTTACTGATGCTTGCGGCCCGCGATGGGCATGCGGACACGGTCGACTTTCTGATCAAGAAACGCGTCAAACTTAACGCCCGCAATGCCGCAGGTGACACCGCATTACGTCTGGCAGCCTTTCGCGGACATCAGAAAGTTGTAGAGTTGCTTTTGGCAGCAGGTGCGACGGTCAACATGCAAGGCTGGACGCCGCTGGCCTATGCCGCATTTAGTGGCCATCTTGAAATTGTAAAGCTACTGATCAAGTCCGGCGCAGACATAAACTTGGCGTCCGAGAACGGAACCACCCCGCTGATTGCAGCATCGCGCGGTGGGCATGTCGAGATTGTCCAACTGCTTATTGCCAACAAGGTTGATCTTGGCCGCACACTTGATAGCGGGGAGACAGCCCTCGATATTGCAGCGCGATTCAACAATACCGACATCGCCGACCTGATTCGCAAAGCCGGTGGCAAGTCAGGAAAAACGGTCAGCATCGAGGTCCGATAGAGCCGGAGAGGGCTGCCCAAACATCATGAATCCTTCGGAAATCGACTGGGGTTTGTGAAAAAATGCACATCGGCTGCTTGCTGCTGATATGTAGTATTGGAATCGGTGTATTGCGGATGTCTTATTCCACTTTCACCAATTCATCTACCCCAGCATTCGGACCATAATGAGTCTCCAACCACATTTTCTCCAGCAATTTGACCAGTTCCCTGTGCTGCAACGTATTGAACTCGCAATCAGTCTCACAGTTGTTCTTGCCATGGGTATGGGGGTGTCGGCGAATGTGCAGGCAACGCCGGAAAAGGCATCAAGCTATTATGAAGATGCCCTGAAAAGATACGAAAAAAACGAGATGCCGGCGGCAGTAATTCAGCTGAAGAACGCACTGCAGCAAGACCCAAAAATGCTTGCCGCCCATCTCCTGCTCGGCAAGGCCTTGCTGAGAAACGGCGATCTGAAAGGTGCTGAAGCGGCATTTGAGGAGGCGCTCAAGCAGGGCGTCAATCGCGGCGAAGTGGCGCTGCCGCTCGGCCAGGTCTATCTTGCACTTGGGCGTCCTGAGGCTGTGATAGACAAGATTCCAGCTTCGGGCCTTTCGCCAGCGTTGCAGGTTGAAGTTCTCACCATGCGTGGGAACGCCTACATGGAGGCTGGCAAGAACAGTCTGGCGGTCCAGAGCTTCGAAAACGCACGGGCAATCGACCCGAAATCGCCCTCTCCGCTGATCGCCCAAGTTCCAATGTTGTTGGCGGCCGGAAAAGCCGATCAGGCTCGTGAAAGCGCAAATAAAGCTGTCGAACTGGCACCTAATAACGCTTTAGCATGGAACATGAAAGCATCCGTTTTGCATGCTGCGTTCGACGCTGCGGGTGCCATGGCTGCGTATGATAAAGCCTTGGTGCTGAACCCAAAGCATGTCGATGCCCGTGTTGCTCGTGCAGCACTGCTCCTTGACCTCAAACGCGAATCAGATGCCCGCAAGGATCTCGACTACCTGAAAACAGTGGCGGAAGATGAGCCACGTGCAGCGTACTTAAGGTCGGTGCTGGCTAGTCAGCAAGGCGATGCTAAGGCGACAACTGAAGCGTTAACGGAAGTTGCTCGGACCATCGATGCTCTCCCTCCAGCTTGGCTGGCTCGTCGCGAGCAATTATTGATGGCGGCTGCCTTGGCTCACTACGGACTTGGCAATCATCAAAAGTCCCGCGAGTATCTTGATGTGATTGTCTCGCGCAGTCCGAATAATCTGGGTGCAAAGAAGCTTCTCGCCTCAATATACGTTGACACCAAAGACTTCGGACGCGCCCAGGCATTGCTCGAATCGCTGCAACGAGCATTGCCGGACGATCCGCAGGTAATGTTCATGCTTGGATCGATTAATTTGTCCCAGCGGCGTTATGCTCAGGCAACCACATTGCTCGAGAAAGCAGCTGAACGGACGGGGTCGCCTGAAATGAATCGCTCGTTAGGGTTCAGTCAGCTTGGACTTGGGCAAACTACGCAAGGTCAGTTGAGTCTGGAAAAAGCGTTCGCGGCCAATCCAACCGATACACGGACAGGGATGGCGCTGGCAATGCTCCATATGCGACAAGGCAAGACCGATAAGGCGATGAAGGTTGCGGAGTCCATGGTCAAGCACGACCCGGCCAATCTCACTGCGGTAAATTTTTTGGGTACGCTTAAGGGGGCAAATGGCGACAAGGCGGGTGCGCGTGCCGCATACACTCTGGTTCTTGCCAAGGACTCAACCTTTCCTCCCTCTGTTCTGAATTTGGCTCGCCTCGATATTGGGGAGAAACGCTTCGACGAAGCACGTCGCCGTCTTGATGGTTTGTTGAAAAAAGATGGCAACGATCATCAGGTACTGTTTGAATATGGTTTGCTCGAGCAACGGGCTGGCCGTCCCGACGACGCGATTCGCCATTTGACCAAGGCAGGCAATGTGCAGCGCACCGACCCAAATCCGACGCTCGCGCTGATAGACCTTTTGTTAAATCAACGTCAAGGTGAGCAAGCTTCGGCGGCGGCAAAGGAGTTGGCTGGTAAATTCTCCACGAATTTGAAAGTTCAACTCGCTTTGGCACGAACTCATTTGGTAAATGGCAATGCCACTGCTGCCAGAACGACATTGAGCGGAGCTACACGTCTGGCCGAATTCGATCCGAGGTCTCAGGTTGCAATTGCGAGAATGCAAATTGCTGCATCCAACCCTGATGGCGCAGCCTACAGTGTCTACAAGGCTCTGCAGGGCAGCCCAGATGATGTCGCGGCACTTGCCTTGGCGGTTCAGGTTGAGGCCCTGCGTGGCGATGCAGTCAAGACTGACTCTGCTCTCAAAGCGCTCAACGCCAAGCATCCGGCGGCCATAGAGACGGCCCGAGTTGGCGCAGATTTGGCGATGTCTCGCGGTCAATACGCAGCGGCCATAATCGGCTATCGCAAGCTTCTTTCTCGAGAGGAAAGTATCGGCAATGCCCTGGCGCTTGTCCAAGCGCACATGGTGGCAGGAGAACCCAGCAAAGCGGTAATCTTTCTTGAGACGTGGGTCAAAAGTCATCCAGATGATCAGATGGCTCTTAAAGCTCTGGCGGAAAGTCAATTTCGTGCCGGTCAGCTAGCTGCCGCAAAGCAGGCCTACAAGCGAGTGGTTGCTAATGCTCCGGAAGATGCTGTATCTCTCAACAACTACGCCAATTTGCTGCACCAGATGAATGACCCGGCCGCACAGGGTGTTGCCGAGCGCGCACTCAAACTTTCACCGACCCATCCTGCTTATGGCGACACACTAGGCTGGATACTGGTTAGCAAAGGTCAGTTCGAGGCCGGACTGCGCTATCTGCGGGAAGCTCGCTTGCGCAGCCCGGAAAATAGCGAAATCCGTCTCCATCTGGCTTATGCCTTGGCAAAAAATGGTCGAAAAGATGAGGCTCGTGAGGAGCTAAGTGCTGCACTCATTGGACCGGGCGGCGTATCGAGCAGTGCAATGGCTACGCAGTTGAAGAACGACTTGGGGTTGTGAGAAATTAGAATGTGTGTCGGGTTTTTTTACACCGTCATCGCAGCTGGGGTTGGGTCAATTCTGTAACTAATTGAAAATGTTGATTAATTTGTTGTGGTTTGGTTCTTGCTTTGTGTTTACGCAAGAATTGATTTCGGGGAAAAATATGAAAAACCAACTCAAAGTAGTGTGCGGTGTATTGGCGATGGCATTGGCTGGACAAGTGTCGGCTGCGACGACATGGACGCTAGGGTCAAGCTATGGAACGATCAGTGGTGGTGTGACAGTTTCCGCGCTCTCGAATACAGGTGGTTCAGATACTGTTGCATCTTCGGCAAATAACGCTGCAACCCAAACCATTCAGGCTGCGAATTGGGTAAATACTTGGGGGGGGATTGGCAACGCCGATGCATGCTCTAGCGGTTCTTATTGCGACACGGTCGAAGGGACATCCCCTGAGCACTCCATCGACAACAACCAACGCTATGATATGGCTCTGCTGTCCTTCTCTTCATCGGTTAAGTTGACGCAAATGAAGCTGGGTTGGAGCCAGACTGATTCCGATGTGACCGTAATGGCTTACACGGGAACGGGTGCGCCGACAGCCCTGGTAGGGCAAAAATATGGTGATCTTCTCAGTGCTGGCTGGAGCTTGATTGGTAATTATGCAGACATCGGCACCGTTACAAAAACCATCAATGCAGCAAACGTCTTTTCCTCTTATTGGTTAGTCGGTGCGTACAATCCGTTGGCCGGTGGGGCGACAAGCGGACTTGATGTTGGAAATGACTACGTGAAGCTTGCCTCGGTTACTGGTTGCGTGTCTGGATCTACTGGTTGCAATCCACCGACGACGGGTAAGGTTCCTGAGCCGGGCTCCTTGGCGCTGATGGGTGTAGGTATTCTTGGATTGATCCGTATGCGGAAGTCGCGCAAAAGCTAGACTTTTTCGGACTGACAAAAAAACGGTACCTTGGGGTGCCGTTTTTTTTTGGATGCCCGTACACAACAGTGGGGGCGAGAAAAATGTTTTATCTGTCTCGGTTGGCGTTGGCGTGATGCGATCTAAGAAGGGTAGCGAGCGTTGAGACGGATCGCAAATGCTTCCGTGTTTGCTCATCATTGGCCTCAAGCAAAACCCCATAGGTTTTTTTCAATGCCAGGACGAGTTCGAGTGCATCGATTGAATCCAGACCAAGGCCGTCATCGGCAAAGAGCGGGGCGTCGTCGCCGATGTCGGTTGGCGTAGTGTCTTCCAGATTCATCGTTTCGATGATGAATGCTTTTAATTCATGGTGCAGATCGTTCATTTCTAATTCAGTTTCTTGCGTAGTTGAATTCCGGAAAAGCCCAGTATGGCGTCGTCTCCGGCGCCAATCAGTCGGAGCGTATCACCGCGACCTGTACCCAAGCCCGCTGTTACTACTTCATTGTCGGAGACTGCACGGAAGGCTATCTGCAAAAGGAGATCGGGTACTTCCGGGAAGTGCGCTTCACCGACTAGCAGCCCATTATCTTCCTTGAGCAGAAGCCTGTCTGGTGTGGGGCCATCTATCTTTCCAACGATCTCATAGTGGCCGAGATTGTTCCAGAATCGATCAGGGATTTTCGTTGGCTTCAGCTTTTCGCCAAAAATTAGCGATTCCGTACCGATTCGGCCAACGATGATTTGCCGTCCGTCGACTTTGGCCATTGATAGATGAATATCCTCAAAAGCGCCGACACGGACGGCCATCATTCCGAATAACCGGTACTTGATTGTCAGTAGTCCATCTTCATGTGGCACCAATCGGAACTGATGGCCGGCAGCTTCGACGTCGATTTGGCCATTTTTTGTGCTGATTCTGGCCAAGCCAACCATGGTGTCGAAATTTCCGTCGAATTCGCGCAATTCGTCAGGAGTCGGCGCACGTTCTGCAACTTGTGCCGGAGGCGTTGGATCTTGTCGAATACCTGTCTTGGCTTCAAGCATGAGGCGCAGGGCTTCGGTTGCAATTTTCGAGACGGCTACATGAGATGAGGATGAGTTTGATAGGACAACGACACCCAGTTTGTGCTCAGGCAGTATGGCCATCATGCTGTGAGAGTCTGGTAGCGAACCGCCGTGGCTAGCGACGGAGCCACCCCCTGGCACATCGATTCCGCTCATCATCCAGCCTAGGCCGACGTATTGCCCGAATGTCATCGGAAAACTCTTGTTCTGGATTCGCACCATTTCTTTGGCTGATTTTGTCGAGAGTATGTGGTGCTGGCCGGACATGCCATCGCCGAACTGCATCTTGATGAATTGGCTGAGGTCCAAAACGTTGCTTAGCAGGTTGGCCGCAGGCATGTCGCGTAGTGAAAATACTTCGATTTCCTTGTTGCGATCGTAGGCCTTCGCGATTGGGCGTGGCGTAAAGCTACTCTGCATCATGCCTAATGGCTGGAAAAAATTGCGATCCATGTAGCTTTCAAAGGGTTCTCCGCTAACCTTTTGAATGGCTGCACCGAGCAATGCCATTCCAAGATTGGAATAGGAAAAAACGTAGTTTGGCGGGAAGGCCTGGTATTCGTCCTTGATGTTGGCGACCACCGTCTCGAAACGGTCTGGTTCCCTGACGTATAGGCCTTGCAGAAAATTCGATGGTAATCCGGAGTGATGACACATGATATTGCGTGGTGTCACTGGATCGGCATTGGGAAAGCGGCTTCGGATTGAGAACTCGGGCAGGGAAGCGGACAGTGGCTTGTCAATATCAAGTTTGCCCTGTTCGGCCAGTTGCATGGCTGCGGCTGCTGTAAAGACCTTGGCGATTGAGCCGGCCCGATAAACGGTTTCCGGCGTAGCCAATATTTTGTTTTCCAGGTCGGCGTAACCGAAGCCCTGCTGCCAAATTACTTTCTGGTCATCGACTAGTGCGATGCTGAGCCCGGTAATTTCATTTTGTGCCATTTCACGGTCGACCAGCCATGAAAGGTATTTTTGAGTGTGGCTGAAATCGCCCCGCTCATTGCTGGTCGCAATCGGTGGTGGCGTTGCGCAACCAGCAAGAAAAATGATGGCGGCAAGTAACGATGCGAGGCGGTTGAGCATGGAGGGCTAGCTATTTGCGATAGGTGTCGGATTATAAACTTTTGCGATGTTACAACTGGCGGGAAAATAGCTGACAAATTCAGTCGAGTATTCTAAAATCGCCCTCCATTCAACAGGGAGATCAGGTTTCATGTTCCGGTATCTGCGTGAGGACATCCGTGCGGTTTTTGACCGCGATCCGGCCGCCCGCTCATCCTGGGAGGTTCTTACCTGCTATCCCGGTATTCATGCCCTGATCATGCATCGCCTTGCGCACTGGCTATGGGGGCACCGTCTTCGCTGGCTTGGTCGCTTCACGGCCCATTTGTCGCGAATGTTGACCGGAATCGAAATTCATCCGGGGGCAACTATCGGGCGCCGTTTCTTTATCGATCATGGCATGGGGGTCGTGGTTGGCGAAACCGCCGTGATCGGTGACGACGTGACGCTTTATCATGGAGTTACCCTCGGTGGCACCTCATGGAACAAGGGTAAGCGTCACCCGACATTGGAAAACGGCGTGGTCATAGGTGCTGGCGCCAAGGTGCTCGGGCCGATAACCATCGGTGCTGGTGCCAAGGTTGGTTCCAATGCCGTTGTAACCAAGCCAGTGCCAGCCGGTGCGACCGCTGTTGGCAATCCGGCACGGATACTGAATAACAACGAACAAACTCGTCAGCGTGAGGCACAAGCTGAAAAGCTGGGCTTTTCGGCCTATGCCGTGGGTCGCGATCAGGATGATCCGCTGGCCAAGGCGATCCACGCGTTACTGGATCATGCAGCTGAAACTGATCGGCGGTTGGCTTCATTGGTCAAGGAGCTGGATGCTCAGGGCGTCAAGTGCGATCAAGACGTCGATCAGTCTGATGCATTTGATCCGAAATACCTGAGTAAAATAGTTGACTAATTTTGTCTGGATTGGATATAGTTGACTACAACACTAGGTTATTAACAGAGGTTCGGAATGCGTTTGACAACCAAAGGACGTTTTGCCGTCACGGCCATGATGGATCTTGCTATGCGTGGCGAGGACGGGCCGGTCGCCTTGGCCAGCATTAGCGAGCGGCAGCAGATATCGCTGTCCTATCTTGAGCAGTTGTTTGGCAAACTGCGTCGCCATAAGCTGGTCGATAGCGTGCGAGGTCCCGGTGGTGGCTACTGTATAGCTCGTCCGTTTGATCAGGTTGCAGTTGCTGACATTATTCGTGCTGTAGACGAACAGCTCGATGCCACCCAGTGTGGCGGTCGGGAGAATTGTCACGATGAACACCGTTGCATGACGCATGATTTGTGGTCGACGCTCAACGCCAGAATGTTTGACTACCTTGCCTCTGTAACTCTGGCTGATCTCGTCGAGCGAGAAAAGGCAAAGCGGACTCCCGGTGCCCTCGTGCTCGAAGACAAGCGTCGACTTGGTCCGTTGCCGCGTGGTCGTGCCGGGCGCGACAAATTGCCGGCGGTTGCCTGAGCGCAGGACAATCCCCATGCCTGTTTATCTCGACCACAACGCCACAACGCCACTCCATCCGGCGGTGTTGGCGGCGATGTTGCCATGGCTTGAAAGCCAGTTTGGCAACGCGTCGAGCCGTCACGAATACGGTCGGCGGGCACGGCAAGCCATAGACGAAGCGCGACAAAAAGTAGCTTCGGCGGTCAACGCACACCCGACAGAGGTGATTTTTACCAGTGGGGGCAGTGAAGCAAATAACCTGTTTTTGAAGGGGGCTGCAGCCAGCCTCAAGCCTGGACTGGTTGCGGTTAGTGCCATCGAGCATCCTTGCGTTCTCAAGCCAGCGGCCCAATTGGCAGGGCAGGGGTGGATGGTCAGGCATCTTGCGGTCGACGGTGCGGGAAGTCTAAAAATCGAAGATTATGCTGAGGCGCTATTGGCCAAGCCGAAGTTGATTTCAGTCATGCTCGCCAATAATGAAACGGGTGTCGTGCAGGATATTGCCGCCCTGGCAAATGCCGCAAAGGCCAGCGGGGCGTGGTTTCACACCGACGCTGTGCAGGGGCTGGGCAAGCTGGCCATCGATTTTCGCGCGGTTAACTCAGCGGGCGTTCATGGCATGACTCTGTCGGGGCACAAGGCTGGTGGGCCGAAGGGCGCGGCGGCGCTGATTGTTGACAAGCGAGTCGAGTTGCAACCGTTGATTGCAGGAGGTGGCCACGAGCGCGGCCTACGCTCAGGTACCGAAAATGTGCCAGCAATCGTCGGATTTGGTGTTGCGGCGGAACTTGCAGCGGCCAGTGTTGCCGAACTATCGAGTCGCATGCGGGTTATGCAGGCAAAGCTCGAAGCCGGGTTGGTGGTATTGGGGGCTAGGGTATTCGCGACTGAAGTAATGCGTTTGCCGAATACCAGCTATTTTGCCTTTCCGAATATTGATGGCGAAACACTGGTCGGCAAGCTGGACCGCGAAGGATTTGCTGTGGCTAGTGGCGCGGCATGCTCAAGTGCTAATCCTGAGGCATCGCATGTACTTCGCGCCATGGGGGTAACCCCTGAAATCGCTCGAGGAGCCGTGCGGGTAAGCCTTGGTGTGGGCAACACGGAAGTCGAAATCGAACAATTTATCAACGCCTTGCGGGTGACAGTCGGACGCCTGCAGGGACTGACTGCTCTTGCGACGCATTGAGATGTCTGAACAACCCGACTTAGCGAGAATGACGATGAAACTCCCTATTTACCTGGATTACTCTGCCACTACCCCGGTGGACCCGCGTGTTGCCGAAAAAATGATTCCCTATCTGTGTGAGCATTTTGGCAATCCTGCATCACGTTCGCACAGCTTTGGCTGGGTTGCCGATGCGGCGGTCGAAGAGGCTCGTGAGCAGGTGGCTGCATTGGTCAATGCCGATCCAAAGGAAATCGTCTGGACCTCCGGTGCGACCGAGTCCAACAATCTCGCCATCAAGGGTGCTGCCAATTTCTACGCCGGTACCAAAGGTAAGCACATCATCACGGTGAAGACCGAGCACAAGGCAGTGCTCGACACTGTCCGCGAAATGGAGCGCCAAGGATTCGAAGCGACCTATCTCGATGTCAAGGAAGACGGTCTGCTCGACCTGGAGGTCTTCAAGGCGGCTATCCGTCCGGATACCGTGCTGGCTTCGGTCATGTACGTCAATAACGAAGTCGGCGTTATTCAGCCGATCGCCGAACTCGGCGAAATCTGCCGTGAGAAGGGCGTTATCTTCCACGTTGATGCTGCCCAAGCCACAGGCAAGGTCGATATTGACCTGAGCAAGCTCAAGGTCGATCTGATGAGTTTCTGTGCTCACAAGACTTATGGCCCGAAAGGCATCGGCGCGCTGTATGTACGCCGCAAACCGCGTATTCGTCTTGAGGCACAAATGCATGGTGGTGGTCATGAGCGTGGCTTCCGCTCTGGCACACTGCCGACGCACCAGATCGTCGGTATGGGCGAGAGTTTCCGCCTGGCTCGTGAGGAAATGGCCGAAGAGAACAAACGTATAGGCGCACTGCGCGACAAGCTCCTGAAAGGCTTGCAGGATATTGAAGAAACCTTTGTCAATGGCGACCTGACGCATCGGGTTGCACACAATCTAAATATCAGCTTCGCTTACGTCGAAGGTGAGTCGATGATCATGGCAATCAAGGATCTGGCAGTGTCTTCAGGTTCGGCCTGTACCTCTGCCAGCCTGGAGCCGTCCTACGTATTGCGAGCGCTGGGGCGTGATGATGAACTGGCGCATAGCTCCATCCGCTTCAGCATTGGTCGATTTACGACAGAGGAAGAAATTGACTATGCAATCAAATTGTTGCATGCGAAAGTTGGTAAATTACGCGAGCTTTCTCCGTTGTGGGAAATGTTCAAGGACGGCATTGATCTGAGCACCGTTCAGTGGGCTGCACACTAAAGAATCTCAAGGAGAAACAGCATGAGCTACAGCATTAAAGTTATTGATCATTATGAGAATCCACGTAATGTTGGTTCCTTCGGCAAAGAAGATGATGACGTAGGTACTGGCATGGTTGGTGCGCCAGCCTGCGGTGACGTCATGAAACTGCAGATCAAGGTGAACAAGGCGGGCGTCATTGAGGATGCCAAGTTCAAGACTTACGGTTGTGGTTCGGCCATTGCTTCGTCTTCTTTGGTCACCGAGTGGGTCAAGGGCAAGACTGTCGATCAGGCTCTGTCGATCAAAAATACGGAAATTGCCGAAGAATTGGCCTTGCCGCCGGTTAAAATTCACTGTTCTATTCTGGCTGAGGATGCCATCAAGGCAGCTGTGGCCGATTACAAGAAAAAGCACGGAGAATAAGCATGGGCGTCACCTTGAGCGATAAGGCGGCAACACACGTCGCCAACTTCCTCGCAAAGCGCGGAAAAGGCATCGGCCTGCGCCTTGGCGTGCGGACCAGTGGCTGTTCCGGCATGGCGTACAAGCTCGAATTTGTCGACGAGGTGAATCCCGATGACATGGTGTTTGAACATAATGGCGTCAAGGTCATTGTCGACGCCAAGAGCCTGCCTTACCTGGATGGAATGGAACTGGACTTTGCTCGCGAGGGCTTGAACGAAGGTTTCAAGTTCAATAATCCGAACGTCAAGGATCAGTGCGGTTGCGGCGAATCGTTTAACGTCTGATGGATTTCCGAGCCGACCATTTCTCCCTGTTTGGGTTGAATCCGGGCTTCCGGCTCGATATGTCCGACCTCGATTCCCGTTATCGCGATATTCAGGCTCAGGTTCATCCGGATAGATTTGCAAACGCCGGCGATGCTGAACGCAGGCTCTCCATGCAGTGGGCCACTCATGCCAACGAGGCCTATCAGACGTTGAAAAAGCCGCTGGAGCGGGCCAAATACATGCTTCATCTGGCTGGCCACGACATTCAGGCGGAGAACAATACCGCCATGCCCACCGATTTTCTGATGGAGCAAATGGAATGGCGCGAGGCGGTAATGGAGGCTCGCGACGGCGGCGACCATCACGAACTGGAGCGTCTGCATAACCGTCTGCGCGGCGACATCAACGCTCGTTATGAAGAGCTCGGCGAACTGTTCGATCGGGGCGAGCATGCATTGGCCACGGATCGTGTCCGTCGTCTGATGTTTCTGGAAAAATTACTGTACGAAATCGACGACGCGCTGGCGTCGCTGGAAGAATAAAAATGGCCCTGTTTCAAATTGCCGAGCCTGGTGAGTCGGCCGCCCCCCATGAGCACAAGCTCGCCATCGGTATCGATCTAGGTACGACCAATTCTCTGGTTGCCACGGTTCGTAGCGGCATGGCCGTCTGCCTGAATGATGAGCAGGGGCGTCCTTTACTGCCTTCAGTGGTTCGTTATCATGCCGATAACAGCACTGAAGTCGGTTACGACGCCCAGACCAAGCAGGCCATCGATCCGCACAACACCATCGTTTCGGTAAAACGCTTCATGGGGCGCGGACTGAAGGATATTGCCCACGTCGAGTCGATGCCTTACGACTTCGTCGAAGCGCCTGGCATGGTCAAGGTTAAGACCATTGCGGGCATCAAGAGCCCGGTTGAAGTCTCGGCTGAAGTCCTCAAAAGCCTCAAGCAACGCGCGGAAATGGCGCTTGGTGGCGATCTGGTCGGTGCGGTGATTACCGTCCCAGCCTACTTTGACGATGCGCAGCGTCAGGCCACCAAGGATGCGGCGCGTCTGGCTGGCCTCAATGTGCTACGTCTGCTCAATGAACCGACGGCTGCAGCCATTGCCTATGGACTTGATAACGCTTCCGAAGGTGTATATGCCGTCTATGACCTCGGTGGCGGCACTTTCGACATTTCCATTCTCAAGCTCACCAAGGGCGTTTTCGAAGTCATGTCTACTGGCGGTGATTCGGCGCTCGGTGGTGACGATTTCGACCACCGCATCTTCTGCTGGGTCATTGAACAGGCCAAACTGCAACCTTTGTCGCCGGAGGATGGCCGTCATTTGATGATGCGCTGCCGCGAGGCCAAGGAATATCTGACCAATAACCCGGAAGCGCAGATCACGGTTCGCCTGACCTCCGGTGAAATGGTCGATATTAAGCTTGATGTGCCAACTTTCGCGGCGATTGCCCAGACGCTGATCTCGAAGACCCTGCAGCCGGTCAAGAAGGCGCTTCGTGATGCCGGCTTGCGCGTTGAAGACATCAAGGGTGTGGTCATGGTTGGTGGCTCGACGCGCATGCCGCAGGTCCAGAAGGCTGTGGGCGATTTCTTCCGCCAGGATCCACTGACCAATCTTGATCCGGACAAGGTCGTTGCTCTTGGCGCGGCGACTCAGGCCAACCTGCTGGTCGGCAACAAGACCGGCAAGGATGACTGGCTGCTGCTCGATGTCATTCCGCTGTCGCTCGGCCTGGAAACCATGGGTGGGCTGACCGAAAAGGTGATTCCGCGTAACTCGACGATTCCGACGGCACGGGCTCAGGAATTCACGACTTTCAAGGATGGCCAGACGGCGATGGCGATCCATGTCGTGCAAGGTGAGCGCGAGTTGGTCAGTGACTGTCGTTCGTTGGCGCGTTTCGAACTGCGCGGCATTCCGCCAATGGTGGCAGGTGCGGCCCGCATTCGCGTTACTTTCCAGGTTGATGCTGATGGATTGCTGTCAGTGGCTGCCCGCGAGCAGACAACCGGTATCGAGTCCAGTGTTACCGTCAAGCCATCCTATGGCCTGTCGGATGACGAGATTGCCGGCATGCTCAAAGATTCGATGGAGCACGCCAAGGACGATGCAATGAGCCGTGCCCTTAAGGAGGCGCAGGTCGAGGCACAGCGTATGATCGAGGCTACCGAAGCAGCGATGATGGAAGATCCGCATCTGTTGAACGAGGCTGAAACCGCCAAAATTGTCGCTACCATCGCCAAGCTACGCGAAACCATCGCAGGCGAGAATCGCCGGCTGATCAATATCGCCATGGACGACCTTGGTTTCGAAACGCAAGCCTTTGCTCATCGCCGCATGGACCAAAGCATCAAGAAGGTGCTGGCCGGCCGCAACGTGGATGACATCAAAATGGGAGAAGACGCATGACGCAATTAATCGTCCTGCCGCATCTTGAGCTGTGCCCGGATGGCGCAGTCATTGAGGCGGAAGAGGGCAAGTCGATCTGCGAGAATCTGCTGGCCAATGAGATCGAACTCGATCATGCCTGCGAAATGTCGTGCGCCTGTACGACCTGCCATGTCATTGTCCGCGAGGGCTTCAATTCGCTTGAGCCAGCCGAAGATATCGAAGAGGATCTCCTCGACAAGGCTTGGGGACTGGAACCGAATTCCCGCCTTGGCTGCCAGGCGATTGTACGGTCAACGCCAATAACGGTCGAAATTCCGAAATACAGCATCAACATGGCCAAGGAAGGACATCGCAAATGAAATGGACCGACATCAACGATATCGCCATCGAGTTGAGCGAAATCCATCCTGATACCGACCCACTGAAGATCAATTTTGTCGATTTGCGCGATTGGGTAATGGCCTTGCCCGGTTTCAACGATGACCCCAAGCACTGTGGCGAAAAGATTCTCGAAGCGATCCAGCAGGCCTGGATCGACGAGGTCGCGTAATTATTTCCGCGGCCCCCCAAGAGGTCACCTGTGAAGGGTGTCAGGCATGCTGCTGCCGGCTTGAGGTGATCCTGATGGGTGACGACGACGCACCCCGGCGATTGACAAAAATGGATGACTGGGGTGGTGAAGTGATGCGTCGCCTCGATGATGGCTGGTGTGCCGCGCTGGATCGGGACACCATGCGCTGCACGATCTACGAGCGGCGGCCTGGGCTATGCCGGGATTACGAAATGGGCGATAGTGATTGCCTGGTCGAGCGCAGTCTTTACGCCAAAAACCATCCTGGTAGTTTTTTGTTGATTGCTGCACCGGTAAACTCATGAACGATCAACCAAACAATCCGCTGCATGGTGTCACTCTCGAAAATATCGTTACCGAACTGGTGGCCTGTTACGGCTGGGAGTCACTGGGGCAGCAAATCGACATACGCTGCTTTACCCAAGATCCAAGTATTGCCTCCAGCCTGAAGTTTCTGCGCCGAACCCCATGGGCGCGGGCCAAGGTGGAGGCGCTTTATGTTTCCATGAAATACGATCAACCATGACCTACGAAGAACATCTTGACGAAGTAACGACACTCATCACTGAAAAATACGACATCGCGGATGACGCCGCGATCGAAATGGTGATGCTTGCCCAGGCCGACGATTTCTTTACCGGCCATGACGACGATGAATCGATCTGTACGCTGGATCGGGCTCATCTTGATGCCAAGGCTGTTTTCAAGAAGTACAAGTAGCCAGAATGCGCTCGACTCGTGCCACTGCTGCCGTTGCGCGCCTGAATCAACGCAGCGCAGGCCGGCATTACGTGATGGTGATTACCAGCAGCAGTCTTTTCGTTTTGCGAGAGCGGGTTGATGGTGCCGAGAAGGACGTTTCCGAACCCCTGGCGCTTGACGAGTTTGTCCGCTTTGTAAACGGACAAGGGCCGCAGGTTGTGCCGCGCGTTACCAAGAACGATGCAGCCTTCGCCCGGCAATTGGTCAAGAAAGCCTGAATCGGCATGGCTAAGCTGATCCCCGGTTGGCTGGCGCATTACCCAAAGGACAAGCTGGGAGCCGACGTCGTTGCCGGTCTCATCGTTACCATCCTTGTCATTCCTCAGAGCCTGGCTTACGCACTGCTGGCTGGTTTGCCGCCGCAGCTCGGGTTATATGTCAGCATCTTTCCGGTGATTGCCTACGCGCTGTTCGGTAGCAGCATGGTGCAGGCCGTCGGGCCGGTGGCCATCACCGCGATCATGACCTACTCTGTGTTGAGTCCGATTGCGCCGCCTGGCTCGTCCCTCTACATCATGTTGGCGGCAGTGTTATCACTCCTTTCCGGCCTGATGCTGCTGGCCTGCGGTGCGCTGCGCTTGGGGTTTCTGTCGCAATTGCTAAGTCGCCCAGTGATCAGCGGCTTTATCTCGGGGTCCGCCGTGCTGATTATAATCAGTCAGCTGAAATACCTGACCGGTGTTGTGCCACATGGGTCGAGCAGTGGGGAACTACTGCTTGATCTACTTATAAAGCTGCCGCTGGCGCATCTTCCGACGTTGGCCATCGGGTTGTTCGCCTTCGGCATTCTTGCCTTCGTTCGTCTGGCCCTTGCTGGCTGGCTAGTCAGGGCCGGTCTGGGCAAGATGCGGGCTGATTTTATCGTCCGCCTGATGCCGCTCGTCGTGGTTATCGCCGGCACGCTGGCAGTCATCGAGTTCGATCTTGATCGAGGCCAGGGGGTAGCCGTCGTTGGCCCGGTGGTGGCCGGCCTGCCGGGCTTCACCTTTTTCGTTCCCGAGCTCGATACCGTGCATCGCCTGTTGCTGCCCGCTTTCGTGATGATGCTGATCGGCATGGTGCAGAGCATCACCATGGCCCAGGCGCTGGCCATCAAGCGGCGCGAGCGGATCGATCCGAACGCCGAACTGGTTGGTCTCGGAGCAGCCAACGTCGTGGCGGGATTCTACGGTGGCATGCCGGTCGGCGGCGGCCTGTCACGTTCGGCCATCAATGTCGCGGCGGGGGCCCAGACGCCACTGGCCAGCATTCTGTCGGCACTGGCCATGATCGGCGTGGTTGCTGGTGCGGCACAGTGGTTCGAGCGCCTTCCTCTGGCCGTGCTGGCGGCCAGCATCATGATGGCCGCAATTTCGATGATCGACGTGCGGGCGTATCTCCTCGCCTGGTCTTACGACCGGGCCGATGCGCTGGCTTTGCTTTGTACTGCTGGTGGCGTACTGCTCTTTGGTTTGGAGGCAGGGATCGGCATGGGGATCGTGCTGTCGATGGCGACCTTGTTGTTTCGCACCAGCGTTCCTCATATCGCTGTCGTCGGGCGGGTGCCCGGCACCGAGCATTTTCGCAACGTTGCGCGCTACGAGGTCGAGACGCTGCCTGGTGTACTTTTTGTCCGCATTGACGAGCGCCTGTTCTTTGGCAACCTGGGCGCTGTTGAGCAGCGTCTGAACCAGGAGCTGGAACGGGTGGCCGATGCGCACGACCTGGTGCTGGTGATGAGCGGCGTGAATCTGCTCGACACTACTGCGGTAGAGGTATTCGGCGAACTCAACCAGGATCTTGCCGAGCGCGGCATCAAGTTGCATCTGGCCGAGGTCAAAGGCCCGGTTCAGGACAGGCTGATGAGGTCCTTGTTATGGAGCACGTTGACCGGTGAGGTATACCTGTCAGCCAATGCCGCCTACGAAAAGCTGGCGCCACCCGAAGTGTGGTGTCCGGAAATCTAGACGCTTATTCGTCGTCGAACAGCTTGAGCAGTGCGTCGAGACCGCCAAAATTGATCGCCACATCAGCCTTGGCGCGCGTTGCCGGCTTGGCATGAAACGCCACCGACAGTCCTGCCTGGGCCATCATCAGAAGATCGTTGGCACCATCGCCGCAGGCAATGACCTGTTCCTTTTTCAGCCCCAGTTCGTCAGTCAGGCGAGCGAGGTGATGAGCCTTGGCTGAGGCATCGACGATGTCACCAACCACCCGTCCTGTGAGCTTTCCACCGGATATTTCCAGTTCATTCGACGTGGCGAAATCAAAACCCAGTTCGATTCGCAGTCGCTCGGTGAAGTAGGTGAAACCACCAGACAGGATAGCCGTACGCAGGCTGGCGTTCTGGCAGGCTTCGAGCAGTTCGCGGGCTCCCGGTGAGAGCAGGAGGCGTTCGCCAAAAACACGGGCCAGGACGCGGGCATCGAGCCCGGCAAGCAGAGCCAGGCGCCGGCGCAGGCTTTCCCGGTAGTCGATATCGCCGCGCATGGCGGCTTCAGTGACGGCTGAAACCTCCGCTTTCTTGCCGGCGAAGTCAGCCAGTTCATCGATGCATTCGATAGTGATCAGCGTCGAATCCATGTCGAAGCAGATCAGTCCATAGTCGGAAAGCTTCTTTCCCTTCTCGACAAATGCCCAGTCCAGTTTTTCCGCCTCGATCAACGGAATCAAAGTATCGAAATCCGTCGTCCGCGTCGCATCTGCCAGGCAAACAACCTGTGGCGGTCGGGGTTCCACGGTCGACGCCCCGGTGGCGGCAACAATGCGTTCAAGCAGGAAAGTAGGGAGGGCGCCGCCCTGGATGATGAGATTCATGTTGGAAATTGTCGGGAAACGGGACGCGCTTTCGCCAGGTTATACCGCGGAAAACCCTTCGGCTGTTTCATCGATCCTCGGCAACCGGGGTGTTCGTTTCTTGCGGATAGAGCGTTTTTCGCAAGTTGAACAGGTAGCTTCCTGTTGCTACCAGCCCGGCAACAATGCCGAGCGTGATTTTGAGGGAATGCTCCATCAGCGAATCGGGGGCAAAGAAAATCCACCAAGCGCCCACCAGCAAGCCAATCAGCACGGCGCGCAGGAAAATCCACCGACGAACGGATGGATGACACGCGATCTGTTGTTCCGGATGTGCATTCATGCGTATGTTCAGGCTCTGTACTTCTTAAGACAGCCGTTCCGGCAGCACATCGCGGAGCAGGATGGCGGCGTCGCGGATCATCTTTTCGGTGGTGGCCCAATCAACACAGCCGTCGGTCACGGAGCAGCCATACTTGAGCTGGCTGAGGTCAGCTGGAATCGACTGATTGCCGGCTTCGATGTTGGACTCGATCATCACGCCGACCAGTGACTTGTTGCCGAGTCGGACCTGATTGACGATGTCGGCCATGACCAGCGGTTGCAGCTCGGGCTTCTTGAAGCTGTTGGCGTGCGAGCAGTCGACGACGATGTTGTGCGGTAGCTTGGCCTTGTCCAGCGCTTGCTCGACCATGGCGACGGAAACGGTATCGTAGTTCGGGCGGCCATCGCCGCCACGTAGCACGATGTGGCCGTAGCCGTTGCCCTTGGTGCGGACGACGGCAACACGGCCCTGGTTGGTCAGACCGAGGAAGGAGTGCGGCTTGGAAGCGGAGAGGATGGCGTTGACAGCAACGCTGAGGTCGCCGCTGGTGCCGTTCTTGAAGCCGACCGGGGTGGACAGGCCGGAAGACATCTCGCGGTGGGTCTGTGATTCGGTGGTGCGGGCACCAATAGCGGTCCACGTGATGAGGTCGCCGTAGTATTGCGGCGCGTTCGGGTCGAGCGCCTCGGTGCCTGTCGGCATGCCGATTTCGGCAACCTGGAGCAGGAATTCGCGGGCTTTGGCCATGCCGATGTCGATGCGGAAGCTGTCGTCCATGAACGGGTCGTTGATGTAACCCTTCCAGCCGACGGTGGTGCGCGGTTTTTCGAAATAGACGCGCATGATCAGTTGCAGGGTGTCGCCGACTTCTTCGGACAGCTTTTTCAGGCGGCGGGCGTAGTCGAGACCGGCCACCGGGTCGTGGATCGAGCAGGGGCCGACCACGACGAACATGCGGTGGTCCTTGCGATCGAGGATGTTGCGCAGCAGATGGCGACCATGGGTGACCGTCTTGGCGGCTTTCTCGGAAAGTGGCAGGCGGGCATGGATTTCTTCCGGCGTCGGCATTTCGTCGAAGGCGGTGACGTTGATGTTCTCGATGTGGTGTGTGGTCATGTCAGTTGCTCAGCTGGCGAATCATGTCTTTGACTGCGACAACCTTGTCGTTCAAGGTCGGGCAGTGGCGTAAAAGGGAAATTTTATCCTGTCCCGCCAGCTTATAGCTGCGGTCTTTCTGAATCAAATTGATTATCTTGATCGGTTCTATAGGCGCCAGCCTGGCGAACTCCGGGCTGAACTGCAGGGTGATCTGGTCGTTGGTGGCATCGAGCTTCTGGATGCACAGCGGTTTGACCAGCAAACGCAGGCGGTGCGTGGCGAGCAGCGATTGCGCCTGGATTGGCAATTCGCCGAAGCGGTCGATCAATTCTTCCTGCAGCGTATCGATTTCCTCGGTGGTTTCACCGTTGGCCAGGCGCTTGTATAGGGTCAGGCGTTCGTGAACGTCGGGGCAGTAGGCATCGGGCAGCAGGGCTGGGGTCCGCAGGTTGATCTCGGTGCCGATGCCGATCGGCTGGGTCAGGTCAGTGGCTTCCAGATGCTTGCCTTGTTTCAGGGCGGCAACGGCGCGGTTGAGCATGTCGGTGTACATGTTGAAGCCGACTTCCTGCATTTCGCCCGACTGATTGTCGCCAAGCACTTCGCCGGCGCCCCGGATTTCCAGATCGTGCATGGCGAGGAAGAAGCCCGAGCCGAGTTCCTCCATGGCCTGAATGGCTTCAAGACGCATTCTGGCCTGCTTGGTCAGCGCCTTGTCGTCCTGGACGAGCAGGTAGGCGTAGGCCTGGTGGTGCGAACGGCCGACCCGGCCGCGCAGTTGGTGCAACTGGGCAAGGCCGAATTTCTCGGCGCGGTTGATCAGGATGGTGTTGGCGTGCGGGTTGTCGATGCCGGTTTCGATGATCGTCGTGCACAGCAATACATTGGCCCGCTGACCGGTGAAGTCGCGCATGACGCGCTCCAGTTCGCGCTCGTTCATCTGGCCGTGACCGATCACGATGCGCGCTTCGGGCACCAGCTTGGCCAGTTTTTCCTGCATGTTGGCGATGGTGTCGACTTCGTTGTGCAGGAAGTACACCTGGCCGCCGCGCTTCAATTCACGCAGGACCGCTTCACGGATGATGCCGTCGGAGAGGTTGCTGACGAAGGTTTTGATGGCCAAGCGCTTTTGCGGCGCGGTGGCGATCACCGAGAAATCGCGCAAGCCTTCCATCGACATCGCCAGCGTGCGCGGAATGGGGGTTGCGGTCAGGGTCAGGACATCGACCTCGGCGCGCATCGACTTCAGGGTCTCTTTCTGGCGCACGCCGAAACGGTGTTCCTCGTCGATGACGACGAGCCCGAGACGGTTGAATTTGACGTCCTTGCCGATCAGCTTGTGGGTGCCGATGATGATGTCGATCTTGCCTTCGGCCAGTTCCTGCAAGGCTTGTGCCGATTCCTTGGCGGTCTTGAAGCGGGAGATTTCGGCAATTTTGATCGGCCAGTCGGCGAAGCGGTCGGTGAAGGTCTGGTGATGCTGTTCGCAGAGCAGGGTGGTCGGACAGAGCACGGCGACCTGCTTGCCACCGGCGACCGCACAGAAGGCAGCACGCAAAGCAACTTCGGTCTTGCCAAAGCCGACGTCGCCGCAAACCAGGCGATCCATAGGTTTACCGGAACGCATGTCATCGATGACGGCAGCGATGGCGGTCGCCTGATCATTGGTTTCCTCGAAGCCGAAACCGTCGGCGAATGCCTCGTAATCGGTTTCCTTGAAAGCGAAAGCGTGACCTTGGCGGGCAGCACGGGCGGCATAGAGGGCAAGTAGTTCGGCGGCGGTATCGTGCGCCTGTTCGGCCGCCTTGCGCTTGGCTTTTTCCCACTGGCCGGAGCCAAGGGTGTGCAGCGGCGCACTTTCCGGGTCGGCGCCGGAGTATCGGGAAATAACGTGCAACTGGGCGACCGGAACGAACAGCTTGGCCTCGTTGGCGTAGTGCAGTTCAAGAAATTCCTGTTCGCCGAGGCCGAGGTCCATGCGGACCAAGCCCTGGTAGCGGCCAATGCCGTGGCTTTCATGGACGACCGGGTCGCCGACTTTCAGTTCGGTGAGATCCTTGAGCCAGTTGTCGAAGGTCGCTTTCTTTGCCGCTTCGCGCCGGGTGCGGCGGGGCGTGCCGGCGAACAGTTCGGTCTCGGTGATGAAAGCCAGATTTTCCAGGGCAAAGCCGGCCTGCAAGGGACCGATGCCGAGGGCAAGTTGCGCCTTGCCGCTCAGGAATGTCGGCAGATCGGCACAGGCTTCGGGTTTCAGACCATGTTCGGCAAACATGGCGGTCAGCGTTTCGCGGCGACCGGCGGTTTCGGCGAGGAGCAGCACGCGGCCCGTGAAACTGGCCAGGTGGTTTTTCAGGGCGCCGAGCGGGTCCTCGCTGCGTCTATCGACGGCAACGTTGGGCAGCTTGCTGGCGACTTCTCCGTTTTTGCCCTCAATGGCCAGTCGACCGTAGGATTTGGCGGCCGTGAAGAAGGCCTCATCGGACAGGAACAGTTCATTGGGCGGCAGCAGCGGCCGGGCCTTGTCGCCCTGCAGCAGGTTGTAGCGCGAGCGGGTGTCGTTCCAGAAGGCGGCGATGGCGGCCGGCGCGTCGCCGTGGGTGACGAAGACGGCATCCTTGGGCAGATAGTCGAAGACGCTTGCCGTTTCGTCGAAGAATAGCGGCAGGTAGTACTCGATGCCGGCGCTCGCGATGCCCGTCGAAATATCCTTGTAGATGCCGGATTTGGCCGGGTCGCCCTCGAAGCGTTCACGGAAACACTGGCGGAAATGGGTACGGCCCTTGTCGTCCATCGGAAATTCGCGGGCCGGTAGCAGGCGGACTTCGGGTACCGGATAGACGGTGCGCTGGGTGTCGACGTCGAAGGTCTTGATGCTCTCGATTTCGTCGTCGAAGAGGTCGAGCCGGTAGGGCAGTTGCGAGCCCATCGGGAAGAGGTCGATCAGCCCGCCACGAATCGAGTATTCGCCGGGCGAAACGACCTGCGTGACGTGGGCGTAGCCGGCCAGCGTGACCTGACTGCGGAATTTTTCGGCATCGAGTTTCTGCCCCTTCTTGAAGGCAAAGGTATAGGCGGCCAGGAAGGCGGGCGGTGCGATCCGGTAAACAGCCGTCGAGGCCGGCACGAGCAGGATGTCGAGTTCGCCCTGGGTGGCGGCCCACAAGGTGGCCAGCCGTTCGGAGACGAGGTCCTGATGCGGCGAGAAGTGGTCGTAGGGCAGCGTTTCCCAGTCCGGCAGCAGCCGCACGCGCAGGGCCGGGCCAAACCACGGAATTTCGTCGAGCAGCCGTTGGGCATCGGCGGCACTGGCGGTGACAACGGCGAGCAGCTTGCCGGGGTGGCGCGTGGCGATTTCAGCCAACGCCAGGGCATCGGCGGAACCGGCCAGCAGCGGCAGATCGATGCGGTTGCCTGGCTTGGGCAAGGCAGGAAGGGAGAGCAAATACCGGGGTGTGGACACTCAGGGGAAGGCAGCGTTTCGGGGCAGGAATTATAGCGTTATACGCCCCGGCGATTTCGTGCCGGCGCTTGTATTCATTTGTCCTGTGATTACAATGACGACACGATAATTCCATACGGATTTGTTGGTGTCATATCGAGGTGGTTCCCCCTAGCCCTGAGTAAAGTCAATTTGGAGGTCAGATGAATACCGATGCAAAACCCCAGCGTTTCCTGCTGCCCATGCTTGCCGGCTTAGGCTTGATGGTGACCAGTTTGTCGGCCAGTGCGGCAAATGACTATTTTCTGAAATTCGACGGCATTGACGGCAGTAGTACCGTGAAAGGCCATGAGAAGGCGATCGAGTTCGATTCGTTCAACTGGGGAATCTCGATCACCAGGCCCCAGGGCGGCTCTGGCGTTGGAAAACCGGTCTTCTCGGATTTTTTCTGGACTCAGGATCCGGTTGATGCCAGCGTTGGCGGGCTGACGAGCGCACTCTGGAATAGTCAGTCGATCGCGACGGCAATCGTTGATTTCACGACACAGGTTGGCGGGGGAGCAAGTCAGACTTATTTCCGCTTGAGTTTTGAAAACGTATTCATTACGAGTCTCGATTATTCGGCGAGCAATGGCAGCTTTGTTAACCTGGCTGGAGCTTTCGCCTACGACAAGGTGACGCTCGATTACTGGTCGCAAGACAAGAGTGGAAAATTCGTCAAGACCTCGACTGCTTCATACGATTTGGCCAAAGGAGAAGGCTCTGTGCCGGCAGTTGCTGCCTTGTTCGCCCAAGGCCTTGCCGGGCCGCAGATTGCCGTGGTGCCTGAGCCGGAAAGTTATGCCATGTTCCTGGCCGGGTTGGGGCTTCTGGGGGCGGTCGCCCGTCGTCGGGGCGGCGTGAACGCTGTTTGACATCCTGCAAAGCGGCAGGGTTTTGCGAACTCCCTGGATAACGGGGACTCGCGGCGGGCCGGGGAAACCCGGCCTCTTTTTCATGCCCCAATTTTTTTAATACATCTGAAAATAATGAGCGATAGCCAAACGAACCCCGAGCGCCGCCAGCGGCAAGAGCGGCGCCGGGCAGACAGCGGCCCGCCGACAGGGATTCATGAGCGACGGGTCAATATCGAGCGTCGTCTGTTCAACCTGGGGCTGGATTGCGGCAAGGCGTGGCTAAGTACACCACCTCCGGCCGGGCCGTGGAATGCGAAGTCGTTAACCACCGACCTCAATTCTTCAGGTGAGCAGTAGTCAGAGTTTGCACGCTGGCTTCTTCACTGATCCCGCTGGATTCGGTGAAATAGCCGCACAGCGGGCACTTGAAGCCGGGCGGACAGTCATGTTCGCGAGCGCATTCGGCCTGGGTTTCGTCGGTCAGGACCATTTGGCGGACAGCTTCGCAACGGGCGAGGGGGGAATCGAAGAAGGACATCGGAGTCTCCTGAATTGTTGTTTACATACTCAGTTTAGTCCGGATGCGACCAAATGCCATGGCCATTCCGAATCCCACGGTCAACCGGAAAAATGCCCCAAAAACCAGGTTGCGGCGAGTGCGGCCGGGTCTTCGCCGATTTCCAATAACTGCATGGCGTGAACCCCGCCAAGGTGTGATGTCGCCCGTTGGTAGGCCATCTTGCCAACCAGGTCATCCGTTTCCAGGAGCAGAAGCAGTGGCGCAACGAGCAGGTCGAGAGCCTGTGCGCCGGCCCGGTCGATCAGGCCGCCATGGCAGGCCACGGCCCTGACCAGCGCATCGCGCTGGGCGGCGGCTCGGATGGCCGCCGGCGCGACGTCGCCACTGGTAAAAATGGCCAGCGGTAGCTGCTCCATGTCGCCGTCCTTGCGGGTCATGTCCAGGATGTCGATCAGGCGCTGGGTCAGGCGTGGCACGTTTTGCGTGGCATCGGGGAACTGCACCTCCTGGGCGGTGAGCAGTTCCATGCTCAGGGTGGCGCAGCCGAAGTCGGCGAACGTTGACGAAATGGCCGCATCCTCCGCTGCATGATGGGCGCGGGCGATCACGATCAGGCCGCACGGATTGTCGGGCAGATTCAGCTGGCCGTGCAGCGAACCGTGCGGCGTGTGCAGGGTGATGAAACGGCTCATGCCGCGAGATGGACGGGTATGCGGTTGGGGCCGAAGGCCTTGCCGTCACGACCGAGCGTCTTGCCGAAGCGGCCGGCGATGGCGGTCTGGCAATTCGGGCAACGGCCTTCCGGCGTCAGGTCGTAGCGCTGGATGTCGTACCAGTCGCGAACGATCAGCGCGGCATGGCAACTCGGGCAGAAGGTGGTGCCGCCTTCCGGGTCATGGACATTGCCGGTGAACACGTGGTGCAGGCCGGCCTCAAGGGCGATGCGCCGAGCCTGAATGAGGGTGGCCGGCGGCGTCGGCGGGATGTTGTCCATCTTCCAGTCGGGGTGGAAGGCGGAAAAGTGCACCGGTACGTCCGGTCCGAGTTCGCGGGCGACCCAGGTACTCAATTCGTTGATTTCCTGGGCACTGTCGTTCTGGCCGGGGATGAGCAGCGTGGTGATTTCGAGCCAGCAGTCGGTTTCGTGGTGGATGTAGGCGAGGATGTCGAGCACCGGTTGCAGGTGGCCGACACAGAGCTTGTGGTAGAAATCCTCGGTAAAGGCCTTGAGATCGACGTTGGCGGCGTCCATAACGGCAAAGAATTCACGCGCGGGTTCCGGGTGGATGTAGCCGGCGGTGACGGCAACGTTGCGGATGCCCTGTTCGCGGCAGGCGAGCGCCGTGTCGATGGCGTACTCGGCGAAGATGACCGGGTCGTTGTAGGTGTAGGCCACCGCGTCGGCCCCGTAGCGGCGGGCGGCAGTGGCGATCGTTTGCGGACTGGCCGCGTCCATCAGGCGGTCCATGTCCTTCGACTTGGAAATGTCCCAGTTCTGGCAGAACTTGCAGGCCAGATTGCAGCCGGCGGTACCGAAGGACAGGATGCTGCTG
This sequence comes from Azonexus sp. GW821-FHT04F04, assembly GCF_059420025.1. Classification (NCBI taxonomy): domain Bacteria; kingdom Pseudomonadati; phylum Pseudomonadota; class Betaproteobacteria; order Rhodocyclales; family Azonexaceae; genus Azonexus; species Azonexus sp. GW821-FHT04F04. Next base: position 154,936 of record NZ_JBWKSX010000007.1, on the reverse strand, counting down.
CCCGGGTAAAAGTGGTTGAGCGGCTTTTTCTCGACGGGGTCGATGCAGAAGCCCGAGGAGCGGCCATAGGTCGTCAACTGCATGGCACCGTTAACCATCTGGCGGACGAAGCAGGCGCCGCGCTGGCCTTCGTGCAACTGGCAGTCGCGCGGGCAGAGGTCGCACTGGATGCGGCCATCGGGCAGAGCGTGCCACCAGCGGCCGGGGAACAAGGATTCGGCTGGATTCATGGTGTTGCCTCCTTCCATTTCTTGACTGTGTAGCGTTCGAGGCGGACATCAGTGCCCCAGTAATTGGCCGGCAGCCCGGCCTTCTGCTTGAGGTGGGCCATGAAACTGGCCGGACCTGGCAATTGTTCCCAGACCTGCGGCAGGAAAGTCGAACGGCGCTGGCCTGCCGTGAGGATCACGCCATCGATCTCCGGGCGAAGCTGGGCCAGGGCATCAGCCTCGCTGGTAAAAAATATCGGCTCGGCCGGCGTCAGCAGCGAGACTTCGACGCGGGTGATCGGCAACTCGTCGGCCGTCAGCGGCTCGAAGCGGGGGTCGCGAAAGGCGGCGCCGATGGCGTTTTCCTGAACGTCCTGAGCCAGCGGTCGCCAGGCTTCGAGGCTGCCGATGCAGCCGCGCAGGTTGCCTTGCTGGGTCAGCGTGACGAAGGTGGCGCCCGGTTTGTGCAATTCCGGGCAGTCATCGGCCGGGCTTTGCGCCTCGCCAAGTTGGGCAGCAATGGCATTGCGGGCCAGAGTCAGCAGGATTGCGCCGAGCTCAGGCATGATCGCTGGCCTCGGTAAAGGAAAAGGCGGCGTAACCGACCACGCGGTCTTTGTCGCCAGCCGTATCGCCGGAGTTGCACAGGCCGAGCAGGGTTGGCTTCAGTCCGCGCTGCTGGGCGGCGAGCAGCAAGCCGTTGATCGGATAGGCTCCGCAGGCCTGTTCCGGGTGGATATGGATGTCGAACTGCGCGATATGGCGACAGGTGTCGCTATCGACCCGCCGGGCGGTGGCGTAGGGCAGGAAGTGCGAGAGGTCGGAACTGACGACGATCAGCGTTTCCGGCCCACCCCACAGCAGCTCAAGAACTTCGGCCACAGCCTCCGGCGTAGCATGACCGACCGCCAGCGGGACCAGCGTGAAGTGCTCGAGTACGCGCTGCAGGAACGGTAGATGGACCTCCAGCGAATGCTCGAAGGCATGAACGTGATCGCTGAAGACGATCTGTGGCAAGTCGGCGATGGTGGCGATGGCCTGGGCGTCGAGGCGGATGGTACCGAGCGGCGTCGAAAACGCTTCGGCTTCGGGCAGGGCGATGCCGTCGACGGCAACGCGGTGAGTCGGGCCGAGCAGGATCACCCGATGGATCGTCGTCGCCCACGGCGCCAGCGTGGCGTAGGCCGTGGCCGCCGTCGAACCGGAGTAGACATAGCCGGCATGCGGCACGATGAGGGCCTTGGGCTGGCTGCCGGAAACGGCTTCGGTGTCGGCGAGTAGTTGATCGACGGTAGCCGACAGGGTAGCGGGATCGCCGGGGTAAAAAGCGCCGGCGACGGCGGGAGGACGTGTGTTGATCATGGTCGACTCCTCAAAGAATGATCAGCCCGGCCACCATGCCGCCACCGATGGCGAACAGGCCGGGCAGGGCGTGACGGGCCAGTTTGCCGCCGCCGATGCTGAGGACCAGTCCGATCTTGAAGACCAGGTTGGCGAGCAGGGCCAGGGTGACGGCAATGACAGCGTCGCCGCTGACCACCTTGTCGAGGTTGAACATGCGCAAGGTGGACAGGACGCTGGCGTCGGCATCGGTCAGTCCCGACACCAGCGCCACGATGTACAGGCCGCTGCTGCCGGCGATGTCCTGCAGCCAGGCCGAGGCCAGTACCACGACGGCATAGAGCAGGCCGAAAGAAACGGCGGTACGCATTTCGGTCGGGTTCTTGACTTCCGGCATCGGCAAGTCACCGGCGTCGCTCAGTACCTTCCAGCGATACAGCGCCATGGCCACGCCGGGCACGATGCCGCAAGCGAAAACGATGGCGATCTGGGTTGCCAGGGTGGGGGCAACGACGCTGGCGACCAGCCAGAGACGGATCATGACCATGACGTTGGCGATCAGGATGACGATCGCCGACATGTGGATCAGGTCGGCATGATCGCGGGCGTGGCGCGAAAACATCATGGTTGTCGCGGTCGACGAGGCCAGACCGCCAAAAATGCCGAGCAGCGCCGCGCCGTGCCGGGCGCCGATGATGCGCAGGGCAAGGTAGCCGGACAGGGCGAGACCGGAGATCAGCACGACCATGTACCAGACCTGACGCGGATTGATCGCGTTGTACGGGCCGAAGTCCTCGCTCGGCAATATGGGCAGGATGACTAGCGAAAGCACGGCAAACTGCAGGATTGAGTTGATGTCCTTGGGCGTCGTCCGTTCGCTGAACTGGCGCAGTTCGGCCTTGAAATAAAGCAGTACGGTGGTCGTGATGGCGAGCATGACGGCCAGCGTCGAATAGCCGAACCAGACGGCAGCACCCAGCCCGTAGGTGACGATGATGGCCGCTTCCGAGGTGAAGCCGCGATATTGCTCTTCCTGCTGGGCGGAAAAGTTGGAGGCAATCATGCTCCCCGAGATAACGAGCAGACCGGCCACCAGCAGCCAAGGGCCGCCAGTTTTCTCGCCAAGCAGCGCAAAAAGGCAGCCAAGCATGGCGACCAAAGCAAACGTTCGCAAACCGGCCGCGGCGTCCGGACGCCGTTCGCGCTCCATGCCGATAAGCAGGCCAATGCCGAGCGCTGTGCCAAATGCCTCGACGGGGGCAGCCAGTTCCGGGACCACGAAGGTCATACGAATCCTCTTTTGCGATGGTTCTTAAGTAAAATTAAGCCATGCCACGCCATTACGCAATCGTTCCCGCTGCCGGCAGCGGTTCCCGCTTCGGAAGCGAGAAGCCCAAACAGTATCTCGACCTGCTCGGTCGCCCGCTGATTTTTCATACCCTGAAGGCTTTGACGGCTTGTCCGGACATCGAACGGGTGTGGGTCGTGCTGGCGCCGGACGACCCGTGGTGGCCGCGTTACGACTGGAGCGAACTTGGCGCCAAGCTCGAAACAGTGCGCTGCGGCGGGGCGACGCGGGCGGAGAGCGTGAGCAACGGATTGCGCGCCGCGGCGATGGTTGCCGCCGACGATGACTGGATTCTCGTGCACGATGCGGCGCGGCCCTGCCTGTCAGCCGCCATGCTCGATGCGCTTTTTGCCGAGCTGGCCAACGATCCGGTCGGCGGCATCCTCGCCGTGCCGGTCGCCGACACCATCAAGCGGGCCGATGCCGAGCAGCGCGTTGCCGCCACCGAACCGCGCGACGGTTTGTGGCAGGCGCAGACGCCGCAGATGTTTCGCTACGGTCAACTGGAAAAATCGCTCAAAAATGAAATGGCCGTCACTGACGAAGCCGGCGCCATCGAGGCCATGGGCCTCAAGCCGAAACTCGTGCGCGGCGATGCGACCAATCTGAAAGTCACCTATCCGGCCGACCTCGCCTTGGCCGCGATGATATTGAGGGCACGCAAATGAATTTCCGCGTCGGGCAGGGCTACGATGTGCACCAACTGGTCGAAGGCCGCAAGCTGATCCTTGGCGGTGTCGAAATCCCGCATTCGACCGGCCTGCTCGGTCATTCCGACGCCGATGCGCTGCTGCATGCCATCACCGATGCGCTGCTCGGCGCCGTCGGGCTCGGCGACATCGGCCGCCATTTTCCCGACACCGACCCGCGCTACAAGGGTGCCGACAGCCGCGTCCTGCTCCGTGCTGCCGTTGGGCTATTGGCCGAACGTGGCTGGCGGCCGGTCAATGTCGATGCGACGCTGATCGCCCAGCAACCCAAGCTCGCCCCGCACGCCGCGGCAATGGTCGCCAACGTCGCCGCCGACCTCGGTATTGCGGCCGACAGCGTCAATATCAAAGGCAAGACCAACGAGCGCCTGGGCTACCTCGGTCGCGAGGAAGCCATCGAGGCGCAGGCCATCGCGCTGGTCGAACGTGTCGGCTGAGGGCCGAAACCAGAAACAACCCAAACCGGCTGCGGCCAGAGTTTTCTTCGCCCTCTGGCCCTCGCCGGAGTTGGCCGAGCGCCTCGGCACCATCGCCGACGCCGCCGCCCTGTCGTTTGGCGGCCGCGCCACCCGCCGCGACACCATCCACTTGACGCTGGCCTTTCTCGGCAACGTTCCCGAAGCGCGTCTGCCCGAATTGTCGAAGGCTGTCGCCAGCCTTCGCGCCGCGCCTTTTGCCATCAACGTGAACCACCTTGGCTTCTGGGCGCACAACCATTTGCTGTGGGCTGGATGCAAGGCGCCGTCGGCGCCTCTGGACGTACTATCCAGCCAGTTGCGCAGGGCTTTGGCGCGGGCCGGATTCAGGGTCGGGGGCGAAGGCCGGGATTTTGTGCCTCATGTCACGCTGGTCCGCCGCGTACCGGAGGCCACCGCGCCGTCGGACAGCAACCCGCTTCCGTCGATTGCCCCCTTAATCTGGCGTAGCGAACGTTTCGTGCTGGTTCGCTCGATGCTGTCGGCGCTCGGCTCGTCCTACCGGATCATTGACGAATTCCCGCTGACCGCAGGCCTCAGCGCCTGATCGGCAGAACCAGGCGAACGAGCAGGCCGCCGCCGGGATTGGGCAGCAGATCGAGGTGTCCGTCGTGCAGCCTGGCGATGCGCTCGACGATGGCCAGCCCGAGTCCGGTGCCGGTGGCGTCGGTGCGGGCGTTCTCGAGCCGGGTGAAGGGACGTTTCAGGCGCTCGATCTCGTCCGGCGGAATGCCCGGCCCGCGATCTTTGATTTCCAGCCAAATTTCCCCGTTGACCGTAGCAGCCGACAAGGTGATCTCGCCACCGCCGTATTTGACGGCGTTGTCGATCAGGTTGGTCACGGCGCGGGTGATCGCCTTCGGGCGCAGCACCATTTCCGGCAGCGTCTCGATCGCCGCGGTCAGCGCGTGGCCAACGGAGCGCTGACGCTCGACAATGCTCGAAAGCAAGGCACCAAGATCGGTCGCCACGGCGGCCTCGCCGGATTCGGTCCGGGCGTAATCCATGAACTGCGAAATCACCGCTTCCATCTGTTCGATGTCGGCCACCACGGCTTGGCGGGCGCTATCGGCGACGCTCATTTCGGCCTCCAGACGCAACCGGGTGAGCGGCGTGCGCAGGTCGTGCGAGATGCCGGCCAGTACTTCGGAGCGGTCTTTTTCGTGACGTTCAAGATCGGCCGCCATGGCGTTGAAGGCGACGGCCAGACGACTCAGTTCCTCGGCGCCATCTTCCGGCAGCGGTGCGGGCATCTGACCGCGGCCGACCGTCTCGGCCGATCTGGCCATGGCCTTGAGCGGCCGGCTGATGCGCGAGGCGATCAGCCAGGCAACCGCCAGGGCCAGGACGACAGCGAGCAGGCCCCAGGCCAGCCAGTGGCTGGCGAAGTCGCGAGCGGCGCGCTCGCGCGGCAGGACCAGCCAGTATTCTTCTTCATCGGCATCGTCAAGGCGGAAACTGACCCAGAAGCCGGTCACTCCGTCGACGCTGGCGGCAATTCGCGTGTGATCGCCGAGGCGCGCCGTCAGCTCGCGTTGCAGGAGCCGGAAAAAGCGCGAATCGGGCATCGCTTCAATTTTGTCCTCCGGTTCGGCCGGCAGCAGGCGGATGCCTTCGCGTCTCGAGAATTCGTTGAACAGCCCGAGACGTTTCGCCGGTGCCGCGGCAAACAGCGAGGCGCGGATCAGGTTGACGGCAGACGCTGCCAGCTGGGCGGTTTCCCGCGCCCGCGGCTCGGCATCGATATGGCGGAACAGGCTGAGCCAGGCTGCCGTGGTCAGCAGCACCAGCATGGCGAGCAACAGGAAGGTGCGCGCCAGCAGCGTGCGTGGCATCAGCACCCGGACTATTCCTTGGCTGCGCCGTCCGGCACGAAGACGTAGCCGAAGCCCCAGACCGTCTGCAGATAGCGCGGCTGGGCCGGATCGGCTTCGATGAGTTTGCGCAGGCGGGAAACCTGGACGTCAATGGCGCGGTCGAACGGCCCCTGTTCGCGGCCACGGGCCAGGGTCATGAGCTTGTCGCGCGACAGCGGCTGGCGCGGGTGCTGGAGCAGCACCTTGAGCACGGCGAATTCGCCGGTGGTCAGGGCTTGCAGTTCATTGCCGCGGGTCAGCGTGCGGGCGGCGAGATCGACTTCGATGTTGCCGAAAGTGATTTTTTCCTGGTCGTCTTCCGGTGCGCCGGGTGGGCGGTTGCCCTGGCGGCGCAAGACGGCGTGGATGCGGGCGAGCAGTTCGCGCGGGTTGAAGGGTTTGGGCAGATAGTCGTCGGCACCCATTTCGAGGCCGACGATGCGGTCGATCTCGTCGCCCTTGGCGGTGAGCATGATGATCGGTGTCCGGTCGCCCTGGCCGCGCAGGCGGCGGCAGATGGTCAGCCCGTCTTCTCCCGGCATCATGAGGTCGAGGACGATCAGATGGTAATGTTCGCGGGCGCGCAGCTTGTCCATCTGCTGGCCGTCAGCGGCAGCCTTGACCTCGAAGCCCTGCTCGCCGAGGTAGCGGGTGAGCAGGTCACGCAGGCGGGCGTCGTCGTCGACGACAAGGATGTGTTGGTGTTGTTGTTCGTTCATGCTGGCAAGGATAATGGCGGACAGTGAATGGAACGCGGCAAATGGTAACAAGCTTTTGCCGGAGCGGGCCGTGAAACATATTCTTACATTTCGAAGTGCCTGTCGGGCGCCGCCAGATGGACAATGGTGGCATCTGAAACGCCTGTTGTAGTGCCTGCCATGAAACGTCTTATCGCCCTTTCACTGTTGCTGCTGAGCCTCCTGGGTTCGGCCGGTGGCGTCTGGGCGCAGCAAGGCAACTGGCGCGATCTGCCGCCGGAAGACCGGCGCCAGCTGCGTCAGCAGATGCGGGAACACTGGCAGCAGGAACGCGAAATCCGCCGTGAGGAAGGTGCCCCGCGCTGGCGTGATGTGCCGCCGGAAGACCGCCGCCGCCTGCGCGACGACATGCGCGAACAGCGCGCCTGGCAGGAGCAGCGCGGCTGGGGTGAGCAACGTGAACGGCGGGGCGATGGCCGCCGGGGCTGGCGCCGAGATTGAGTCCCGACTGGATCGCGCCTCCGGTAAAATGCCGGCCCATGCTGATCCTCGCTCTCGAAACTTCAACTGAACTTGGCTCCTGCGCGCTCTGGCGCGATGGTTTGGTGGCTGAACGCACCTGCCCGCCGGGCAAGTCTCATTCCGAAACCCTGTTGCCGCTGGTCCGCGAACTGCTGGCCGAAGCCGGCGTCAAGGTCGGGCAGCTCGATGCGATTGCTTTCGGCGTTGGTCCTGGCGCCTTTACCGGTTTGCGGGTTGCCTGTGGCGCGGCGCAGGGGCTGGCGGTAGCGACCAATCGGCCGCTGATTCCGGTGACCAGCCTTGAAACGATGGCCGCGCAGGCCGGTGCCGAGCGCGTCCTGGCCCTGCTCGACGCGCGCATGGGCGAGGTGTATTCGGGTAGCTATCAACTGATCGACGGCGCATACGTTCTGCAGGGCGACATTCGTGTATCGGCGCCGGATGCGGTCGGGCTACCATCCGAACCGGGCTGGATCGCCTGCGGCAATGCCATCGCCGCCTATCCGGTTTTGGTTGAGCGCCTGAGCGTCGCCAGCATCGCAGTTCAAGCGGATGTCTTGCCGACTGCCACCACCGTGGTACGTCTGGCTGCACCACGCGCAGCTCGTGGCGAAGGCATCGACGTCGCGCTGGCCGCACCGCTTTACATCCGTGACAAGGTGGCCAAGACGGTGGCCGAACGCCTTAGCGAAGGCGGGCGGGCTTGAGCGCCTTGAGCATTCCGGCCGAGTTTTTCCCGATGAACGAGCGCGACCTCGATGCGGTGGCGGCGCTCGAGGCTACCCTGCAAACCTTTCCGTGGTCGCGCGGCAATTTCGCCGATTCGCTGACGGCTGGCTACAGCGTCTGGGTGCTGCGCGTTGGTGGCGATCTGATCGGCTTTTCGGTGGTCATGCGCGTCATTGACGAGGCGCATTTGCTGACCATCGGCATCTGCAAGCGTTACCAGGGCCAGGGCTATGGCGCGCGCATGCTGCGCCATGCCATGGAGTGCGCCCGACTGGGTGGCGCGAGCAAGCTGTTTCTCGAGGTCAGGCCGTCCAACGAGCGGGCCGTCGAACTCTATCGTCACTTTGGATTTCACCAGATCGGCCTGCGCAAAGGCTATTATCCAGCGGTGATCGGGCGCGAGGATGCGCTGGTTTTTGATAAGGAATTGGCATGAGCCTGAGCCGAGAGCAGATGCTGGTTGAGATGGGCATTACGCCGATCTGGGTGCTGCGCGATACGGAACCAAGTGCACCTGTAGTCGAGGTCCGCGAACAAGCCGTAGCCCAACCGGAAGCTGGCGCTCCGGCGCCGAAACAGGCACCTGCCGTCGTGTCCGAGCCGGCCCCGGCAGCCAGGCCGGCGCCCGCTGTTGCGCTACGCCCGATGACGCCGGTCGATAACCTGAACTGGCCGGAACTGGCCAAGCAGGTTGCCGAATGCCGCGCCTGCCCGCTTTGCGAGCAACGCAAACAAGCCGTGCTCGGTGTTGGCGATCTCAATCCGGACTGGCTGTTCATCGGCGAAGGGCCGGGTGCCGAGGAGGACGTCAAGGGCGAACCTTTCGTCGGCCAGGCCGGCAAGTTGCTCGACGCCATGCTGGCTTCGCTCGATATCGCCCGTGGCAACCGGGTGTATATCGCCAACGCGGTCAAATGCCGGCCGCCCGGTAACCGGACGCCGGAAGCGGCCGAAATGGCGGCCTGCTGGCCGTATCTGGAACGGCAGATCGCGCTGCTCAAGCCGAAGATCATCGTCCTGCTCGGCAAGGCCGCCGTCCATGCGGTGCTGCACGACGACAAGTCACTGGCCACGCTGCGCGGCAAGCGTTACGAATACGCGGGAATCCCGCTGGTGGTGACTTATCACCCGGCCTATCTGTTGCGCAATTTGCCGGACAAGGCGAAGGCCTGGGAAGATCTGCTCTTCGCCCGCCGTCTGCTGTGTGAAGCGGCGGCGCCTGAACTGCCGTTCTAGGCGCCTACAGCAGATTTCATTTTTGGCCGTTTTTCCCGGTTGACCGTGGAAACGGCGGAACTCAGTGGTGTGACGAGTCGTCCAGATGCTGGACGTCGTCCTGCTGCGCCTGGTTGGCCAGATGGCGCAGGCGGATCATGTACATCAGGCCGCTGACGAATAGCCCGAAGAGGGTGACCACCCAATAGATCGACAGATCCATCTTGACCATCAGGTAGTACAGCCCGGTCATGATCAGGATTGAGATGTTTTCGTTGAAATTCTGTACGGCGATCGAGTGGCCGGCACCCATCAGGATGTGGCCGCGGTGCTGGAGCAGGGCGTTCATCGGCACGACGAAGAAGCCGGACAGGCCGCCGATCAGGATGAGCAGCGGCACGGCCAGCCATATTTCATGAACGAAGTTCATGATCAGTACGATGAGGCCCATGGCGATGCCGAGGGGGATGACGCGGACCGACTTGCGCAGGGTGATGAACTTGGCGGCCATGATGGCGCCGACCGCGACGCCGACGGCGACCACGCCCTGAAGCATCGAGGCTTTGGACAGACCCAGGCCAAGGGCGGTTTCCGACCATTTGATCACAATGAATTGCAACGTGGCGCCGGCACCCCAGAACAGCGTGGTGACGGCTAGCGAAATCTGGCCAAGCCGATCGCGCCAGAGCAGCGACAGGCAGTGATTGAATTCGTGGATCAGGTAGATCGGATTCTTTTTGAGTGCCTTGTGATCGACGCCGGTGTCGGGAATATAAAGATTGAACACGGCGGCGAGAATGTAGAGTACGGCAACGACCGAGAGGGCCATTTCACCGATGCTGTCGACACCGGTGTCGATGACCGGGAAGTCGAAGGCGAGCAGGTGCTGGGCGATCTCCGGGCGGATCAGGGTGCCGCCGATAACGACGCCGAGGATGATGGCGCCGACGGTCAAGCCTTCGATCCAGCCGTTGGCGACGACAAGCAGGCGGTGCGGCAGGTATTCGGTCAGGATGCCGTACTTGGCCGGCGAGTAGGCGGCGGCGCCGAGGCCGACGACAGCGTAGGCGAGCAGTGGATGGGCGCCGAAGAACATCATGCTGCAGCCGATGATCTTGATGCCGTTGCTGATCAGCATGACCCGGCCCTTGGGCATCGAGTCGGCAAAGGCGCCGACGAAGGCGGCGAGCACGACGTAGGAAACAGTGAAGAAGGTCTTGAGCAGCGGTTCGTATTCCGACGGCGCCTGCATCTCGCGCAGCGCGGCGATGGCGGCAATCAGCAGGGCGTTGTCAGCCAGCGCGGAAAAAAACTGCGCGGCCATGATGATGTAGAAGCCGAACGGCACGAAATATTTGTCTCTTATATGACTTTGGGCGAGGTTTATACCACGCTGAGAATTCGGCGCAAGGCTTGCGCGATCGTCGCCGTTATGCATCGTTGCGCCAGCCCCGGTCAAATCATTCAAGCCTATGGAGCGCCGGTTAAGGCTTGATGACAGTTGGTCAATGTGGCCTGCGCTGCCATTATTTGCGGCTGCCACGGTCAACCGGAAATTTTGCCCAAAATCGAAGTTGCCCGCCGGAAGGTCGGCGGAATGTGATTGAATATCGGCCGCACCCCTCCAGGAGAGAAATCATGGCTGACCGGCGCTTGCAGGTCTTTCATGCCGTCGCAAAACATCTGAGCTTTACGCGGGCGGCCGACGCCTTGTTCATGACGCAGCCGGCCGTCACCTTCCAGATCAAGCAACTGGAAGAGCAGTACGGCACACGTCTGTTCGAGCGGCGGCACGGCGGCATTTCGCTGACGCCGGCCGGCGAGATGGTGCTCTCATACGCTGAAAAAATCCTCGCCCTGTCCGATGAAATGGAGACGCGGCTGTCCGAAATGACCGGCGAAATGCGTGGCCCGCTGCTTGTCGGGGCCAGCACGACCATCGCCGAGTTCATGTTGCCGCGCGTCCTCGGCGAATTCAACGCGGCCTACCCGCAGGTCCGTGCCCGACTCATTGTCGCCAACTCGGAAAGCATCGAGAGCCAGGTGGCCGAACATACCCTTGACGTCGGGCTGATTGAAGTTCCGGCCAAGCTCGCCGGGCTGACCAGCCAGATCTGCTGCGAAGACGAATTGCTGGTCATCTGTGCGCCCGACTACCCGCTGGCCGGCATGAAATCGGTAACGCCGAAAGCGCTGGCTGAATACGAATACATTTCACGCGAGCCGGGGTCGGGGACGCGGGAGATCACCGATGCCTATTTTCTCGCCCACAAGGTACCGCCGGACAACCTCAAGACGCAGATGGAGCTGGGCAGTCCCGAGTCGCTGAAAGGCGTCGTGTCCACCGGCCTCGGTTTCGCCATCGTGCCGAAGGCCGTTGTCGCCAAGGAAATCCAGCTCGGCGAACTGCTCGCCATCCGGCTCAACCCACCGCTCAAACGCAGCCTCTACCTGGTTTCCCCGAAGGATCGTTTCCAGTCCCGGCTGACTGGCACCTTTATTGAATTCACCCGCGTAAAACTGAAAGAAATGGCTTCATGAAAACCTCACGTCCCATTCGTGCGCGCATCGCGCTGGCGGCGATCCTCCATAACTACCGGCTGGCCAAAAGCCATGCCCCGCAAGCCAAGGCCTGGGCTGTCGTCAAGGCCAATGCTTACGGCCACGGCCAGTGGCGCGCTGTTGAAGCGCTGCGCGGCGAAGCGGACGGTTTCGCCCTGCTCGAATGCGAAAATGCCGTTGCCCTGCGCGAAGCCGGCGTTACCCAGCCCATCCTGTTGCTCGAAGGCGTGTTCAGTGCGCGCGATGTGCGGGCCGTCATCGAACATCGGCTGACCTGCGTCGTCCATTGCCTCGAACAGCTCGAATTGCTCGTGCGTAACGGCCAGTTTACATCGCCCGTTTCGCTCTATCTGAAGCTCAACACCGGCATGAACCGCCTTGGTTTCACGCCACAAACGCTGGGCAAGGCCTGGGAAATCCTCCAGCAACTGCCGCAGATTGAAGTCACGCTGATGACCCATTTTGCCGAAGCCGATGGCGAGCGTGGCGTCAGCGAACAGCTTGAGCGTTTTTACCAAATGGCTGGCGACTGGTCCAGCCCGATTTGCCTGGCCAACTCGGCGGCCATCCTGAGCCATCCGCAAACGCACGGCGACTGGGTGCGGCCGGGCATCATGCTCTACGGCGCCAGCCCGTTTGCCGGGGTCAACGCTGAGTCGCTCGGTTTGCAACCGGTGATGACGCTGGAGAGCGCCATCATTGGCGTGCAGGATCTGGTGGCCGGCGACCGCGTTGGTTACGGCGGCACCTTCACGGCCGACAGGCCGATGCGCATCGGCGTTGTGGCCTGCGGCTATGCCGACGGCTACCCGCGCCACGCGCCGAGCGGTACGCCGATCGCTGTCATGGGAAAACAGACGAAGACCGTCGGCCGCGTCTCGATGGACATGCTGGCCTGCGACCTGACTGACATTCCCGAAGCGGGCATCGGCGCCCCGGTTACCCTGTGGGGCGAGGGCATCGCCGGCCGCGTGGCGGCCGACGATGTCGCCGCGGCGGCCGGGACCATCGCCTATGAACTGTTCTGCGCCCTGGCGCCCCGCGTCCCGGTCAGCCTGGACGATACTGCTGCGGTCAACCGGAAATAATGGCCAAAATCAAAACGATTTACAGTTGCACCGAATGCGGCGCGACCAGTCCGAAATGGCAGGGGCAGTGCCCGGGTTGCAACGAATGGAACACCTTGGTCGAAACCGTCGCCGAAAAGGCGCCGACCAACAGCCGCTTCGAGTCGCTGGCCCCGACAGCCCGGCTGCAGAACCTCTCGGAAATCGAAGCGCGTGAAGTGGACCGCATCGCCACCGGCGTCGGCGAATTCGACCGGGCGCTCGGTGGTGGGCTGGTCAATGGCGCCGTTGTCCTGATCGGCGGCGATCCCGGCATCGGCAAGAGCACGCTGCTCCTGCAGGCTCTGGCCCACCTGTCGCTCGACAACAAGGTGCTCTACGTCAGCGGCGAGGAATCCGGCGAACAGGTGGCCTTGCGCGCCCGTCGTCTTGGCCTCGACACCCGGCGCCTGCAATTGATGGCTGAAATCAACCTGGAACGTATCCTGGCCACGCTACAGGCTGAAAAGCCGACGGTGGCGGTCATCGATTCGATCCAGACGCTGTGGTCCGATCATCTCTCCAGCGCTCCCGGTTCGGTCGCCCAGGTCCGCGAATGCGCCGCACAACTGACCCGGCTGGCCAAGCAGGCCGGCATCACGGTCATCCTCGTCGGTCACGTGACGAAGGAGGGCGCGCTGGCCGGGCCGCGCGTGCTCGAACACATCGTCGATACGGTGCTCTATTTCGAGGGCGATACCCATTCGAGCTTCCGCCTGGTGCGTGCGGTCAAGAACCGCTTCGGCGCAGTCAATGAAATTGGCGTTTTTGCCATGACGGAAACCGGCCTGAAAGGCGTCAGCAATCCATCGGCGCTATTTCTGTCGCAGCACGGGCAGGACGTGGCCGGCTCGTGCGTGATGGTGACGCAGGAAGGCACGCGACCGCTACTCGTCGAAATCCAGGCGCTGGTTGATACATCACACGGCAACCCACGTCGGCTGACGGTCGGCCTCGATCCGCAACGGCTGGCCATGCTGCTGGCTGTTTTGCATCGTCATGCCGGCATCGTCTGCTTCGATCAGGACGTCTTCGTCAACGCTGTCGGTGGCGTCAAGATTACCGAACCGGCGGCCGATTTGGCGGTGCTGTTGTCGATAACATCATCGTTAAAAAACAAGCCATTGCCGTCCAAACTTATAGTGTTTGGTGAGGTTGGTCTGGCGGGCGAGATCCGTCCCGCACCTCGCGGGCAGGAGCGTTTGAAGGAAGCCGCCAAGCTCGGTTTTACGCGCGCCCTGATCCCCGATGCAAACCGTCCCAAACAGGGCATTCCGGGTATGGAGGTCATAGCCGTAAAACGCGTCGAAGAGGCGGTGGCGCGGATACGCGAGATGGAATAAGCTGGCCGGATAATTCTTTCGGTCTATATGTTCAATCTTTCGCGTTATTTCTCGACGGTCAGTTTCATCCTCATCGTGCTGGCGGCCGGATTGCTCGGGCCGCTCTACCAGAAGCTCTCGCTGCAGCAAATGCAGGATCTGGCCGAGGGACGCAATGTCGCCATGGCGCAGGTGTTCCAGAATTCGCTGCGCAATTCGCTGGATGCGCTGATGAGTGACTCGGTCGGCCGCGACGTCGAATCTCTCACGCAATCCGAAGAGGCTCGCCGCCTCCACGCCAGCGTCCTTGAATTGATGCGCGATACCTCGGTCATTCGGGTCAAGATTTACAACCGCATCGGCAGTACCGTGTTTTCAACCGATGCCAGTCAAATCGGCGAAAGTCGCCTCGACAATCCCGGCTTCCGGGCTGCAATCAGCGGCACAATTGCCAGCGAACTGACGCACCGCGACAGCATGAACAGCCTGGATGGAACGCTGTCCGAGGTCGATGTCCTGGCGAGCCATATTCCCATCCGCGGCAAGGACCAGTCGGTTGAAGGAGTTTTCGAGCTGTATCAGGACGTCTCGCCATTTGTCAGCCAATTGCATCGCAATATGTGGTTGGTTACCGGTGGCGTGGCGCTGGTTTTTGCTGCGCTCTATCTCATGCAGTTTCTCGTTGTCCGGCGTGCCCAGGGCATTCTGGAGGATCAGGAAGGGCGGATTGCGGCCGCCCGCGACACGCTCGAAATTCAGGTTGCGGCCCGCACCGACGAGCTCAAGCGAACCAATACACAGCTCGAAGGCGAGATCGTCGAGCGCCGGCAGGCGCAGAGCAAGCTTAACTATCTTGCCTACCACGATCCGCTGACCGGACTCTCCAACCGCCGCAGCTTCATCGAGCGGCTGGAAGAAAGCCTGCGCGAATCGGCCCGGCATGGCGAGCGGCTTGCCGTACTCTTCATCGATCTCGACCAGTTCAAGCAGGTCAACGATTCGCTCGGCCACGGCGTCGGCGACGAATTGCTGGTTTCGGTGGCGGCGCGGCTGTCCGAGCATGTCCGCCTGATCGACATGCTGGCCCGGCTTGGCGGCGACGAGTTCATCTGCTTGATGGAAGGTGTACGCAGCGAAGACGAAGTCGAAATGCTCGCCCGCGAAATCATCGGAGCCTTCGAATACCCCTTCAAACTGGAGGACCACGAGCTATTCCTGACGGCTTCGGTCGGAATCTGCCTTTCCCCCGGAGATGGCGACAGCGTGCTCGATCTGCTACGCAATGCCGACACGGCGATGTATCGGGCCAAGGCTCTGGGGCGCGGCAATTTCCATTTTTATACGCCTGAGATGACGCGAGACGCGCAGGAGCGAATCCGCATGGAAAACCTGTTGCGCCGGGCGCTCGACAACGGCGAACTGTCGGTGCATCTGCAACCCCAGGTCGAGACCAGCAGTGGCCGGCTGGTCGGTGCCGAAGCCCTGGTGCGCTGGAACAGCCCTGAACTGGGTCTGGTCATGCCGATGCGCTTCATTCCGCTGGCCGAGGATTCGGGGTTGATCGTCGGGCTTGGCAACTGGGTGTTGCGCGAAACCTGCAGGCAGGTCATGCAATGGCGCAAGAGCGGATTCGATTTGCCGCAGGTGTCGGTCAATCTTTCAGCCAAACAACTGGAACGCCCCGAATTTGTTGATGTTCTCGGCCAGATTCTCGACGAAACCGGCATGGATGCGACCAGCCTCAAACTCGAGCTGACCGAGTCGGTGGTCATGGCCGTTGGCGATGCCTTTGACTTGCTCGCCCGTCTGCGTGACCTCGGCATCAGCCTGTCGCTCGACGATTTCGGGACCGGCTATTCGTCGCTCAGCTATCTGAAAATGTTGCCTGTTCAACAATTGAAAATCGACAAATCCTTTATCGATGGAATCGGCAAGAACAGGGGTGACGAGGCAATCATCAGAACGGTCATGGAACTCGCCCGCAGCCTTGATTTTGAGGTGGTTGCCGAAGGCGTCGAGACGCTCGAGCAGTCGGAATTTCTGGCCGGACTCGGCTGCGAACAACTGCAGGGCCATTTGCACGGAAAAGCTGTGCCGGCACCGGAGTTCCGGGCCCGCTGGTCGGTACGCCCATGATCGCCGCCCACGCCTGGCGCACGCTCGGCCGCGAGTTGCGCTCCGGCGAGCTTCGCCTGCTCTTCGCGGCACTGGCCATCGCCGTTGCCGCTGTCACCGCCGTCGGCTTCTTTGCCGATCGGGTCCGTCTGGCGCTGGAGCGCGAGGCGCAGCAGATGATGGGCGGTGACCTCATCCTCATCGCCGATCACGCCCTGCCTGCAGCTTATGCCGCCGAGGCCCGCCGACGTGGCCTCAAGCTGGCCGAAACGCGGGGTTTTCCGAGCATGGTCATCGGCCCCGAACAGGCGCAACTGGCCGATATCAAGGCGGTCAGCCCGGGTTATCCGCTGCGCGGCCGGGTTGAAACCAGCCAGCGGGCTGGCGAGGAGGGAGCTCCCGCCGAAGGAGGTCCGGCCGTTGGATCTGTTTGGCTGGACGAACGGCTCTCGGCGGCACTTCAGGTCGTCCCGGGTGGATCGGTGACGGTCGGCGCGCAAAAACTGCAAGTGGCGGCCATCCTGACCCGCGAGCCGGACCGGGGCGTCAATTTCTTCAGTCTGGCGCCGCGGCTCATGATGCACGCCGACGACCTGCCGGCTACCGGCCTGATCCAGCCCGGCGCGCGCATCCGCTACAGCCTGCTGGCGGCCGGCGAGGCCAAGGCGGTGGCCGGTTATCAAGGCTGGCTGACGCAACGTCTTGAGCGTGGCGAACGGCTCGAAGATACGCGCAATGCCCGGCCGGAAATCCGTGGCGCTCTGGACAGGGCCGAGCGGTTTTTGGGCCTGTCGACGGTGTTGACCGTGGTACTGGCGGCTGTCGCTGCGGCCATGGCTGCACGGCGTTACATGCAGCGCCATCTCGATGCCTGTGCCGTCATGCGCTGCCTGGGCATGACTCAAGATGGATTGCTTCGCCTGCATGGCTGGCTGTTTCTCTGGCTGGCCTTGCTGGCCGCTGTTGTCGGTAGCATCGTCGGCTATGCCGCGCATTTCGTGCTGATTTACTGGCTGTCCGCCTTGCTCGTTCTCGACCTTCCGGCCCCCGGCTGGTTGCCGCTGGCCGGTGGGCTGGGCGTCGCCGGCGTCTTGCTCTTCGGCTTCGCTTTCCCGCCGCTCATGCAACTGGCCAGTGTGCCAACTCTGCGCGTCATGCGCCGCGAACTCGGTCCGCCACAGGCGTCGTCGCTCGGCGGCTACGCCCTTGGGCTGGTCCTGCTGGCCGGCCTGATCATCTGGGTGGCTGGCGATATCCGGCTCGGCGCCTATGCCGTCGGCGGCTTTGTCGTTGCCCTCGGCAGCTTTGGGGTCATCGCCCGGCTGATCATCGCGACCATTGCCCGTCTGCGTGGCGGGGCCGGTTTCGGCTGGCGACAGGGACTGGCCAGCCTGACCCGCCATGCGGCATCGAGCGCGGTGCAAATCGTCGCACTGGCCATCGGCTTGATGGCCATGCTGCTGCTAACCGTGATTCGTGCCGAATTGCTCGATGCCTGGCAACAATCGGTGCCGGCCGACGCACCGAATCGCTTCGTCATCAATATCCAGCCCGACCAGCGCCAACCCGTAGCCGACATGCTGCGCGCCAGCGGCATCGAGGCTGAGCTGTTGCCAATGGTCCGTGCCCGCCTGATCCGGATTGGTGGCAAGGAAGTCAGCCCGGCCAGTTTTCCCGAAGACGAACGCGCCCAGCGCCTGATCGAACGGGAATTCAACCTGTCGTGGCGCAGCGATCTGCCCGCCGGCAACCGGGTTACGGCCGGGCGCTGGTTCGCGCCGGATGAAGCCGGGCAGGGCCTGGCCTCGGTTGAAGATGGCCTGGCCAAGACCTTGGGCATCCAGCTCGGAGATGAGCTGGTGTTTACGGTTGCCGGCGTCGAAAAACGGGTAATAACCAGCAGCCTGCGCAAGCTGTCCTGGGATTCGATGCGCGTCAATTTCTTTGTCCTGACGCCGCCTGGCGTCATTGAAGATGCGCCGGCCAGCTACATCACCAGCTTCCATCTGCCGACCGAACGGGCTGATGCCGCATCCGAACTGGTCCGGCGATTTCCCGGTCTGACGATGATCGATGTTGGCGCCATCCTGCGCCAGTTGCAGGGGGTTATCGGTCAGGTGGCCGGCGCCGTGCAGTTCGTGTTTGTTTTTGCCTTGCTGGCTGGTGGCATTGTTCTGTATTCGGCCTTGCTGACCAGTTTCGACGAGCGGCGCTACGAACTGGCGGTGATGCGCTCGCTGGGTGCCCAACGGGCGCAACTGCGTCAGGCCATGCTGGTCGAACTCGGTGTCATTGGCAGCGTCGCCGGGTTGATGGCGGCCATCGGCGCCATGCTGCTCGGGCGCATTGTCGGCCAGCAGGCGTTTCAGCTGGATTTGTCGTTCGGCCTCTGGTTGCCGGCGCTATCGACTGTTGGCGGCGGTTTTCTGGCAGTAGTCATTGGCTGGCTGGCGGTTCGCCAGTTGATCGCCACGCCGCCCTTGCTGGCCTTGCGCAACGGCGCCTAAAACTCGATTTCGGTGATGTTGCGCTGCCCCAGCCGCTGGTAGCGGATGGCTTTGCTCATGCCGTGGATCAGCCCGAGGCCCTGACCACCGATTTCCGCGGTCAACCGGAAATTTTGCCCAAATTCGGAATGGTCAAAAGGCAGCGCATCGTCCTCGTAGCGCAGGGTCAGGACACCGTCGTTGCGGCCCAGGGCGAGGCTAACCTTGTGCTCGCTGTCACCATGGTGGCCGTGGGTGATCGTGTTGGTGAACAGCTCTTCGATGACCAGTTGCAGGCGCAGCGAATCGTCAGCGGCAATGCCCAGGCCAACCGCCAAGTCCGCCACCCAAGCCATCAGCCCGGGAAGCTCCGCATAGCGCGCGCTGACGGAAATGTCCGTAAAATGTGCAGTCATCGAATCATCAAGGTTTTCGCCATGATTAAAGCACATCGGGCTGCGCTTTGTGCGCTGCTCGCCCTGTTCTCCGGCTCGCCCGCCTTTGCTGCCGACCCGGCCGGCATGGTCAAGGTCGCCAAGGGGCAGGTCAGCGTCGAACGCGACGGCAAGAAACTGCCGGCTACGGTTGGTACCCCGATCGAGGTCGCCGACCGCGTGCGCACCGGCGCCGATGGTTCGGTGGGCGTCACCCTGCGCGACAACACCCTGTTGTCGGCCGGGCCGAATTCGTTGATCGTCATCGACAAATTTGCCTTCGATAACGCGACGCAGGACGGCAACATGTCGATCCGCATCCGCAAGGGGACGCTCTCCGTTGCCTCGGGCAAGATCGCCAAACGGACGCCGGAATCGGTCGATTTCCATACGCCGACCTCGGTTCTTGGCGTGCGTGGCACCGAGTTCGTGATCGAAGTAGAAGGTGGTCGCGATGAATAAGCCGACTGTTTCCCTGATGTTGGTGGCGCTGCTGACCCTGGCCGGCTGTGCCAGCGAGCGCGTCGTCCTGCTGCCGTCGGCCGATGGCCGGGCCAGCGCCGTTGTCATCCGCGACACCCGTGGGGAAATTGTTCTCGACAAACCCTATGCGGCGGCCAAGCGCAGCATGGATGCCAACAAGGCATATCAATCGTCGCCAGAGGAGGTCAGGGAGCGCTTCGCCCAGGCCCTGGCCGCGCAACCGCCACGGCCGAGCAGCTATGTCCTCTACTTTGAAGCCGGCGGCAATGTCCTGACGCCGGAATCTCAGGCGGCGCTGGCCACTATCCGCAAAGAAATCGCCGAACGCCCGGCCTCCGAAGTCATGGTCATTGGCCATACCGATCGCGTTGGCAGTGTCGATGGTAACGACCGCTTGTCGAAAACCCGGGCCGAAGGCCTGCGTGACCAGCTGATCGAATCGGGAGTGGCAGCCGAGAAGCTGGCCGCGGTCGGTCGCGGTGAGCGCGATCCGCTGGTACCGACCGACGACGAAGTCGACGAGCCGAAAAATCGGCGCGTTGAAATCAGCGTTCGCTAGCTGCCGAAGCTGTCTGGCCGTGCCACTGCAGCAATAACAAGGTCAGGTCGTCCGCTGCCGGATGACCGGCCTCGAAGGTGCGCACGGCATCGCGTAGTGCCGTAGCGGCGATTGGCAGCTCGGCCCCGGCGTGGTCTTGAATCACCGATTGCAAACGCCCGATGCCAAACATGCCGGCACCGGCGCTGGCTTCGGTGACGCCATCGGTAAACAGGCAGATCCGGTCGCCGGGCTGCAACAGCAGTTCGCCGGCCACGTAGGGGTAGTCGCCGACGGCACACAGCGGCGGGCCGGCAGTTGCCGTATCGATCCGCGACAACTCTCCAGCGCGCAGCAGGATGGGTGCATCGTGGCCGGCGCAAACGTATTCCATGCGACCTGAGGCGACATCCAGCACGGCGATGAAGGCCGTGACGAAGAGGTATTCGGCATTCTCGCGACTTAACTCGCATTCAAGCTCGCGGACGGCCAGCCCAAGATCGGCCTGACGCCGCGTCAACGTACCGGTCAGGGTCTTCGAGATGGCCATGAACAGGCTGGCCGGCACGCCCTTGCCGGAAACATCGCCGATTGCCACGCAGAGTCGTTGTTGGTCGAGCATGAAACAGTCGTAATAGTCGCCGCCGACGGCCTGGGCGGGTTCGAGGAGGGCGGCGATGGAAAAACGCCGTTCGCCGGCGAAGATTGTCGCCGGATTCGGCAACAGCCCCATCTGGATGCGCCGGGCGGCATCAATTTCGCCAGCCACCCTGGCAGCCTCTTCGCGGCTGCGCTGGAGTAGCAATTCCGCTTCGCGCCGCCGGCTGTCGGCGGCGACCAGCGTGTTGCCCAGCAACAGGATGAATACCGGCGCGAGCAGCAGGATCTGGCTGACGCCGTCGAACAACCAGCGTCCGAAGAAAAAGGCCAGGTAGCCAGCGGCAATCAGCAGCAGGCCCCAGACGGTGAAGCTGAGCACGGCGTAGCGCGGCCGGAGCACCGGAATCGTCGCGATGAGGAGCAGGCCACCGAGCAGCAGCGTGGCGGTTTCGAGGAGCGGGATCCAGTGCGGACGTTGCAAGGCCTGACCGCTGAGCAGGCTTTCAATGACCTGGGCGTGGATGTCGATGCCGGGCAGGCTTTCGCCGAGCGGCGTGATGATCCGGTCCTGCAGCCCGGTACTGTTGAAACCGATGATGACGAAGCGGTCGTCGAAGATTTCCCGGGGATGCACGCCGGCCAGAACGTCGGCTGCCGACAGATAGTAGTTGGCGTTGGCCCGACCGAAATGGAGCAGCACTTCGCCGTTTGGTTGCGTCGGCAGACGATAGTCGCCGATGCGGATCGCCGTCATGCCGCGGCTTCCGCTTTCGGGTACGACGGCGCCGCCACCGAGTGCCAGACGGACCATTTCAAGTGGTAGCGAAAGGAAAGGCAACTGGTTGATGGTGGCTATCGTCGGTACCCGGCGCAGCACGCCTCGTTCGCTGTTCGCCTGCAGGACGCCGGGGCTGGCGTTGATCAGGCCTTCGCCGGCCGCCGATTTTTCGATAAGCGGACGACTGGCCAGCGCCCCGGCATATTGTGGGAGATGCAGGTCGAGGTTGGTGCCCGGATTGAATTCCGGTAGCGGTCGGGCTGGTTGTGTCGAGCCGGGCAGGGCCTTACCCAGGCCGACAACGGCGAGGGCGGTCGGATGAGCGCTCAGGGCGCGGGCCAGTTCCCGGTCGGGATCGGGCAGCGTCGCCAGAACTTCCGCGGGCAGGCCGGGCATCCGGGCCGAGAGGACTTCCGGGCTGTATCGGTCGCGCTCGGCAAAAACGATATCGATGCCCAGCGCCAGCGGCTTGCCAGTCTGGATTTTGTTCACCAGTTGGGCGACCAGGTCGCGCGACCACGGCCACTGGCCATGTTTCACCAGACTCTGGCTGTCGATGCCGACCACAATGACCGGCTCGCTGGTGCGCGCCCGCGGCATCTGGCGCTGATACTGATCGAACAGCGCTTCGCGGACGTTGAGTAGCGGCGTGCGCTCGATGCCGTTCAGCACCAAGGCGCCGACAATGAGCAACAGCAGGGGAAAGGCCCGGCCACGTCCGGCCTGGATCGCCGCAAGGAGCAGTCCGGCCGGAGGCTTCACAGGTCGATAGTCAGGCCGTCGTAGGCAGAAATGATCTCGAGCGGCGCCCGGCTGCCCCGGGTTATCTGCTCGAGCCGCCGTGTTTCGGCGACCAGACGAGAGAGTTGCTTGTCGTCATGGACGGGCTCGTGGTGGAACAGGACCAGCCGCTTGACGGCGGCCGCCTGACAGAGTTCGACGCCGACGATGTTGCTCGAATGGCCCCAGTCGGCCTTGACTGATACGGCCTCGGCCAGCGAGTACATGGCGTCGAAAATGACGAGGTCGGCCTTGCGGAAGAACTGGCTGAATTCGGCGTGTTCGTCGGGGTTTTCCAGCTTGTGCTCGGAGTCGGTCGAATAGACGACAGTGCGATCGAGGCTTTCAAAGCGATAGCCGTAGGAGTCGCCGGCATGCATCTGGCGCTTGGGCGTCACGTTGATGCCCGAGATATAACGCGTCTCGTCGGGCTTCATGATGTCGAACTCGATCTTCGCACCGGCCATGGCGTAATCGACGGGGAAATTGGGCGACTGCATCTGCAGGCGGACAGCCTGTTCGAGATTCGCATGGCAACCGTGGACGACGATGCGGTTGCCCGGAATGTACATGGGCGCGAAATACGGGAAGCCCATGAGGTGATCCCAGTGCAGGTGGGAAATGAAGATGTGGTAGGTCTGCGGATTGGGGACCCCGAAGCGGGCGATCTTCGCCTGGCCGAGTGGCCGGGCGCCGCTGCCCATGTCGCAGATGAAATGATCGTTGCTGTCGCCAACGATCTCGACACACGATGAATTGCCGCCAAAGGTGCCGGCCACGGAAAACGGCAGCTTGTCGACGAATTCGTCGAGGGCCGTGCGGGTCTTGAAATTCTTGCCGTTGGCTGCGGTCAGGGCGGCGACGATTTTTTCCCGGACATCGCGATGCGACAGCGAAACCGGCAGCGAACCGCGAGTACCCCAGAAAACAACCTGATTCATGAGCCGAGAACCTTGCAGGCGGTTTCGACGCTCACATAGCACGGCACGATCAGGTTGAAGCGGCTGATGGCGAATACTTCCTGAACCATGGGCTGCAGGGCGGCAATCGCGAACACGCCTTTTTGCGCCTTGGAGCGGCGCGAGGCCATCATCAGGACACGCAAGCCGGCACTGCTGATGTAATCAACCCCGGAAAAGTCAAGGAGGACGGAAGGGCGCCCCTGAACGCATTGATCAAGCAGGGGATCGAGTGCTTTTGTGAACTCTTCGCTGGATATGTGGTCTATGCGTCCGCTGACGGAAACGATCAGGACACCGGCCTGTTCGCGGGTGGGAAGATTCATCATCGCGTAGGGGATGGGCTCTTGGACAAAGGGCAAGTATGCCATGGCCCCTGGCGCTCTCAGGTAAAATATTGCATGGATTCAAATCAGCAAAACACCCGCCCCCTCTTCGGTTACCGCAAATTCTGGGCACATCGTTTCGGGCCTGCCCCCTTCCTGCCCATGTCGCGCGCCGAGATGGATTCCCTGGGCTGGGATTCGTGCGACATCATTCTCGTCACCGGCGATGCCTACATCGACCATCCGAGCTTCGGCATGGCCTTGATCGGGCGTTTGCTCGAGGCGCAGGGCTTCCGCGTTGGCATTCTTTGCCAGCCGGACTGGAACTCTGCGGTTGACTTCAAAAAACTGGGAAAACCGAATCTTTTCTTCGGCGTCACGGCCGGCAACATGGATTCGATGGTCAATCGCTATACGGCTGACCGCAAGATCCGCTCTGACGACGCTTACACGCCGAACGGCGAGCCGAACAAGCGGCCGGACCGGGCGGTGACCGTCTATGCCCAGCGTTGCCGCGAGGCTTTCCCGGGTTGCAACGTGATCATCGGATCGATCGAGGCCAGCCTGCGCCGCATCGCGCATTTCGATTACTGGTCGGACAAGGTTCGCCGTTCGGTGCTGCCCGACTCCAAGGCCGACATGCTGTTCTTCGGCAATGCCGAGCGGGCCATCGTCGAGCTGGCCCACCGCGTCGCCAAGGGCGAGAAGATCAGCGAAATCCGTGATCTGCGTGGCACAGCCTTCATGGCCCCGTCCGGTTGGTTGCCTTCGGATGACTGGGATGTCATGGATTCGACTTCGGTCGACACGCCGGGCCCGCTGATCAAGCACGTCGACCCGTATGCCATGGAAGGCGATTCCAAAAATGGCCAAAATTCCCGGTCGACCGTGGAAGACGGGGCACCAACGAACGCCCAGCCAATCCGCATCGTTTCGCGCACCGAGCGGCTGGCAGCGCGCCAGGATAGACGTGCCCATACCGTCGTTCGCCTGCCGTCCTACGAGCAGGTCAAGGATGACCCGGTGCTCTACGCCCATGCCTCGCGCACCTTCCACCTTGAATCCAACCCCGGCAACGCCAGGGCGCTGGTTCAGGCCCATGGCGAACGCGATGTCTGGCTCAATCCGCCACCGACTCCGCTAACGACGGAAGAACTCGATCAGGTCTACGAGTTGCCCTACGCCCGTCGGCCGCACCCGAGTTACGGCGAAGCCAAGATTCCAGCCTGGGAAATGATCCGTTTCTCGGTCAATATCATGCGCGGCTGTTTTGGCGGCTGCACCTTCTGTTCGATCACCGAGCACGAAGGTCGCATCATCCAGAGCCGTTCCGAAGATTCGGTGATCCGCGAAATCGAGGAAATGCGCGACAAGACTCCGGGCTTCACCGGCATCGTCTCCGACCTCGGCGGGCCGACCGCCAACATGTTCCACCTGACCTGCAAGGACCCGAAGATCGAGTCGGCCTGTCGCCGGCTGTCCTGCGTCTATCCCGACATCTGCGAGAACATGAATACCGATCACAGCAAGCTCATTTCGCTGTATCGCAAGGCGCGTTCGCTGAAGGGCGTCAAGAAGGTGCTGATCGGCTCTGGCCTGCGCTATGACCTGGCCGTGCGCTCACCGGAATACATCAAGGAACTGGTCACCCACCATGTCGGCGGCTACCTGAAGATTGCGCCCGAACACACCGAGGAACGGCCGCTCTCCAAAATGATGAAACCGGGCATCGGCTCCTACGACCGCTTCAAGCAGCTGTTCGACCGTTTCTCCCGCGAAGCGGGCAAGGAGCAGTACCTCATCCCGTATTTCATCGCCGCCCACCCGGGGACTGAGGACGAGGACATGCTCAACCTGGCGTTGTGGCTGAAAAAGAACAATTTCCGCCTTGATCAGGTGCAGACCTTCATTCCGACGCCGATGGCCATGGCAACAACGATGTATCACAGTGAGCGCAACCCGTTGCGTAAGGTGACGCGCAGCAGCGAACAGGTCGGGACCGTGCGCAACGGTCGTCAGCGCAAGTTGCACAAAGCCTTCCTGCGCTACCACGATCCGGCCAACTGGCCGTTGTTGCGCGAAGCGCTCAAGGAAATGGGGCGGGCCGACCTGATTGGCAATGGCAAAAAGCAATTGATTCCGGCCTGGCAGCCGGCTGGTACGGGCGGTGCGCCGGCTGTATCCACCGGGAATATTCGGCGGACCGGGCCGGCGCCGCGCTCCAGCGTGCAGCGGCAACAGGGGCCCAGGAAAAAATAGTATTCATTGTGGGTTTGACGGGGCTGCGGGAAGTGGTGATACTTTAAAAAAGTCGCATTTTCCGTAGCTTCGAAAGCCTTTAGCCCGTTCCGTTTGTCATATGACCGGGGTTCTCGACAGCTTGTGCGGCATCAAGACAGGATGGCCGGAGCAGACATGTACAGAGGACGAGACCACGAGAGGGGCGGTTGCCATGGTCGACGGATGACCGATCGGCGGCCCGGTTTCGCCCAGCGTCTTGATCTTCACCTGCTCGACGGGGCGCCGCATCGCCTGTCATGGGAGGATCAGCGGGCGCAATACTGGACGCGCTTGCTGTTTTGTATCCTGGCGCTGATGTATTTCAACTTTGGTGGCGAAGCTCAGGTTCGCTCATGGGCAAGCCTGCCCGTCGTCAATGTCGTAATGACAATTTATGGCATGGAGATCCTGTTTTTTATGTGGCATGCAACGCGTGTGCCGCACGCTCCGTGGCGCCAGCGACTGACCATGTGGGTCGACATTGCTGCTGCTTCATTCGCCGCGCTGGCTGATTCGACGCTGAGCTCACCGGGTTTCCTCGTTTTCCTGATGGTCATCCTTGGTAACGGCATGCGTTACGGTCTCAGGCTTTTTGGCGAAGCTGTCATCGGTAGTTTGGGGGCTTCGATCCTCATAGTCTGGCTGCGATTGCCCGATTACCTCGCCATCTTCTCGGTCAGTGCCATCTTTTTCCTGGTGTTCTTTGCCATTGTTGTTCTCTACTCCTATTCGCTGACAGCCAAGATCGAACGGGCTCGCCAGAAACTCTCGCACGAAAGAAATGTTGATGCGTTGACCGGCATGCTCAACCGGCGAGCATTGATCGAAAGAGCTTCCCAGCTTTTCCAGTCCCCTGCGGCGCATGGCGGCAGGATTGTCGTGCTGTTTGCTGATCTGGATGGTTTCAAGAGCGTGAACGATACGCATGGTCATCATGTCGGCGACAAAGTGCTGGTTGCCGTGGCCGAACGCATTCTCGACAACGTTCGCGATATCGATCTGGTGGCGCGCTATGGGGGTGACGAGTTCCTGCTTGTCCTGCCGCGGACCACGCAGGAGGGCGGTGAAATTGTCGCGCAGCGTGTGCGCCAGCAAATCAACGACTGGGCAAGGCAGAACAATATCGATTTCAATGTTTCGATTGGCGTCGGCAACTACCCGGAACATGGCAGCGATCTGGAATCCGTCATCGCCTCGGTTGACAAGGCCATGTACCGCAGCAAGGCGGAATATGGGCGAGGCGGCATTCTGCATGCCGAAAGTGCAGGCTTCTCGGTCTGAACCAGGTTCTCGGCATTTGCCCTGGCCTCCGTTACACTTGACAGCTTTCTTACGAACTACTGCGAGTTGATTGATGACCGACCAGGCCACTACGCCCACGACCTATGAAAAAATCGGTGGCGAAGCCACTGTTGCCAAGCTGACCGCGCGGTTTTACGAATTGATGGACACCACTTCCCATTTTGCGGAGCTGCGGGCCATGCATCCGGCCGATCTTTCGGGTTCCCGGGACAAACTCTTCATGTTTCTTTCCGGCTGGTTCGGTGGCCCGGATCTCTTTGTCGAGAAATTCGGCCATCCAAAGCTGCGTGCGCGCCACATGCCCTTCGCCATCGGCACGAAGGAGCGCGACCAGTGGGTCGCCTGCATGGTGTTGGCGATGGAGGATGTTGGTCTGAGCGAAGATGTTCGCAAGGTGCTGCTGACCAATTTCTTCAATACGGCCGACTTTATGCGCAATAAAGAAGGATAAAAAGCCGGCTGGGGATGTTGCGGCGCACCATCGGTGATAGAATCACGCCTTTGATTTTTCAGGCCTTCCCATGTCCGCTCGTCCGATCCGCAACATCGCCATCATCGCGCACGTTGACCACGGTAAAACCACCCTGGTCGACCAATTGCTCCGCCAGTCCGGCACCTTCGCTGCTCACCAACAACTGGTCGAGTGTGTCATGGACTCCAACGACCTGGAAAAAGAGCGTGGCATCACGATCCTTTCCAAGAACACCGCGGTCGAGTACCAGGGCGTTCACATCAACATCGTCGATACCCCGGGACACGCGGACTTCGGTGGTGAAGTCGAGCGCGTGCTCGGCATGGTCGATGGCGTGGTCCTGCTGGTCGATGCCGCCGAAGGCCCGATGCCGCAGACCCGTTTCGTCACCAAGAAGGCACTCGCTCTCGGCCTGCGTCCGATCGTGCTGGTCAACAAGGTTGACCGTGATGGCGCCGATCCTGATCAGGCCGTCAATCTGACTTTCGACCTGTTCGACAAGCTCGGCGCGACTGACGAACAACTGGACTTCCCGATCGTTTACGCTTCCGGCCTCAACGGCTGGGCGGCCATGGAACTGGATCAGCCACGCGAAAACATGATTCCGCTGTTCGACACGATTCTGCGTCACGTGCCGGCTCCAGATACCGATATCGAAGCTCCGCTGCAACTACAAATTACTGCCCTCGATTACTCCTCCTACGTTGGTCGTATCGGCGTCGGCAAGATCAATCGGGGCAAGGTCAAGACCGGTCAGAACGTGCTGGTCATGTTCGGTACCGAAGAAGAGGCTGCCGAACACGAGCGCACTCCGATCAAGGCCAAGATTGGTCAGGTTTTCGGCTACAAGGGCCTGAACAAGATCGAGTTGGAAGAGGGCCACGCTGGCGACATCGTCCAGATCACCGGTATCGAAGATCTGGTTCTGGGTTGTACCGTGACCGATCCGGAACAACCGGAATCGCTGCCGTTGCTGAAGATCGATGAGCCGACGCTGTCCATGCAGTTCATGGTCAATACCAGCCCGCTGGCTGGTACCGAAGGCAAGTTCGTTACCAGCCGCCAGATCCGTGATCGCCTGCACAAAGAACTGCTGACCAACATGGCGCTGCGTGTGCATGACACCGGTAACGGCGATGTTTTCGACGTGGCTGGCCGTGGCGAACTGCACCTCGGCATCCTGCTCGAAAACATGCGTCGCGAAGGCTATGAACTGGCCGTCGGTCGTCCGCGCGTCGTCAAGAAGACCATCAACGGCGTCGAGTGCGAGCCGTATGAACTGCTGACGGTTGACGTCGAAGAAGACACCCAGGGCGGCGTCATGGAAAGCCTCGGCATGCGTCGTGGCGACCTGCAGGACATGGTGCCGGATGGTCGCGGTCGCGTCCGTATCGAATACCGCATCCCGGCCCGTGGCCTGATCGGTTTCCAGGGCGAATTCATGAACCTGACCCGCGGCAACGGCCTGATGAGCCACGTTTTCGACGAATACGCTCCGGTCAAGGACGGTACTGTTGCCGAGCGTCGTAACGGCGTGCTGATCTCCCAGGACAACGGCGAAGCCGTCGCCTACGCGCTGTGGAAGCTGCAGGATCGCGGCCGCATGTTCGTGGTGCCGGGCGACAAGCTGTACGAAGGCATGATCATCGGTATCCACAGCCGTGAAAACGACCTCGTGGTCAATCCGATCAAGGGCAAGCAACTGACCAACGTCCGTGCCTCCGGTACCGATGAAGCGGTTCGCCTGGTGCCGGCTGTCCAGCTCAGTCTGGAAGCCGCCGTCGAGTTCATCGAAGAAGACGAGCTGGTCGAACTGACGCCGAAGTCGATTCGTCTGCGCAAACGTTACCTGACCGAAATCGAGCGCAAGCGCGCGGTGCGCGGCCTGTAAGGATGTAGCATGAGTTTCTGCCAACCCTGTCGCAACTGGGTCGGACAGCACAAAAAGGCGGCCCGTTGGGTCGCCTTTTTGCTTTTGTTGTCGCTTTTCTTTACCTTGCTCGGCCAATTTACGACGCCGATCAACGCCATCGGCTTCTGCAAGGTTTATCCGTAAATTCCACGGTCAACCGGAAAAAACGGCCAAAATCGAAATCAGCCGCCGGTCATCGACATGAAGCGGACGACCTGCGGTGCATCCATTTGCTGTGTAAAATCGTGCCCGTAGGGCTTTATGCCCATGCTATCGATGATTGCCTGGCGCAGGGCAGCATCGTCATTACTGGCGCGTAGCGCGGGCAGCAGATTGGCTGCATCGTTCTGGCCGAGGCATGGGTAAAGCTCACCCTTGGCAGTAATCCGGACACGGTTGCAGCTATCGCAAAAATTGTGGCTGTGCGGAGAGATGAAGCCGACGCGTGATTCGCTACCAGGAATGCGCCAATAACGGGCCGGCCCACCGGAATCTTCCGTCGATGGAATCAGCTCGAAATGGCGCGACAGCATTTCCCGCGTTTCCTCGGACGAAATATAGGTATTGCTGCGCCCGTGAATTTCGCCCAGCGGCATTTCCTCTATAAACGAAATATCCAGTTCATTTTTGATGGCGAAGCTGACCAGATCGACGAATTCGTCGTCGTTGGTGCCGCGCATCATCACGGCATTGAGCTTGGTGCGCCGAAATCCGGCTTCTCGGGCCGCTTCGATACCGCGCAGCACCTTGGCCAGATCGCCGATCCGGGTGATCTTCCGGAAGCGTTCCGGATTCAAGGTGTCGAGGCTGATGTTGATGCGCTTGACGCCGGCTGCTCGCAAAGGGGCAGCAAATCGGTCGAGCTGGGAACCGTTGGTGGTCAGGACCAGATTTTCCAGACCGGGCAGGGCGCCCAAGCGCTCAATCAGCCACATGGCATCCTTGCGGACGAGTGGCTCACCACCCGTGATCCGCAGTTTGGTGACGCCCAGGCCGACGAACACCGAAGCAACGCGCAAGCACTCCTCAAGACTCATCACCGACTGGCGTGGCAGAAATGTCATTTCCTCGGCCATGCAATACGTGCATCGGAAATCGCAGCGGTCGGTAATGGATAGGCGAACGTAGGAAATGCGCCGCCCGTATTTATCGAGCAGAGTGCCTTCCTGGTGCCCCATTGCCGCGGGGTCGATGCGTGGCGTGAAGTCGGCAAGGCCGACAGGTGTCACTTCCTGTCGAAGTGTTTCGTTTTGCATGGCGAACGATTCATGATGGCCTACAAGGAGTAGAGCTACTGTCAGGACGGCGATTATCGATGGGTGACCGCCCTCGAACAAGTAGAGACATCAAAAATCCAGAAAGTTTCTTGCCGCGAGAAAATGATCCCTCGGGCTACCGGTGTGTGCGCATCGGAATGGCCAGGAAACCGCTCGGTTCAGAGATGCCATGAGGATGATGCTATGATCTCCGCTTCAACATTTCGCAGTATGGCAATAAAAACGGGGAGGGCATGAAATTGACACAACAAAACAAAAAGCCCAACCAATTTGGCTGGGCTTTCTGATGTGTTTTTCTGGCTCCCCGACCTGGGCTCGAACCAGGGACCTACGGATTAACAGTCCGGCGCTCTACCAACTGAGCTATCGAGGAACAGAGATGCGCATTATAGGAGTAGAATCCTCTGCTGTCAAGCATCTTGTGGTTTTTTAAGAAGAAAAATCAGGTTTATGGATTCCAATTTGGTTTATGCAAAAACGCCGATTGGCGATGAGGCGGTTCGCCAGAGCACACGCGTTGTTCAGCGCAATCTGCGTATGGTTTTGGTGCAGGTCGACGGAAAAATGAGCGTTGAGGAGTTGACCGCAAAAATCGGAAATCCCCGGCTGGTTCAATCAGCGTTGCGCGAACTTGAAGAAGGCGGCTATATCGCGCCGACCATTGCAGCAGTGTCGGTATGGGAAGAAAGCAAAAAAGCGGCTCGTCAGGAGGCCGCGCAGGAAAAGTTATCGCCGATTCCTCCGATGTCGGAGTTTTCGACTTTTGGGCCCAAGTCACTGGGCCCGGAGTCAAAGAGGGGTGAGAGCGCGGCGAGCAATTTTTCCTCATTCGGCAAGCCAATTCTTCCTTCCCCAACCCAGTCAGGAAGTGAAGCGGTTCAACCAGTTGTTGCTGAAAGCCGCGATCCAGAATTTCATCCGTACCAGCAAGGCATGTCAACGGGGCGCAAGGCGCTTTTGGCGGTTGTGGCGATCCTGTCACTTCTGCTTGCAACGGTTGTTTTCTATCCCTATGAGCAGTTCAAGCCGGCTATCGAGGCATCAGCGACGCGGATGCTCAATGCCACGGTCAAAATTGACCAGGTCGGTGTAGCGCTTTTTCCGAGTCCTTCGCTAAAGCTGACGGGGGTAAATATTGGTGAATCGGCGGGAGGAAGGATTGCCGAAGTCCGTATTTCGTCGCCTCTTTCACTGCTGGGCAATCCGCCATATCACGTGGCAAAAGTTGAGGTTTCGGGAGCTGCATTGCCAGCCAATCATCTTCTGGCCTTCCCAATGTTCATGGGGGGAGTGGCTGGCAGTCAGGGGCTGATCATCAAAAAATTGGTCGTCGACCATTTGCAACTGGGGCTGGGTGACAGTCTTGTTTTCCGCGATCTTTTTGGCGAGCTTGCATTTCACCCTGACGGAGCCCTTGAAAAAGCAACATTTGAGACAGTCGACCGCAGCATGCTCGTCTATGCCCAACCCGGTGAACAGGGAGTGGCTCTGAGCATTGAAGGACGGGCTTGGGCACCGATGGGAACAGCGGTTTCATTCGCATCTCTGCAAGCCAAAGGGCTGTTGCAAAAGAACAAGTTGCTGATTCAAAACATCGATACCACTTTCCTGGGCGGCATTCTGCGAGGAAACTGGCTTCTCGACTGGAGCAATGGCTTGTCAATGGCGGGCGATGGCACTTTGAGCCGGCTCGATAGCCGCAAGGTTAGCGGCGCTTTTGCGCCTTCCCTCAAAATAGACGGTGATATGAGCGGGACGATACGTCTGCGTTCCAGCGCACCTGACTGGGATGGGCTGTGGGGCAATGTTGAGGCAGTGTTGAGCACGGAAATTACCCGCGGCACCTTGCATGGCGTAGACCTTGGCGAGGCGGTTCGGCGCAGTGGTGTGTCCGAGGTGCGTGCAGGCTCAACCAAATTCGACCGGTTGCGTTCGACGATAAATATCACACCGAAGCAGGTTGTCGGTCGCGATGTCAGGATGGACGCTGGGATGGTGACCGCGGTTGGTCAGTTCACTTCCGGACGTAGCGGGCAGGTCGATGGCAATATGGCTGTCACCATGCAGACATCAGTCTCCAGCCAAAATGCGTCAGTTCATGTTTTTGGTACTCTGCCTGACCTGAGCGCGACAACCCGAAAATAAAAAAGGGCGGAACCGGAGTTCCGCCCTTTTCGTGTTTGGCTACCTAAGCGGTCAGGCCTTGGTGACTGCCGCAATTGCCTTGGCCACGTAATCCAGGTTCTTGGTATTCAACGCAGCCAGACAAATACGTCCGGTTGATACGGCGTAGATACCGAACTCTTCACGCATGCGATCAACTTGGGCAACGGTCAGGCCGGTGTAGGAGAACATGCCGCGCTGCTGGGCAACGAACGAAAAGTCCTGCGCAACTCCTTGGGCCTTGATGGCATCGACCAGGCCGGTACGCATGGCACGGATGCGGTCACGCATGCCTGCCAGTTCGGTCTCCCACATCTGGCGCAGCTCTGCAGAGGCGAGAACGCCAGCTACCAGTGCGCCACCATGGGTCGGCGGGTTGGAGTAGTTGGTACGGATAACGCGTTTGACTTGCGACATGACGCGGGCAGATTCTTCCTTGCCGGCGGTGACAATGGACAGTGCGCCAACGCGCTCGCCGTACAGCGAGAAGTTCTTGGAGAACGAGCTGGAGGCGAAGAATTGCAGGCCGGAAGCCGAGAAGGCACGAACTGCCACAGCATCGGCATCGATGCCGTCGGCAAAGCCCTGATAGGCCATGTCGAGGAAAGGAACAAGGCCGCGATCCTGGCAGATGGCGACGATTTCGGCCCACTGGACATCCGACAGGTCGGCGCCAGTCGGGTTGTGGCAGCAGGCATGCAGCAAGATGATCGAGCCGGCAGCCAGGCCGTTCAGGCAGGCTTTCATGCCGGCGAAATTGACACCGCGCGTCGCGGCATCGTAGTAAGGGTAATTTTCAACAGCGAAGCCGGCAGATTCGAACAGGGCGCGGTGATTTTCCCAGGACGGATCGCTGATATAGACCTTGGCATCCGGGTTCAGGCGCTTCAGATAGTCGGCACCAATTTTGAGGGCGCCGGTGCCACCCAGGGCTTGAGCAGTGATAACCTGACCGTTGGCGATCAAGGCTGAGTCCTTGCCGAGCAGCAGGTTCTGTACCGCAGTGTTGTAGGCCGGATTGCCTTCGATCGGCTGATAACCGCGCGGCAAGGCAGCTTTCACGCGGGCATCCTCGGCGGCCTTGACCGCGGCCAACAGGGGGATCTTGCCGTTGTCGTCAAAATACACGCCGACACCGAGGTTGACCTTGGTGGTGCGCGCATCGGCATTGAAGGCTTCATTCAGACCGAGGATAGGATCGCGCGGGGCCATTTCCACCGCAGCGAAGATCGAAGAGGACATAGGAACTCCGTGAAATAATACAAACAATGTTCGCGCAGCCGATTTGCCGTGCGACGAAAAACCTAAGAATTTTAGCATGAGCGAAACCAACAACATCATTCCGGTTGTCTGCTTTGATGGCAGCCCATTTCGACTGCACCAACCCTTTCCTCCGGCGGGCGACCAGCCAGAGGCGATCAAGTTGCTGGTCGAGGGGCTGGAAGACGGCCTGTCGTTCCAGACCTTGCTTGGCGTCACGGGCTCCGGCAAAACCTATACGATGGCCAACGTCATCGCGCGTACAGGTCGTCCCGCACTGGTGCTGGCGCCGAACAAGACGCTGGCGGCTCAGTTGTATTCCGAATTCAAGGAGTTTTTTCCCGAGAACGCTGTTGAGTACTTTGTTTCCTACTACGACTACTATCAACCGGAAGCCTACGTACCGTCCCGTGACCTGTTTATTGAGAAGGACAGCTCGATCAACGAGCACATCGAACAGATGCGTCTGTCGGCAACGAAAAGCCTGATCGAACGGCGGGACGTCGTTATCGTTGCTACAGTGTCCTGCATTTACGGCATCGGTGATCGCGACGAATACCACAACATGATCCTGACCATGCGCGTTGGCGACCG
This sequence comes from Azonexus sp. GW821-FHT04F04, assembly GCF_059420025.1. Classification (NCBI taxonomy): domain Bacteria; kingdom Pseudomonadati; phylum Pseudomonadota; class Betaproteobacteria; order Rhodocyclales; family Azonexaceae; genus Azonexus; species Azonexus sp. GW821-FHT04F04. The sequence continues at coordinate 120,083 of NZ_JBWKSX010000007.1, read as the reverse complement.
GTTCGATCAGCGGGCCATCGTCAAGCGACTGACCGACATGCAGTACGAGCGAAACGAGATGGACTTTCATCGAGGTACGTTTCGTGTGCGGGGCGATATCATCGACATCTTTCCAGCTGAGCATGCCGAGCATGCCATTCGTGTTTCGCTATTCGATGACGAGGTTGAAGCGCTGCAGTTTTTCGATCCGCTGACCGGCCATTTGCTGCACAAGGCGCTCCGTTTCACGGTCTTCCCCGCGTCGCACTATGTCACTCCGCGGGACACCGTCCTGCGTGCCATCGAGGCAATCAAGGATGAGTTGCGCGAACGCATCGACTTTTTTACCCGCAACAACAAGTTGGTAGAGGCGCAGCGCATCGAGCAGCGCACCCGATTTGACCTGGAAATGCTCGATCAGATCGGCTTCTGCAAAGGTATCGAGAATTACTCGCGACATTTTTCCGGGCGCAAGGCGGGTGAGTCGCCGCCGACGCTGATTGACTACCTTCCGGCTGATGCGCTGATGTTCATTGACGAGTCGCATGTCAGCATTGGCCAGGTTGGCGGGATGTACAAGGGTGACCGCTCGCGCAAGGAGAACCTGGTCGATTACGGCTTCCGTCTCCCGTCAGCACTTGATAACCGTCCGTTACAGTTCAATGAGTTCGAGGCGCATATGCGCCAGACCATCTTTGTTTCGGCCACGCCGGCCGATTATGAGCAACAGCACGCAGGGCAGGTGGTTGAGCAGGTTGCCCGGCCAACTGGCTTGATTGATCCCGAGGTAATTGTTCGGCCGGCATCGACTCAGGTTGACGATCTTCTGGCAGAAATTAGCAAGCGAGTGGCGGTTGGTGAGCGGGTGCTGGTTACAACGCTGACCAAGCGCATGTCCGAGGACTTGACGGATTTTCTTGCCGACAACGGCATCAAGGTTCGCTATCTGCACTCCGACATTGATACTGTCGAGCGGGTCGAAATCATTCGCGACCTGCGCCTGGGGGAGTTCGATGTTCTCGTCGGCATCAATCTGCTGCGTGAAGGGCTGGATATTCCGGAGGTTTCCCTGGTTGCTATCCTCGATGCTGACAAGGAAGGTTTTCTGCGTTCAGAGCGATCATTAATTCAGACAATTGGCCGTGCGGCGCGCCATATCCATGGCACCGCAATCCTGTATGCTGATACGATTACACGGTCAATGCAGTACGCCATTGCTGAAACAGGGCGGCGGCGAGAGAAGCAAATTGCCTTCAATCTGGAGCACGGCATCACACCGCGCGGTGTGTCCAAGAAGATCAAGGACATCATCGATGGCGTTTATGATGCAGAATCGGCCCAGACCGAGCAGAAGGCCGCTCAGCAACTGGCCGTATACGAGGCCATGGATGAAAAGACAGTGGCCAGGGAAATCAAGCGGCTCGAGAAATCGATGCTGGAGTGCGCGAGAAACCTGGAATTCGAAAAAGCGGCGGCAGCCCGCGACGAACTTTTCCGGCTCAGGGAGCGGGTGTTCGGTGCGGCGCAACACGACCCTGACGGAGAGACGATATGAGCTATCGCGTGCTACTTGTCTGCATGGGCAACATTTGCAGATCGCCGACAGCTGAGGTGGTTTTTCGATATTTTATAAAAATCAATAATTTGGGTAGCAAAGTTGAAGTTGATTCTGCTGGAACGCACGGCTATCACGTTGGCGAAGCTCCCGACTCTCGGACGCAGCGGGCTGCATCTGCACGGGGCTACAACCTTTCCCAGCTACGTGCTAGAAAGGTTGCCAGGCAGGATCTCGACTATTTCGATCTAATCCTGGCCATGGACAAGAGCAATCTGGATACCCTGATGCGCATGGCCACGCCGGAACAACAGAAGCGCATCGGATTGTTCATGGAGTACTCCCAGAATTTTGACGATGACGAAGTGCCCGATCCGTACTATGGCTTGGGCCATGGTTTTGACCTCGTCCTGGACATGGTCGAGGATGCTTCGCTGGGTCTGGTCGAGGAAATAAAAAAGAAACTGGAAGATTCCTGAGGCGGCACCAGGAATAAGAAGGGGCTCCCACGGGAGCCCCTTCTTTGTTACGTCATCGACGTATTATTTGCCCGTTTCAACCATCACGAGCGGCTCGTTTTCGGTTTGCTCGGTAACGGACCGTTGCTTGCGCGGACGTCCCAGTTTGACCGGAGGTTCAGCTTGGGCAATGGCGACAGCAGGTGCGGTTGTCTGAACCAGAACCAATCCGCTTTCAGCCAAAGCCGAGGTTAGGTCAATCGGTTCAGGAGCAACAACGGTTGACTGGACGGCAACGGTTTCGGCGATTGGTGGAGTGATGACAGCAATCGTTTCGACAGCCGCAGCCTCAATTACTGCTGCCTGAACCGGTGCAGGTTCCGGTTCGGCTTGCGCAGGTGCGATAACAGCGTCAGGAACTGCAATTTCGGGCTCAACCATTACCGGAGTTGACTCGATTGCCGGTGCGATGGCCTCGACCGCGGCGACCGGTTCGGCTGCGGGGATGACAATGATCACCGGTTCCTGACTGGCTGCTTCTACATTTTCCTGAACCGGGGTAACTATCTCGCCAGTTTCAACAGCAGGTGCCACAGTCTCTGTTTCGGTGCGACGCTCACCACGACCGCGACCGCCACGACGGCCGCGACGGCGATTGCCTTGTTCTTCGCTGCCATTGGCCTCTTGCGCTTCGTTGCCGGTCAGCGGGGTGACTGATGCGGACAAATCCGCACCTGATGCCTGTTGCGCCAGCTTGTTCTCAACCGCCTCTGCTTGCGGACGTTCACCACGCCCCTTGCGCTCACCACGCGGACGGCGTTCCTGACGTTCGGTGTTGCCTGCGGTCGACTCGTCTGAAGGTGCCTTTTCTGCACCACGTTCATTGCGGTTGCCGCGATCCTTGTTACGTTCGCCGCGGTCTCCACGTTCTTCATCGCGCTTGTTACCGTTACGGCCGCCACGACGACCATCGCGGTCTCGACGACCATCACCGCGACCTTCGCGGGGCTTCTTCGCCGGTTCCGGCGCAACAACCGTTTCGACCGGCTTTGCCGGAGCGCGGAGCCACGAAAACAGCTTGGAGAAAATACCGGCTTCCGGCTGGACCGGTGCTGCGACCGGTGCCTCTGTCTTTTCCGGGAGGTTAGGCGCGGGCTGATCGGGCGAAATACCCTTGATTGCCGCCTCCTGCCGGGGTTTGACTATCTCTTGCTGGGTCGCCTGTTTGATGGCTTCCTCAAGAGGCATATCGACCATGCGGTAGGACGGCTCGCGGATGTCATCCTGATTCAGGTCGTCGTGGCGCAGGCGGGTGATGGTATGGGCCGGCGTTTCGAGATGGATGTTCGGGATGAGCAGGATGGTGACCTTGTGGCGCAACTCGATCGCCTGGATGTCCGGGCGCTTTTCATTGAGCAGGAAGGTGGCCACATCGACTGGAACCTGAACATGAACGGCGCCGGTGTTTTCCTTCATCGACTCCTCTTCCAGAATGCGCAGGATATGCAGCGCAGCGGATTCGGTCGAGCGGATGTGTCCGGTGCCAGTGCAACGCGGGCAGGGGATGTAGCTGGTTTCGGCCAAGGCAGGGCGCAGGCGCTGACGGGACAGTTCCATCAGGCCGAATCGGCTGATCTTGCCCATCTGAACGCGGGCACGGTCAAACCGAAGGCCGTCGCGCAGGCGGTTTTCGACGTCGCGCTGGTTCTTCTGGCTTTCCATATCGATGAAGTCGATAACGATCAAGCCGCCAAGGTCGCGCAAGCGCAGTTGGCGGGCTAATTCGTCGGCCGCCTCCTGGTTGGTCTTGAGTGCGGTTTCTTCGATATCAGCTCCCTTGGTCGAGCGACCGGAGTTCACGTCGACAGCGACCAGCGCTTCAGTGTGGTCGATGACGATGGCGCCGCCAGACGGCAGATTGACCTGACGGGCAAAGGCAGTTTCGATCTGGTGTTCGATCTGGAAGCGCGAGAACAGCGGCACGTCGTCGCGGTAGCGTTTTACGCGATTGACGTTGCCTGGCATGACAGTGCCCATGAAGGCGCGGGCCTGTTCGTAAACTTCGTCGGTGTCGATGAGGATCTCACCGATATCCGGCTGGAAGTAGTCGCGGATGGCGCGAATCACCAGACTGCCTTCGAGATAGATCAGGAAGGCGCCACTCTGCTGCTGGGCGGCACCGTCGATGGCGGTCCACAGTTGCAGCAGGTAGTTCAAGTCCCATTGCAGTTCTTCGGCCTGACGACCGATGGCAGCAGTGCGGGCGATCAGGCTCATGCCGTTGGGTACTTCGAGCTGATCCATGACGTCACGCAGCTCAGCGCGCTCGTCACCGTCGACGCGACGGGAAACACCACCGCCGCGCGGATTGTTCGGCATCAGTACGAGATAACGACCGGCCAGGGAAACGTAGGTGGTCAGGGCTGCACCCTTGTTGCCACGCTCGTCTTTGTCAACCTGGACAATCAGTTCCTGGCCTTCCTTCAGCGCATCCTGAATTCGGGCGCGGCCGGCTTCTGTGCCCGGCAAAAAGAAGGCGCGGGAGACTTCCTTGAAGGGGAGAAAACCGTGGCGGTCGGCACCGTAGTCGACGAAGCAGGCTTCGAGCGACGGTTCGATGCGGGTAATTACACCCTTGTAGATGTTGCTTTTGCGTTGTTCCTTGGCGGCGGACTCAATGTCGAGATCAATCAGTTTTTGACCATCGACAATGGCGACACGGAGTTCTTCCGCCTGTGTCGCATTGAATAGCATGCGTTTCATTATTTTCGGGCTCCAGCGCACGGCAGCACGCTACAACGAAACGCCCGGCAGGCAGCGACAGTTTCAGTTTTCGGGTTGCGTCATAAATGGTTGGCAAAGGCGATGGTGAATGTGCTGATCAACAAACGGCCGCGTGCTTTTTATTGAAATGCGCGACCTGAAAATTCCTGCAACGGGCAATCCGTGCGTGCTTACAGTGGGCTTATCCATTAACATCACTACTTTTGGTGAGTGAACTTAACCAGTCGTTTTACGTTGGTCTGGCCTGGGCAGTTGGCACAGGTGAGACTTTCGAGCCTGCCGCTTGGCGGTCGCGCATTTAGCGCAAGGTCACAAACGGTCTGACGGTTCGGCATCTCTTGCAAACCGAGACGTAGAACGCAGGCAGTATATTAGAAAATGACCGGGGTAGGTAACAATTCAGTCACGCACGCGGTGATCGGCGAAGAGGAAGAGGGGCAGCGCCTCGACAACTTTTTGATTCGACGTTGCAAGGGGGTTCCGAAGAGCCATATCTACCGGATTTTGCGGAGCGGAGAAGTACGTGTGAATAGCGGCCGGGTTGATGCAACCTATCGCCTTTGCGCCGGCGACAACGTACGAATTCCGCCTATTCGGATTGCCGAGCGGCCGCAAATTGAAGTCGACGAAGTGGCCAAGGAACGCGTCGATTTGCCGATCATTTTTGAAGATGAGGCAATGCTCGTCATCGACAAGCCGGAAGGCATTGCCGTCCATGGCGGCAGCGGTGTCAGTTTTGGTGTGATCGAAGCATTGCGCCGGCAACGGCCGCAAGCCAAGTTTCTCGAACTGGCGCACCGACTTGATCGAGAAACTTCCGGCGTGCTGCTCGTTGGCAAGAAACGACTGGCCCTGACTGCGCTTCACGACATGTTCCGCGAACATGGCGCTGGAGCTGACAAGCGCTACTTGGTTCTGGTCAAGGGGCGCTGGATGAACACTACCCAGCACGTCAAGTTACCTCTGCACAAGTATCTGACCGAGGGGGGGGAGCGCCGCGTTTCGGTCAATCCCGAGGGTAAGGCTTCGCATACCATCTTCCGTTTGCTGGCTCGCTGGTCGGATATGAGCCTGCTCGAAGCGCAGTTGAAAACCGGGCGCACGCACCAGATCCGCGTTCATCTGGCGCATCTCGGTTTTCCCATTCTCGGTGATGAAAAATACGGCGATTTCGCGTTGAACAAGAATCTCAAGCGCGATGGCCTGAAGCGCATGGCTTTGCATGCCTGGCGGATGGCTTTTCGCCACCCGTTGACGGCTGCGCCAGTCGAATGCATCGCACCGTTGCCGGACAGTTTCGGAAGTTACATTGCCACGGTCAACCGGAAAAACGACCCAGAATTCAAATCCGATAATGTGGACGAGATATTAAGCAAACGATGAAATACGAACTGGTAGTTTTTGACTGGGATGGCACGCTTCTCGACTCGGCTGGCGCCATTGTTCACGCCATCCAGGCGTCTTGCCGTGACCTCGGCTTGACGGTCCCAGATGACGCCCGAGCCCGCCACGTCATTGGTTTGGGGCTGGCGGATGCCTTGCGCCATGCCGTACCGGATTTGCCTCCCGATAGCACGCAGGCCATGGTCGAGCGCTATCGTTATCACTATCTGGCAGGCGATCAGAGTCTGTCCTTGTTCGAAGGTGTGCCTCTGATGCTGCAACGCCTCAAGGCAGCCGGACATATTTTGGCGGTGGCAACGGGGAAGAGCAGACTTGGTCTTGAACGAGCACTCGATCATTCGGGATTGCGTCCGCTGTTCCAGGCATCTCGCTGCGCTGATGAGTGCCATTCAAAGCCGCATCCACAGATGCTGCTCGAACTGATGGCTGAGTTTGGCGTAGCCGCGGAGTCAACGGTCATGATCGGCGATACGTCGCATGATCTGCTGATGGCGACCAACGCTGGCGTCGACAGCCTGGCGGTTACCTATGGCGCCCATCCACACGACCACCTTCTGGAGCACAAGCCGGTAACCTGTCTGCATAGCGTGAAGGAACTGGATCAGTGGCTGCGGGATTGCGCCTGATCTGCGCTGGTAGTGAGGTTGAAAATACCGGGCGAGGGTTTCGATTCACCGTCGAGCGCCACGGACGTACGACCCCGGCATTCGTTATCCGCTTTCATGGGCTGGCACATGCCTATCTGAACGAGTGCGGGCACGTTCCCGCTGAACTTGACTGGCAACCCGGCGAATTCTTTGATGATTCCAAGCTATACTTGATTTGCTCGATTCATGGCGCACTTTATGCTCCTGAGTCAGGCAGATGTCTCAGTGGCCGCTGTCAGGGGAGGGGATTGAAACCCCTGAAGGTACAAGAGATCGATGGACAGATTTATTTAGAGCAAGAAAACAATCATGGATAGCCCCCAACCGCCCAACAATGACTCCGCCTGGGAACGGAAAACCCTCGAAAAGCTAGTGTTTGCCGCTCTCGACGAGCAGCGCTCCCGGCGCCGCTGGGGAATCGCCTTCAAGGCACTTGGCTTCGTTTACCTTCTGGTCGTATTGATTGCCGTCGTTGATTGGGGGGCTGGTGCCGAGCATCAGGAGCGGCATACTGCTCTGGTTAACCTCAATGGCGTCCTTGAGGCCAAGGGTGAGAGCAATGCAGAAAATCTCGTCGCTGCACTGAATAGCGCTTTTGAGGAAAAAAATGTTGCTGGCATTATCTTGCGCATCAACAGCCCCGGCGGTAGTCCAGTCCAGGCGGGGATCATCAATGACGAAATTCGTCGCCTGCGTGGCAAGCATCCGGACAAGCTTTTGTACGCGGTAGTCGAAGATATGTGCGCCTCCGGTGGTTACTACGTCGCTGTGGCAGCCGACAGCATCTACGTCAACAAGGCCAGCATTGTCGGCTCAATTGGTGTGCTGATGGACGGTTTTGGCTTTACCGGCACGATGGATAAGGCTGGCGTTGAGCGCCGCCTGCTGACGGCTGGCGAAAACAAGGGTTTTCTCGACCCATTTTCTCCTCAGGCGCCGCAACACAAGGCTCACGCTCAGACTTTACTGAATGACATTCACCAGCAATTCATTGACGTCGTCAAAACCGGGCGAGGCAAGCGGCTCAAGGAAACGCCTGAAATGTTTTCGGGTCTGATGTGGACAGGCTCACAGAGCGTCCAGCTTGGGCTGGCTGACGATTTCGGTAGCGTCGATTCGGTAGCTCGTGATGTCATCAAGGCCGAGAAGGTCCTTGACTATTCGGTCAAGGACAACATTGCCGAACGTTTCGCCAAGCGCCTCGGCGCCAGCACCTTTGCCGGCTTCTGGAAAGGCTTTTCGGAAAGCGCCGCAGGCGTCAGCCTTCGCTAGAAATTACGCCAGCAGTAGAAAAACTGTGGGACGCCGCTCGATTTCGGGCGGCGTTTGCTTTTTCCAGGCTGTGATCGAACGTGTCAGCACGGACTCCCCTGGCATGGTCAGGTCGGTCGCGACTGTTAAACGCGTCGTTGGCTGACAGGACTGGAGAATGGCGTCAAACATTGCCCGGTTGCGGTACGGAGTTTCTATGAAAATCTGGGTCTGCTGGCGCTTTTTCGATTCGCTCTCCAGGTCGCGCAGCATTTTCGTGCGCTCGACTTCCTTCGCGGGCAGGTAGCCCTGAAAGGCAAAGCGTTGCCCATTCAGCCCGGAAGCCATCAAGGCCAGCAGAAGCGAAGAGGGGCCGATGAGCGGCACGACACGAATATTTTCTGCTTGCGCCAGCGCGACGAGATTGGCACCCGGATCGGCAACTGCCGGACAGCCGGCCTCGGAAAGCAAGCCAACATCGTGACCGGCGCGTAATGGTTCGAGCAGGCGATCAAGTTCATTCGCCTTGGTGTGCTCGTTCAGCTCCTGAAGCAGCAGTTCCTGTAGCGGCAAATCGGTTCCTGCTGCCTTCAGGAAGGCGCGTGCTGTCTTGGCCTGCTCGACGACAAAATGCGTTAATGGACGGACAACAGCAAGTACGTTTGCGGGCAGGGACTCTTGCGGCGCAGTTGGGCCAAGTGGCACCGGAATCAAATAGAGCGTTCCGGCCATCAGAGGACCGCCACACCCTGGTTGCGCAGCATGTCGCACAGGGCGATCAACGGCAGCCCGACCAGAGCATTGGGGTCGTCGCCGCGCATGCTGCTCAGCAACGCAATTCCCAAGCCTTCCGATTTGGCAGAGCCTGCACAGTTATAGGCCGGCTCGCGGCGCAAGTAATTTTCTATTTCTTGATCATTTAATTGCCTGAAAGTAACCAGCATTGGTACGCCCCGAACTTCGGCTTCTCCAGTCCTGGCATTGAGCAGGCAGAGTCCCGTAAAGAAATTGACAGTCTTTCCGGATAGTGCACGCAACTGCTCAACGGCACGTTCATGGGTGCCCGGTTTTCCATATATTTGGCCGTCGACCGTGGCAACCTGATCACTTCCGATAATCAGTGCATCGGGATATGTTGCAGCGACGGCCTTCGCCTTGGCTTCTGAAAGTCGCAAGGCGATCTCCTCGGGGGTTTCTCCGGGAAGAGGGCTTTCGTCTGTTTGGGGGTCGGCAACGTCGAATGGCAGTCCCAGTCGGCCGAGCAGTTCACGGCGAAATGGCGAAGTTGAGGCGAGAATAAGGTTCTGGGGCATGAAAAATCCGTTACAACAAAGCGTTGCAGTGAATACTTGAAGCAGCACTTTGTTTTGACTTGGAAAGCCAAAAATAATATCATTCAATGTTTAGGTCGGAACAGTTCAAGATTGAAAAGGATTTCGGACGCTTTCGCTTTTGCCAGAGATGGTCGTGTTCTCGAGGGAACGCTGGCCGTCGAGGATCTTGACCGCCTGCATGATTTGCTGGCGGAGATGGATGGAGAGGTTACATTCCGTCTGGCTGGGTTCAAGGGCGATAGCGGGGAGCCCATGCTGCATCTGGTGGTGTCGGGAGTGCTCCCGCTTGCCTGCCAGCGCTGCCTGGAAGCCGTGCCTTGCGATCTTGATGTCGACAGTCTTCTGGAATTAATTCCTGAGGGTGCCGAGTTGTCGCAAGATGAACTGGAAGACGATACCCGGGATTTCCTGCCGGTAGTGCGCGAACTGGATGTGGTCGAGTTGGTTGAGGATGAAATCCTCCTCGGTCTGCCTGTAGCGCCGCGGCACGAAAAATGTGGTTTACCTGGCGCGGCCAATGCTGGTGAACGGATTAATCCGTTCGCGAAATTGTCTGGGCTAAAAGGTAAGCCGAACTGATTTTTTTGGAGTAAGAAAATGGCCGTTCAACAGAACAAAAAGTCCCCGTCCAAGCGTGGCATGCACCGTGCTCATGACTTCCTGACCGCCCCCCCGTTGGCCGTCGAGCCGACCACTGGCGAGGCACATCTGCGTCATCACATTTCGCCGGCCGGTTTCTACCGCGGCAAAAAAGTAGTCAAGGGCAAGGGCGAGTAATCGTTCAATGAAGGGCAGGCGGTTCGTAATGAGCCGCCTGCCTTTTATTTTGCCATGACAACCCGCATTGCCATTGATTGCATGGGGGGTGACCACGGTCCGTCGGTGACGGTGCCCGCGGCCATTCAATTCCTTGCGGAGCATCCGTCAGCCAATCTCGTCCTGGTCGGTCAGGATGATGTGTTGCGCCCGTTGCTCGGCAACCATGCCAACGATTCCCGCATTCGCCTCGTTCATGCCTCCGAAATCGTCGGCATGGATGAGTCGCCTGCGCTTGCCTTGCGCAACAAAAAAGATTCGTCGATGCGCATCGCCATCAACCAAGTCAAAGAAGGCTTGGCCGATGCCTGCGTTTCAGCCGGCAATACTGGTGCCCTGATGGCGATATCGCGCTTTGTTTTGAAAATGCTGCCAGGCATTGACCGGCCAGCAATTTGCGCGCCTTTGCCAACTGTCAACGGCCATACGCACATGCTGGATCTCGGGGCCAATGTCGATTGCGGGCCTGAGCATCTTTTGCAGTTCGGCATCATGGGCGCCATGCTGGTTTCGGCAATGGAGCACAAGGATCAGCCAACGGTCGGCATTCTGAATATTGGCGAAGAAGACATTAAGGGAAATGAAGTAGTGAAGGCTGCGGCTGCTTTGCTGCGCGCCTCCGATCTGAACTTCATCGGAAATGTTGAAGGCGATGGCATCTACAAAGGCGACGCTGACGTGATTGTTTGCGACGGATTTGTTGGCAACGTTGCATTAAAGACGTCGGAGGGGCTTGCCCAGATGCTGGCTTCGTCTTTGCGTGGCGAGTTTAAACGTAACTGGCTAACCAGAATTGCTGCGTTGATTGCTATTTCAGTACTCAATAATTTCAAAAAACGTTTCGATCATCGTCGCTACAACGGCGCCATTCTGCTTGGCCTAAAAGGTGTTTCAGTCAAAAGCCATGGCTCAGCTGATGTCCTGGCTTTTGGTAACGCAATTTCCCGCGCTTACGATGCGGCGGAAAATCGCGTCCTGGAGCGTATTACCAACCGCTTGGCCCAAATGGCGCCAACACAGGTTGTTGTCGTGGAGAGTGTTTGAATGTACGCACGCTTGATCGGTACTGGTAGTTATCTTCCGGGTACCCCCGTTACAAACGATGATTTGGCAGCGCGTGGCATTGACACCAACGATGAGTGGATCATTACCCGAACAGGCATTCGTAGCCGTTATCTGGCAAGCCCCGGCACAACATCGAGTGAACTTGGCTTGATCGCTGCACAGCGCGCGTTGGATATGGCTGGTATTTGCGCAACCGACCTTGATTTGATCATTGTCGCGACATCCACGCCTGATTTTATTTTTCCCAGTACCGCCTGCCTGATACAGGCCAAACTGGGCAACAAGGGCGCTGCCGCATTTGATGTGCAGGCAGTTTGCGCCGGCTTTACCTATGCGCTTGGAATTGCCGAAAAGTTTATCCGTTCTGGCAGCCACAAGAGAGCATTGGTCATAGGCGCAGAAGTTTTTTCGCGCATCCTTGACTGGAAAGACCGCGGAACCTGCGTGTTGTTTGGGGATGGCGCTGGCGCCGTTGTACTCGAAGCATCCGACAAGCCAGGAATCATGTCTACGGCGATGCATGCGGATGGCAGTCAGAATTCAATCCTGAATGTTCCTGGCCAAATTTGCGGTGGCCAGGTTACTGGCGACCCCTTCCTGCGCATGGATGGGCAGGCGGTCTTCAAATTCGCTGTACGCGTGCTGGCAGACATTGCTGAAGAGGTTTGTCAGATTGCAGGAATTCAAACCGGAGATGTAGATTGGTTGATTCCGCATCAGGCCAACATCCGCATCATCGAAGCAACTGGCAAAAAACTGGGCGTTGACCGGAGCAAAGTGATTGTGACCGTTGATCGCCACGGCAATACATCGGCCGCATCGGTGCCGCTTGCGCTGGATGAAGCTGTACGGGATGGACGTATCCAACGCGGCCAAAAAGTGTTGGTTGAGGGCGTTGGCGGCGGTTTTACCTGGGGCGCAGCCCTTCTTGAATTCTGAACCAGGAGACGAAACGATGTCTTTTGCATTCGTATTTCCAGGCCAAGGCTCCCAGAGCGTTGGCATGATGGCAGCTTACGGCGATTCTGCCGTGGTTCGTGCAACGTTTGATGAAGCATCCACCGCTTTAGGTGATGATCTCTGGACCATGGTTGCAGAAGGACCGGCCGAAACGCTTACCCAAACGGTGAATACCCAGCCGGTGATGCTGACTGCTGGAATTGCTGCTTGGCGCCTGTGGCTCGACAAGGGCGGCAAAATGCCCGCAGTCGTCGCTGGCCATAGCCTTGGCGAGTATTCCGCATTGGTTGCTGCCGGCGTGATTGACTTCAAGGATGCCGTACCGCTCGTTCGCTTGCGTGCTGCAGCTATGCAGGAGGCCGTGCCGGTTGGCACAGGCGCAATGGCTGCCGTTCTGGGGCTGGACAATGCGGGGATCGCAGCAGCTTGTGCCGAAGCAGCGCAGGGGGAGGTTGTCGAGCCGGTCAATTTCAATGCCAACGGACAGACCGTGATTGCCGGGCACAAGGCTGCCGTCGAGCGCGCCATGGAAGCCTGCAAGGCCCGCGGGGCGAAGATGGCCAAGGCGCTGCCTGTTTCGGCACCGTTCCACTCTTCGCTGATTCGCCCGGCAGCAGACAAGCTTGCCGCCCGCTTGGCCGAACTTACCCTGAGCTCTCCGCTTATTCCGGTTATCAACAACGTTGACGTTGCCATTGAGAACGAGCCAGGTCAAATCAAGGATGCGCTGATCCGTCAGGCCTACAATCCGGTGCGCTGGGTCGAGACAATCCAGTCGATGGCTGCTCTGGGCGTTACGACCGTCGCCGAATGTGGTCCAGGCAAGGTGTTGGCCGGCCTGACCAAGCGTTGTGCTGATGGTGTTGTTGGCGTCGCTCTGTTCGATGCCGCCTCCATTGAAGCCAATCTCGGCTTGGAGTAATCAATGCTGAAAGAAAAAATTGCTTTGGTAACTGGCGCGACACGCGGTATTGGTCGCGCCATAGCCCTCGAATTGGGCAAGCAGGGAGCTACCGTAATCGGCACTGCAACGAGCGATGACGGGGCAGCCAAAATTTCGGCCTATCTGACTGAATCTGGTATTAGGGGCAAGGGCGTTGCACTGAACGTGTGCGACGTTGCGCAGACTGATTCGGTGCTCGCCGATATTGCCAAGGAATTTGGCGCCGTCACCATTTTGGTCAATAACGCAGGAATTACCCGTGACAATCTGAGCATGCGGATGGGCGACGATGAATGGGATGCGGTTATCGATACGAACCTGAAGGCGGTTTTCCGCCTGTCACGCGGCGTCATGCGCGGCATGATGAAAGCACGTTTCGGTCGCATAGTGAACATCACTTCGGTGGTCGGCTACTCGGGAAATCCCGGCCAAGCCAACTACTGCGCAGCCAAGGCTGGCGTCGCAGGGATGAGCCGTTCGCTGGCGCGTGAACTTGGAAGCCGCAACATCACTGTCAACTGTGTCGCACCGGGCTTTATAGCCACCGACATGACGCACGCGTTGACCGAAGAACAGAAGCAGGCCATGCTGGCGACGATTCCTCTGGGTCGCGCCGGTACGCCAGAAGATATTGCCGGCACTGTCGGCTTTCTCGTATCCCCGGCTGCCGCCTATGTCACAGGCACAACAGTGCATGTGAATGGTGGCATGTTCATGGATTGATTTCCCGAAGCCTCGGCTTTTGGTAAACTAGTAACGTTTTTTTTCGTACCCCTGAGGGGAAGGAGTTTTTCTAATGGATAACATCGTAGAGCGCGTCAAAAAGATCGTCGCCGAACAACTGGGCGTGAACGAAGCGGACATCAAGAACGAGTCCTCCTTTGTGGACGATCTGGGCGCGGATTCCCTGGACACCGTTGAACTGGTCATGGCACTGGAAGAAGAGTTCGAGTGCGAAATCCCTGATGACCAGGCTGAGAAGATCACCACGGTCCAGCAGGCTGTCGATTTCATCCTCGCCAACAAGAAGTAATTCATTCTCGTTGACTTAGGCAAGGCCGGCCCCCATGGCCGGCCTTGCTACATTTGCTTTCGGAGTGCACCGTGGCACGTCGCAGAGTCGTAATTACCGGTCTGGGTATTGTTAGCCCGGTCGGAAACACCGTCGAAGAAGCCTGGCAGAATATTCTTGCTGGCAAATCCGGTATCGCCGCAGTCACCAAGTTCGACACCTCAACCTTTCCGGTTCAGTTCGCCGGTGAGGTCAAGAACTTTGACATTACCCAATATATTTCCGCCAAAGATGCGCGCCGGATGGATGATTTTATTCATTTTGGCTTGGCTGCTGGCATTCAGGCAGTGCGAGATGCAGGCCTGGATAAAGAAAACGTTGTTGATCTCGAACGCGTTGGTGTTGCCATTGGTTCTGGTATCGGTGGTCTTCCGCTGATCGAAGCGACCAAGGACGAATATAACGTCGGTGGTGTTCGCAAAGTGTCTCCATTCTTTGTGCCTGGCTCGATCATTAACATGATCTCAGGCAATCTATCGATCGAGTTTGGCTTCAAGGGACCGAATATCGCCCTGGTTTCTGCCTGCACGACTGGTACGCACTCAATTGGTGATGCGGCACGCATCATCGAATATGGTGACGCCGATGTCATGGTTGCCGGCGGTGCCGAATCAACCGTATCTCCTTTGGGTATGGGCGGCTTCTGCGCCGCTCGTGCGCTATCGACACGGAATGATGATCCGACTACGGCCAGCCGGCCATGGGACAAGGATCGTGACGGTTTCGTGCTGGGTGAGGGCGCTGGCGTCATGGTTCTGGAAGAGTATGAGCACGCCAAGGCTCGGGGCGCCAAGATTTATGCCGAGCTGGTTGGTTATGGCATGAGCGCCGATGCCTATCACATCACAGCACCGAACATGGATGGCCCACGCCGTTCCATGGTCAATGCCCTCAAGAACGCTGGCATCGCGCCGGCCGATGTGCAGTACTTGAATGCCCACGGGACATCGACGCCACTTGGCGATAAAAACGAGTCAGATGCCGTCAAGGCGGCTTTTGGCGACCATGCCTACAAGCTGGTCGTTAACTCAACCAAGTCGATGACTGGTCATCTGCTAGGTGGTGCTGGTGGTATTGAGTCCTTGTTTACGGTCTTGGCTATTCACAACCAGATCTCACCACCGACGATCAATATCTTCAATCAGGATCCGGAATGTGATCTTGATTACTGTGCCAATGTGGCACGGCCGATGGATATTGAATATGGGCTGAAGAACAATTTCGGCTTCGGCGGGACAAACGGATCGCTCGTTTTTAAGCGCATCTAAGCTACACCTGCGGGAAAACGGACGGTGCAGTTTCCGATCCTCATCGGACTGCACCGTTCGCGTCTTCTGGATACCATCCTGCTGATTGCTGTTATTTTGGCCAGTGCAGCAATTCTAGGCTTTCGGTGTTCCCCGTCAATTCATGCCAGTTTGTTCTGTGCAGTGCTGCTACTGGCGATGCAGGCATGGTACGCACTGACTCCAGCAATCAAGCAAATCCGACTCGAAAGGAACGGGGAGATTTTCATTGCGCGAGTCGGTGAAAGCGATTTTGTCCAGGCGGTGCCCAAGCCTGGGGCGATCATTCACCCATGGCTGACCGTTGTCCGTCTGCAAACAGCCGACGCTCGAACAGCAACCTTAATTGCCACGGTCGACCGGAAAAACAGTGAAAATTTAAGACGCTTGCGGATGTTCATGCGTTGGCAGGCGAACTTCAGCGAGCCAAACGACGACGCTTGAGTACGGTATTTTTTGCCTTGGCAGCCATCTCCGGAAAATCGCGGGAGAAGTGCAGGCCCCGGCTCTCCTTGCGCTGCATCGCGCAGCGAACGATCAAGTCTGCCGTGGCGACCAGGTTGCGCAATTCAATCAGATCGTGGCTGACCCTGAAATTGGCATAGAACTCTTCGATTTCGCGCCTCAACAAGCCAATGCGGTGCTTGGCTCGCTTCAAGCGCTTTGTAGTACGGACGATGCCAACGTAGTCCCACATGAAGCGGCGAAGTTCATCCCAATTGTGAGAGATGACCACTTCCTCGTCGGCATCGGTGACTCGGCTTTCATCCCACAGCGGCAAGGATGGAAATTTGGTGGTTTTGCTGGCCAGAATGTCCTGGACCGCTGCTTCGGCAAAAACCAAACACTCGAGCAATGAGTTCGAGGCGAGACGATTGGCGCCGTGCAGCCCAGTGCACGAAGCCTCTCCGGCAACATATAGTCCGGCAACATCGGTCCGACCGTGCAAGTCGCTAACAATGCCGCCACACGTGTAGTGTGCTGCAGGAACTACCGGAATAGGCTCCTGCGCGATATCGATGCCGAGTTCCAGGCAACGGGCGTGAATATTGGGGAAGTGATTGCGAATGAAGTCCTCTCCCTTGTGGGAGATATCGAGAAAAACGCAATCCAGGCCGCGCTTTTTCATTTCGAAGTCGATGGCGCGAGCCACAATGTCGCGAGGAGCCAGTTCGGCGCGATCGTCGTGCTCCGGCATGAAGCGGGTGCCGTCTGGCAGGCGGAGCAGACCGCCCTCGCCACGAACTGCCTCCGAAATCAGGAAGGACTTGGCCTGTGGGTGATAAAGGCAGGTCGGATGGAATTGAATGAACTCCATATTGGCCACCCGGCACCCTGCACGGTAGGCCATGGCAATGCCGTCTCCAGTTGATGTATCCGGATTGGTTGTGTAGAGGTAGACCTTTCCTGCACCGCCAGTCGCCAGCAGGGTGTTTGCTGCGCCGATGGTGACGACTTCTCCGTCGCGATTATTCAGGACATAAGCACCAAAGCAGCGGTTTTCGCCCGTGCCCAATTTGTCGCCCGTAATCAGGTCAATGGCAATATGGTCTTCCAGCACGGTAATGTTCGGATTGGCACGAACCTTTTTGGTCAGCGTGTCCTGAACAGCCATCCCGGTTGCATCGGCGACGTGGATGACGCGACGCGCACTATGGCCACCTTCGCGTGTCAGGTGGTAGCCTGCCTCGTCCTTTGTGAACGGAACACCTTGTTCAATAAGCCAATCAATGGCATGTCGGCCATTTTCGACGACAAAACGTGTCGCTTTTTCATCATTCAGCCACGCACCAGCGACCAACGTGTCCTGAATATGTGCTTCTATCGAATCGCGGCTGTCGAGAACGGCGGCAATTCCGCCTTGCGCCCAGCCGGAGGCAGAGTCTTCTAGGCTGCGTTTGCTGACCAGCACGACATTGCATTGAGAGGAGGCCAGTCGCAAGGCCGCGGATTGACCGGCCAGTCCGCTACCGATGATGAGGACGTCAAATTTCTGCACGCTGTTCTCTGTAAGAGTTATTTTGGGTCAAATATAGCATGCAGAAAACGATTCATCCGGTTACAGATAGTCACAAATAGGGATAAATACCTATCGGCTTCGTGAAAATGGCTGCGCTATACTTGTGCCATAAAGAAAGCAACGACCAAACCCCAGGGAAAACGAGAGCCATGAGTGAGCGCGAGATCGATCAAATACTGGTCGAGCGGGCGCAAGGCGGAGATAAACACGCCTTCGACCAGTTGGTGAGCAAATACCAGCGCAAGCTAGGTCGTTTGCTATCGCGTTTCATTCGCGATCCGGCAGAAGTCGAAGACGTTTCCCAAGAGGCATTCATCAAGGCCTATCGCGCCCTGCCTTCGTTTAGAGGTGACAGTGCCTTCTATACTTGGCTATATCGCATTGGTATCAATACAGCCAAAAACTATCTTGTTTCACAAGGGCGGCGAGCACCGACGACGACCGAATTTGACAATGATGAAGCTGAGACGTTCGAAGACGCGTCGCAGTTGCGCGACATCAACACACCTGAAAGCTTGCTTCTCACCAAGCAAATTGGGCAAACAATCAATGCAGCCATGGATGCGCTTCCTGAAGAGCTGCGGACAGCTATCGTATTGCGTGAAATTGACGGCATGTCTTACGAAGAAATCGCCGGCATCATGGATTGCCCCATAGGCACGGTTCGCTCGCGGATTTTTCGTGCCCGCGAAGCGGTGGCTGGAAAGCTGCGGCCCTTGCTTGATACGGCCTCGGACAAACGCTGGTAAGCATGAGTACCGAACAAAACACTATTCAAGCCATCGTACGTTCCCTGGATGGCAAATGGGTGCACGTGGAAGTAGAGCAGGGCGGATGCGGGCGCTGCCATGAAAAGGGCGGATGCGGAGGGCAGCATCTTACCCAGATGTTCTGCAGTGGCCCGAAAACCTATCGGGTCGAAAACACAATCGGTGCTGATGTTGGTGATCGTGTAAAGATCGCAGTCGCGGTTGGCAGCGTCAGTCGTACTGCGAATTTGGCCTATATTTTGCCGTTGACCGCAACAATCGCCGGGGCGGCACTGGGTGCAACGCTCGGAAGCGACCTGAGTGCGATGGTTGGTGCTGGAATCGGGCTGGGTGCGGCATTCCTTTATGTCATTGCCCGGTCGCATCGCAATACTGGAAATCTGACCGAGCGCCCACATATCATTTCCCGTTCCTGATCGAATCCGGAGGTTATGTCGTCCATGAAGCGCCTGATTGCCTTTTCCATCATTTTGTTTTTTGGTTCGTTTGCCTTTGCCCAGACACGTGGTCTGCCGGACTTTTCCGAATTGGCAGAAAAGCAGGGGCAGGCTGTCGTCAATATAAGTACGACCCACATCATGCGCGGGCAGTCGCAGGCGATGCCATTCCCCTTCGACGAGAGCGATCCCGCATTCGAGTTTTTCAAGCGTTTTATTCCCCGAAATCCTGGCGGAGGAGTGCCGCGTGATTTTGAAAACAAGTCACTTGGTTCCGGCTTCATCGTTAGCGGTGACGGCTACATTTTGACCAATGCTCACGTGGTTGACGGTGCTGACGAGGTAACGGTACGCCTGACCGATAAACGCGAATTCAAAGCAAAGACGATTGGTGCCGACAAGCGAACAGATGTCGCCTTGCTCAAGATCAATGCAACAGGTCTCCCGGTCGTCAAACTGGGTGATCCCGCACAACTAAAGGTTGGTGAATGGGTCGTCGCAATTGGGTCCCCCTTCGGTTTCGATAATTCGGTGACTGCCGGCATCGTGTCCGCAAAAGGGCGCTCTTTGCCGCAGGAAAACTATGTGCCATTTATTCAAACCGATGTTGCGATCAACCCCGGAAACTCGGGAGGTCCGCTGTTTAATATGCGTGGCGAAGTGGTCGGTATCAATTCGCAAATTTACAGTCGCAGTGGTGGTTACATGGGCGTTTCATTTGCCATTCCCATCGATGTGGCCATGGAAATCCAGAACCAGCTGCGCATCTCAGGTAAAGTCAGTCGTGGTCGCTTGGGTGTCGTGATTCAGGAGGTCACCAAGGAGCTCGCCGAATCGCTGGGGCTGGGAAGACCTATGGGCGCCGTGGTTAACTCCGTAGAAAGCAATGGGCCGGCTGAAAAAGCAGGTATTGAAGCAGGTGACGTAATCCTCAAGTTCGACGGAAAGACGATCAACAATTCTGCGGACCTTCCTCGCATGGTGGGTATTACCAGGCCGGGGACCCGTTCGACAGTTCAGGTCTGGCGGAAAGGGGCAACCCGTGAAATCAATGTTGTCATCGGCGAGGTTCCCGACGACAAGCTGGCCAGCGTAAAGCCGCAACGTGGCCCCAAGTCGGTGGAGCAACCGGCGAATCGCCTTGGTCTTGTGGTTAGCGAATTGTCAGCCGATCAAAAGCGCGAATTGAAAATGAATTTCGGCTTGTTGATTGAAGATGTTCGCGGTACTGGCGCACGTTCAGATTTACGGCCCGGTGACATCATCATTGCCGTTATCAGCAAAGGCGCGACGACCGAGGTCAAAACAGTTGATCAGTTCAACAAGCTTCTCACCATGTTCGAGAAAGGCAGCAATGTCACGTTGCTGATCCGGCGCGGCGAAATGCAGACTTTCATTACCATCAAGGGGTTGAATGGCAATTGAGTTAACGCTGATGAGTCGCGGTTATTGCCACCTCTGCTACGACATGGAGGTGGCGCTAAGACCTATCGCTGAAGAATTCGGTGCCTCTGTCACCGTGCTTGACGTTGATGCTGACCCAGCCCTCGAAGCAAACTACGACGAGCTGGTGCCGGTACTGCTGCATGGCGATAAACAGCTTTGCCATTACTTTCTGGATGAAGCCAAAACCCGTGAATATTTGGCTGGAATCCGCTAAAATCGGGGGTCTTCTGAAAAGGGAAGGGCGCGGGACGGCGCCCTTTTTTACTGGCATCAATGGATCATATTAGAAATTTCTCGATCATCGCGCATATCGACCACGGCAAATCGACGTTGGCTGATCGCATCATTCACCTCTGCGGCGGTCTTTCAGACCGCGAGATGGAAGCTCAGGTGCTCGATTCAATGGATATCGAGCGTGAGCGCGGTATTACCATCAAGGCTCAGACAGCATCGCTCCGCTATAAGGCACGTGACGGCAAGGTCTACAACCTGAATCTGATCGATACGCCGGGACACGTCGACTTTTCCTACGAAGTCTCACGCTCACTATCGGCCTGCGAAGGTGCTTTATTGGTGGTTGATGCCTCGCAGGGTGTCGAGGCGCAGACGGTGGCAAACTGCTACACGGCTCTAGAGTTGGATGTCGAGGTGGTGCCGGTCTTGAACAAGATCGATTTGCCGTCAGCCGACCCGGAAAATGCACGGCAGGAAATCGAAGACGTCATCGGTATCGATGCATCCGAGGCTGTTCTTGCTTCCGCAAAGACCGGCCTTGGTGTTGAGGATATCCTGGAGGCCGTTGTCGCGCGTATCCCCCCGCCCAAAGGTGACCCGGAAGCGCCACTCAAGGCATTGATCATCGATTCATGGTTCGACAATTACGTCGGTGTCGTCATGCTGGTGCGCGTAGTCGATGGCGTGTTGAAACCCAAGGACAAGTTGTTATTCATGGCCACCGGCGCGCAGCAGTTGTGCGAGCAGGTTGGTGTATTCGCCCCCAAGTCAGAGTCGCGTGATGCTTTACGCGCAGGTGAAGTTGGTTTCGTTATTTCTGGTATCAAGGAACTGCAGGCAGCCAAGGTCGGCGATACGATAACCAAGATAGACCGCAAGGCTGCCGAAGCGCTACCGGGCTTCAAGGAAATCAAGCCGCAGGTTTTCGCCGGTTTGTACCCAATCGAATCCAATCAGTACGACTCACTGCGCGAATCGCTTGAGAAACTCAAACTCAACGATGCCTCGCTGCACTACGAACCAGAAGTCTCCCAAGCGCTTGGTTTTGGTTTCCGCTGTGGCTTCCTTGGCTTGCTTCACATGGAAATCGTACAGGAACGTCTGGAGCGCGAGTTCGATCAGGATTTGATCACCACAGCTCCGACGGTGGTTTATCAGGTTGTCATGCGGGATGGTTCGATCGTCGAGGTCGAAAATCCGGCAAAGCTCCCGGATATCACCAAGACGGAAGAGGTACGTGAGCCGATCATTACGGCCACCATCTTCGTGCCGCAGGATTATCTGGGCAACGTCATCACGCTATGCAATCAGAAGCGTGGGAATCAGGTCGACATGCACTACCACGGCCGGCAAGTAAAGCTGGTCTATGAAATGCCGATGGCTGAAGTAGTGATGGATTTCTTCGACAAGTTGAAATCCTGCTCAAAGGGTTACGCTTCTCTTGACTATGATTTCAAGGAATACCGCGCCGCCGATGTTGTGAAACTGGATATCCTGATCAATAGCGAAAAGGTGGATGCCTTGTCGCTGATCGTGCACCGTGCAAATGCACAATATCGCGGTCGTGAATTGGCTAGCAAAATGCGTGAACTTATCCCCCGCCAGATGTACGACGTAGCCATTCAAGCTGCGATCGGCTCACACATCATTTCACGCGAGAACGTCAAGGCAATGCGCAAGGACGTGCTGGCCAAGTGCTACGGTGGAGATATCTCCCGGAAGAAAAAGCTGCTGGAAAAACAGAAAGCCGGCAAGAAGCGCATGAAGCAGGTCGGTAGCGTCGAAATTCCGCAGGAAGCGTTTCTGGCTGTGTTGCGCGTCGATAACTGAGAATAGCGATGAATTTTGCCCTGATTCTATTTGTGCTGCTGGTTGCTACCGGCGTGCTGTATGCGGTAGATATCCTTAAATTCCGGAAGCTACGGGCTAAAAATGCCAAGGAACCAATCTGGGTGGAATGGGGTGCTGGTTTCTTCCCCGTGATTCTGATTGTTTTCGTACTCCGATCATTTCTTTTCGAACCCTTCAAGATTCCGTCCGGATCGATGATTCCGACCCTGCTGGTTGGTGATTTTATCTTGGTGAACAAGTTCACTTACGGCATTCGTTTACCGGTAATCAACAAGAAAATTATCGACATGAACTCCCCGCAGCGCGGCGATGTCATGGTTTTTCGTTACCCGGAAGATCCCTCGCTTGACTACATCAAGCGGGTCGTAGGTCTGCCTGGTGACACCGTTACATATCAGAACAAGCGACTGACCATTAACGGGCAACCGGTTCCGACACAAAAAATTGGCGACTATCTGCACCCGGAGCGACTTTATTACTCGGAGCAATTCCTGGAAAAACTAGGGGATGTCGAGCATCGAGCTCTGAACGATGGTGATGCCCCGGCTTTTATCCCGGATGCTGCACGCTTTCCGCACCGAGAAAATTGCACTTACAATGCTGCAGGCGTGAGTTGCAAGGTGCCGGCTGGCCACTATTTCATGATGGGCGACAATCGCGACAATAGCCGTGACAGCCGAGCATGGGGTTTCGTTCCAGAGGCAAACATCGTTGGCAAAGCGTTCTTTGTCTGGTTGAATTTCAGTGATTTCAGCCGGATTGGTTCATTCAGGTAAGGGGATATGATGAAATATCAACGTGGCATTGCCCTCTCCGGGTTGATGTTCTGGAGCATCGTTCTCATTCTGCTTGCTGTTCTGGGCATGAAGGTCACACCGACTTTCATTGAGTACCAGAAAATTATTAAGGATATCAAGGCGACTGCCGCCAAAGCAGGGCCTGACTCAACGGTCGCTGATATTCGCAAGTCTTTCGATAAGTTTGCAGAAGTTGACACGCTCGATTTCAAGGCGAGTCAACTGGATATCACGAAAGAGAATGGCAAGATTGTTATTTCCTTTGAGTACGAGAAGCGCATTCCTCTTTTCTGGAACGTCAGCCTGCTGATTGACTACAAGGGGTCGACTGCGGGATAAGGCATGTCTGCATTGTCTGTCGCTCATCAACTTGGCCACTCGTTTTCCGACCCGCTTCTCCTTCGGACCGCGCTGACCCATCGCAGCTTTGGGGTGCCAAACAACGAACGCCTCGAGTTTCTTGGCGACGGCATTCTCGATTGCGCGATTGCCGCCGCCTTGTTTCACCGCTTTCCGGACCTGCCTGAGGGCGATCTTTCCCGATTGCGAGCAAATCTGGTCAATCAGGATGCTCTGCACCAACTGGCTGTTGGCCTGAATATCAGCGACGCCCTGCGACTTGGTGAAGGCGAACAGAAAAGTGGGGGGGCGCTGCGCCCATCCATTCTTGCAGACGCACTGGAAGCTTTGTTCGGTGCCATTTATCTCGACGCTGGCTTCCTGGCTGCGCAGTCTGTCATAGACAAGCTGTATGCACCGTTGCTTGCCAGGCTAAAGCCCGGCGAGTTTCAAAAGGATGCGAAAACCCGCTTGCAGGAGTGGTTGCAGGGGCGCAAGAAGCCATTACCTCGCTATCAACTGCTGGAAGCTACTGGAGCGGCCCATGAGCAGCGCTTCGAAGTGGCCTGTGAAATCGAATCTCCTTCATTGCGAACGGTCGGCCATGGCTCAAGCCGACGTATCGCAGAGCAGGTTGCAGCCGACAAGGCTCTGAAAGAACTCAACGCATGAAAAAATTTCGTTCTGGATACATCGCCATCGTCGGTCGTCCCAATGTTGGAAAATCAACTTTGCTCAACAAGTTGATTGGCGAAAAAATCAGTATTGTCTCGCGCAAGGCGCAGACGACGCGCCACCGGATTACCGGCATCCTGACCAAGGATGATGCGCAGTTTGTCTTCGTCGATACGCCCGGCTTTCAGACGAAATACTCGAATGCACTGAACCGGGCGATGAATCGTGGCGTGACGCAAACACTGAGCGATGTCGACGTCGTGATTTTCGTCGTTGAAGCCGGTCGATATGATGCCAAGGATAAGGCTGTTGTTCGCCTGCTTCCCAAGGACCGCCCAGTCATCCTGGTCATCAACAAGACTGATTTGCAAAAGGATCGGGCAGCCTTGCTGCCATTCCTGGCCGAGGTTGCAGCCGATCACGATTACGCTGCTGTTATTCCGGTAAGCGCGGCGAAAGGGCGGCAAACCGAGGATCTGCTGAATGAGGCCAAGAAGCACTTACCCAACGATGGCCTGATGTTCCCGGAAGATGACCTGACCGACAAGAGCGAACGTTTTCTCGCTTCCGAATATATCCGCGAAAAGGTCTTTCGCCTGCTTGGTGACGAACTGCCGTATGCCACAGCAGTCGAAATTGAGCGTTTTGAAACCGAAGGCGACTTGCGCCGGATTTTTGCCGCTATCGTTGTTGACCGTGAGGGCCACAAGGCGATCGTGATCGGCAAGGGCGGCGAGCAGCTAAAACGCATCGCATCAGAGGCGCGCCAGGACATGGAGCGCCTGTTCGGCGGCAAGGTCTATCTTGAAATCTGGGTCAAGGTAAAGTCGGGCTGGAACGATGACGAACGACTGCTGAAGAGCCTCGGTTACGAATGAACCTGCGCAGCAAAGTCGACGGCCAGCCGGCTTACGTTCTGCACAGCTATCCCTTTCGGGAAACCAGCCTCATTGTTGAAGTATTTTCCCGTGATTTCGGTCGAATGGCTTTGTTGGCGCGCGGCGCGCGGCGACCCCGTTCAGCGATCCGGGGGGTGCTCATGGCCTTTCAGCCAATTGAAATCGGCTGGGCCGGCAAGGGCGAGGTACTGACCCTGATGAAAGCTGAGTGGCAGGGTGGGCAGCCCTTGCTTTTCGGCGAGGCGCTTTTTTGTGGCTATTATCTCAACGAACTGCTGATGCATCTGTTGCCGCGAGAAGATGCGCATGAGCAGTTATTCGCGCACTACTCCAAAATGCTGGCGCGACTGGCGGCTGATCCATCGGGTAAGGTCAGGGAGGCTGACTTGCGTTGCTTCGAAAAGGCGCTCCTTCAGGAACTGGGCTATGGCTTGACCCTGAATCACGATAGCGCCGGCAGCCCGATTCTCCCGGAAGCGTTTTACACTTACCGCATGGAACAGGGGCCGGTTCGCCTCGAACATGACGAAGCGGCGGCCCAGGTCGTCATTGGCAAGACCTTGCTTGACCTCGAGGCCGAAGACTTTTCAAACCCGCGTTCGCGTTACGAAAGCAAGGCCTTGATGCGCACGCTGATGGCCTACTACCTGGCTGGCAAGGAACTGGAAACACGCAAAATATTCAAGGAGTTGCAGGAGCTATGATCGAACTAGGTGTCAATATCGACCACGTGGCGACCATTCGCCAGGCCCGCCGGACGTATGAGCCCGATCCGGTCTGGGGTGCCGTCGAAGCCCATTTGGGCGGGGCTGATGGCATCACCGTGCATCTGCGCGAAGATCGCCGCCATATTCAGGATGCTGACGTCCGTCGCTTGCGTGAAACGACCCAGATAAAACTCAATCTCGAAATGGCTGCGACTGATGAAATGGTCGATATTGCCTGTACCCTCAAGCCGGAAATGGCCATGCTGGTTCCCGAGGGGCGCCACGAGGTCACGACCGAAGGTGGCCTCGACATTCTGGCGCAGGAAGCACGCTTGAAAGGTGTCATCTCTTGCCTCGCAGATGCCGGCATCGTGACCAGCGTATTCATCGATGCCGAGGTGGCTCAAATCGAAGCAGCCGCCCGGATTGGCGCTAGCGTCTGCGAAATCCACACCGGCCCCTATGCGCACGCCTTTTACGACAAAGGCCGCGATGCCGAAGCCCCGGCTGTGCTCGCCGAACTCGACAAAGTCCGCGTGGCTGGGCAGGCTGTCCGTCAGCTCGACATGCGGTTCAATGCCGGGCATGCGCTGAATTACTACAACGTTCAGCCCATCGCCCGACTGGCAGGCATACGCGAACTACACATTGGCCATGCCATCGTCAGCCGTGCCATTTTCGTCGGCCTGCGCGAGGCCGTCCGCGAGATGAAAGCCTTGATGCGCGAAGCAGCGAAATCGCCCGAATGATCTACGGCATCGGCACCGACATCGTTGCCGTTTCTCGCCTGCGCGGCATGTGGGAGCGGCATGGCGACAGGGCGCTGGAAAAGCTGCTGGCCCCGAATGAAATCGAGGAATTCGCCAAGGCCGCGGACAAAGGCCGCTTTCTCGCCAAACGTTTCGCCGCCAAGGAGGCCTTCAGCAAGGCGCTGGGTACTGGCGTACGCCCGCCTGCCACACTCACGGCTATAGCAGTCGGCCATGACGATCTGGGGAAGCCGGAACTGCACTTCCACGGTCAACTGGAAATAATGCTCAAAAACAAAAACCTGATCGCCCATCTTTCGATCAGCGACGAAGCTGAATACGCCGTCGCCTACGTTATCTTGGAGCACGCATGACGCATTTGCCGCTCGGCCCGCTGATGATCGACATCGCCGGCACCGAACTGACCGATCTCGACCGCGAACGGCTTTGCCATCCGCTGGTCGGCGGGATCATCCTGTTTTCCCGGAACTATGCCAATCCGGAGCAGTTATCGGGTCTGGCCGCAGCCATTCACGCCCTGCGCACACCGGCACTGCTGATTGCCGTCGATCACGAAGGGGGCAGAGTGCAACGCTTCCGCGACGGTTTTACCCGTTTGCCGGC
This sequence comes from Azonexus sp. GW821-FHT04F04, assembly GCF_059420025.1. Lineage (NCBI taxonomy): Bacteria > Pseudomonadati > Pseudomonadota > Betaproteobacteria > Rhodocyclales > Azonexaceae > Azonexus > Azonexus sp. GW821-FHT04F04. The sequence continues at coordinate 92,981 of NZ_JBWKSX010000007.1, read as the reverse complement.
GATGGCCACCCTCGGAAAACTTTGGGATGAAAATCCCGAAAATGCGCTCGCTGCTGCGCGCCAGGTCGGTTACGTACTGGCCGCCGAACTGCGTGCCCGCGGTGTGGATTACTCCTTCACGCCGGTACTCGACCTCGACTATGGCCCGTCACGCGTCATCGGCGACCGGGCTTTTCATCGCCAGCCTGCCACGGTCATTGCCCTGGCGGCCGCGCTTGGCGAAGGTTTGCATCTGGCCGGAATGGGCAGCTGTGGCAAACATTTTCCGGGGCACGGCTACGTCATTCCTGATTCTCATGTCGAATTGCCGGTCGATGATCGCAGCTTCGAGGCCATGCAGGAAGACATCCTTCCCTACCGGCAACTACCACTTGATGGCGTCATGGCCGCCCATGTTATCTACAACTGCGTCGACTGTAATACCGCTGTATTTTCAAATAAATGGATTGATTATTTGAGAAATGACGTCAAGTTTAATGGGGTCGTTTTTACCGATGATTTATCAATGGCCGGCGCTGGCGTGGTCGGTGACATGCTGAGCCGTGTCCAGACCGCCTACAACGCGGGCTGCGACATGCTGCTCGTGTGCAACGCGCCGGATGTCGTCGGCGACGTGCTCGCAAACTGGATGCCGGCAATCGATCCGGTCCGTGGCCAGCGGGTCGAGGCGTTGATTCCTCATTCTTCCGCCAAGGACTGGCAAGCGCTGCAATCCGATAGCGCCTATATCGCAGCCCGGCAGACCATCGCAAAACTGATGGCCTGAAACGCATTCGGGCAGCCTAAGCTGCCCGAATCAAACATTGAAGAAGCCGCGGATTACTTGACGCGGTTCTTGTATTCGTCAGTACGGGTGTCGATTTCGATCTTGTCGCCAATGCTGACGAAAGCCGGAACCGGCAACTCGAAACCGGTAGCCAGCTTGGCCGGCTTCATGACCTTACCCGAAGTGTCACCCTTGACGGCTGGCTCGGTGTAAATCACCTCGCGCACGACGCTGTTCGGCAGTTCGACGGAAATGGCCTTGCCGTTGTAGAAAACAACTTCGCAAGCCAGGCCGTCTTCCAGATATTTCAGCGCGTCAGTCATGTTCTCGGCTTCGACTTCGAACTGCTCGTAGTCGGCATCCATGAACACGTACATCGGATCGGCAAAGTAGGAATAGGTGACTTCCTTCTTGTCGAGAATGACCTGCTCGAACTTGTCGTCGGCCTTGTAAACCGCTTCGGAAGCGGCACCAGTCAACAAGTTCTTGAGTTTCATTTTGACAACAGCGGCATTGCGGCCGGACTTGTTGTATTCGCTCTTCTGAACGACGAGCGGGTCGGCACCGACCATAATGACGTTGCCGGAGCGGAGTTCCATTGCGGTTTTCATTCGGGATTCTCTAAGATCAGAAAAGGGAAAAACGTTAAATTATACATTGGCCGCACAGAATTTGACGAGTGCCGTTGCCAAATCAGGGTTCGCGGCCAGCCTTTCGGCCCATTGCCGGTTGTGGCGGGCAATGGCGACCCTGCTGTCAACGAAGCCCTGCCAGGCAGAAGCGATATTGCGACCAAGATTCCATGCGACAAACATCCTGCGGACGACCGTTTTCATCTGCTCATCCAGTCCATCGCCATAGCACCCGAGAAACGCCTCCAGCTTGGTCAGATGCGCCCCGTCATCCTGCGGATAAACGTGCCAGACGAATGGTTTAGTGGCCCACTGGGCGCGTATGAAAGAGTCTTCGCCGCGCACGAAATTGATGTCACAGCGCCACAGTAATCGATCAAAATCATCAATCGGCATGAAAGAAATTGGCTGAATCAGCGCATTGCCAAGCTGCCACGGCCCGCTCTCACCCAGATGCGCCTGCACCGCAGCCAATGGCTTGCCCGGCGGCACGTGGCAAACCAGGTGGGTCGGCGAATCCCGGAATGCGTCCAGCAAGGCTCCAACCGGGGCTGTGTCATAGCAAAACAGGCAGACCTCAAGCGAACCGGCGTCCGGCTTTGCTGCAATGTAACGGTCACGCTCGGCAAACAGGTCGTTTTCCCGCAACAGTCCACCTGTCTTCGCAGAAAATCCTGGGAAGAAGAAATATTTGACCAAGGGAAGGGTGGGGTGGGGCGACGCCATGCCATGACAATCCTCAGCCCAGGATTCTGCACTCAGGTATTCGAGATTGATCCAGCATGGTTTTGGCGAGCACTGGCTCATCGTCGCCAGATAAGCCGCTGGTAGCTCGCAGGCGAAAGCCTCGATAACGACATCGGCCGAGCAGTCGACCGCAACATCGTCACCCCAAAGGCAGATTTCAACACCCTGGTACGACTGCCTTGCTTTCGACGGATCCACAGACGGACATAGGGGCTGCAGGCTGGCCAGATCATCGACCCACAAACGTACCTCGCGGCCGTGCTCGGCCACAAGTTGCCTGGCAAGACGCCAACAAACGCCGATGTCGCCGAAGTTGTCGATAACCCGGCAAAAGATGTCCCAATGAAGCTGCATGGCCGCCATGCTAACATCTCCGCCATGTCAAGATTTCAAGATCCCACCGGCTGTACTGCCTGCCCACGACTGGCCGACCACCTTTCCTGCATTCGCCAGCGCGACCCCGACTGGCACGCCTTGCCGGTTCCCGCCTTTGGCTCCCTTGATGCAGAACTACTTGTCGTCGGTCTCGGCCCCGGCGAAAAAGGCGCCAACCGGACGGGCCGCCCCTTTACCGGCGACGTTGCCGGCGAACTGTTGTATCCCGCCTTGCACCGGTTCGGCTTTGCCAGCCAACCGGAGCCGCTGGGCGCCGATCATTGGGCTAATCCGGCCATGCAATTGAGCAACTGCCGCATCACCAATGCCGTGCGTTGCCTGCCCCCAGCAAACAAGCCGACAACAGCCGAAATTCGCCAATGTAACAGCCACTTGAAGACCGAGTTGGCCGCGATGCACAGACTCAAAGTTATTGTCGCCCTTGGTGCTATCGCCCACCAGGCATTGCTGTGGGCATACGACCTCAAACTCAAGGAATTCACCTTCGGCCACCATGTCATCCATGCCTTGCCTGACGGCCGAATACTCGTCGACAGCTATCATTGCAGTGGCTACAACTGGCGCACTGGCAGGCTTTCCCGTGAAAGCTTCGAAGCCGTGTTTGCCGGGGTGAAATCACACCTCGCCTGAAGCCGTACAATGAGTTTCGATGCCAAGGCCTTTCTGGCCACGCTGACCGAATTGCCCGGTGTCTATCGCATGCTGGATGCCAATGCTGCCGTTCTTTATGTCGGCAAGGCCAAGAACCTCAAAAAACGGGTTTCGTCGTATTTTCGGGAAAATGTTTCCAGCCCGCGCATCGCGCACATGGTCAGCCAGATTGCCTCTGTGGAGACCACGGCCACGCGCACGGAGGCCGAAGCGCTGCTGCTTGAAAACAATCTGATCAAGTCGCTTTCGCCGCGTTACAACATTCTTTTCCGCGACGACAAATCCTACCCCTACATCGTTCTGACCAAAGGAAAATTTCCCCGGCTCGGCTTCTTTCGTGGCAGTCCGGATCGCAAGGCAGACTACTTTGGTCCCTATCCGTCGAGTTGGGCAGTGCGTGACAGCATCCATCTGATGCAGAAAATGTTTCGCTTGCGCACCTGTGAAGAATCGGTGTTTTCCAACCGCTCGCGACCATGTCTGCTTTACCAGATCAAACGGTGCAGCGGGCCGTGCGTCGGATTGATCTCGCCGGAAGACTACGCAACAGACGTTCAACTCGGCTCGATGTTCCTGCTCGGCAAACAGCAGGAAGTATCAAAGCGCCTGAATCAGGCCATGGAGGCGGCCTCCTCACGCCTTGCCTTTGAACAGGCTGCGGTCTACAGGGACCTGATCCAGTCGCTGCACCAGGTGCAAGAAAAACAGTTCGTCTTCAGCAGCAAGGGCGAGGACATGGACATCCTGGTGGCGCAGAAGGAAGCAGGGGAGTTGTGCGTCAACCTGGCCATGGTCCGGGGCGGCAGACATCTCGGCGACCGTCCGTTCTTTCCGATCAATGCTGGCGAATCCGATCCGGCCGACGCCTGTGCCGCCTTTATTCGCCAGCACTACGCCATTCACCCGGCCCCTTCACGCCTGCTGGTTACCCCATGGCCGGCCGAAGATGAGCCAGGAGAGAGCGAAGCGGTGTTGGGCGAACTGGCCGGGCGCCCGGTTCCTGTCATGCAGGCGCGCAGCCTGGCACACAAAGCCTGGGTCGAAATGGCACTGCAGAACGCGCGGCTGGCTATTCTGGCGCGAAGCCAGGCAACGGCTCAACAGGAAAAACGACTCGTAGCCCTCCAGGAAGCCTTGCAACTGCCCGAACCCATAGTTCGCATCGAATGCTTTGACATCAGTCACACGATGGGCGAAGCAACGGTCGCCTCGTGTGTGGTCTACCAGGAAAATCGCATGAAAAACGCTGATTACCGGCGTTTTAACATTCGCGATATCACGCCCGGCGACGATTATGCAGCCATGCGTCAGGCCGTCAGTCGGCGCTACGACGGCATTGCCGCCGGTGAGGGTACGGCGCCTGACCTTATCCTGATTGATGGAGGAAAAGGGCAGGTTGCTTCCGCCTTTTCCGCCCTTGCCGATATCGGCCTGGCTCATTTGCCGATGATCGGTGTCGCCAAAGGCGAAGGGCGCAAGCCTGGCTTGGAGTCACTTGTTTTCCCGGATGGCCGCGAGCCATTACAATTGCCGGCAGAACACCCTGCGTTGCACCTGATCCAGGAAATACGCGACGAAGCTCATCGCTTCGCCATCACAGGCCATCGTGCCCAGCGTGGCAAGGCGCGAAAAACATCAACCCTTGAAAGCCTGCCGGGCATTGGACCAGCCCGCCGGAAAGCATTGGTTGCCAGATTTGGCGGCCTGCCCGGCGTACTTGCCGCCAGCCCGGAACAATTGTCCGAAGTGCCCGGCATCAGCCGGGAGATGGCTGAAAAGATACATTCCGCATTACACTGAGCCACATGCCCTTCAATCTGCCTATCCTGCTGACCTGGCTTCGTATCGTCGCGATACCGCTTTTAATTGCTGTCTATTATTTGCCGGCAGACTGGGCCACCCTGCACGAGCGCGATCTCGCCGCAACGTCCATTTTCGTGGCAGCGGCGCTGACCGATTGGGCCGATGGCTATCTGGCCCGCAAACTCGATCAGACCTCGGCATTTGGTGCATTTCTCGACCCGGTCGCCGATAAGTTGATGGTTGCCGCGGCATTGATCGTTCTCGTTGAACTGGGCAGGACCGATGCCATCGTCGCCAGCATCATCATTGGTCGCGAGATAACCATTTCTGCATTGCGCGAATGGATGGCCAAGATCGGTGCGGCAAAAAGCGTCGCCGTCTCGATGCTTGGCAAGATCAAGACAGCCGCTCAAATGCTGGCCATTCCCATCCTCCTTTATTACCAGCCGCTGCTTGGTGCTGACATGCAAAGATTCGGTAACTGGTTGATCTGGATAGCAGCCTTGCTGACGCTCTGGTCCATGGGCTACTACCTGCGCATGGCCTGGCCAGAAATTGCAAAACGAACTGCAGAAAAATAGGGGGCAATGTTGACAATTCCCTTGTGTCGCCTATAATGCGCGCTCTGTTTCAGCGCGGCAGTAGCTCAGTTGGTAGAGCGATACCTTGCCAAGGTATAGGTCGAGAGTTCGAGACTCTTCTGCCGCTCCAGATTTTCTGAAACCGGATTTAAGTCAATCCGGTTTTTAGTAGTAAAAGAGGCACGGCGCGATAGCAAAGCGGTTATGCACCGGATTGCAAATCCGTGTAGGTCGGTTCGACTCCGGCTCGCGCCTCCAAGGTTTTGCGGCAGTAGCTCAGTTGGTAGAGCGATACCTTGCCAAGGTATAGGTCGAGAGTTCGAGACTCTTCTGCCGCTCCAAATAGAAAAGGGAAAGCGCTGGTCGCTTTCCCTTTTTTCATATCGGGCGCCGATATAATGATTGCACCCAGCCCGGGTGGTGAAATTGGTAGACACAAGAGACTTAAAATCTCTCGCTCTTTGAGTGTACGGGTTCGATTCCCGTCCCGGGCACCACGAATGAACACATGATCATCTACGACCTTAACTGCGAGAACAATCACCGGTTTGAAGGGTGGTTCCATAACGCGGGCGCTTTTGAATCCCAGTTGGAGGATAAGCTTGTCTGCTGTCCGCAATGCGATAGCCACAATGTCCATCGCGTGCCGTCGGCGGTAGCTATTTCCGGACATCATGCCGAGCCGGTTGGGGCGACATCGGCCAGCTCGGCAAAAGCACCAACAAGCACAGCTTTGATGCCGGTGGGAACGCAAGCCATGGCGCTCTATCGCCAACTCATCCAGACCATCGTCAGTCACAGTGAGGATGTTGGTCACTCGTTTGCCGATGAGGCACGCAAGATTCACTACAACGAAGCACCTCAACGCCCAATTCGCGGCCACGCCAGCGAGGATGAATGTGAAGAACTCAGGGACGAGGGCATCGAGATTCTTAATTTGCCGCTGCCCAAGGATGAGGATCTGAATTGATCCTCTTTTTCTTCTTGCTACATGATTTAACATAATACAAATTATGCGCGTTTTTGGTATGGCAAATTGGTGTGATGGAATAATTTAGGTGGCTATCCCGTTAACTGGACATCGGTGCAATTGATCAGTCACAGCAAACGAACCAAAGAAAGGAAACTTGATGAGGGTCACCAGTCTAGAGGGTGCGTTGCTCGATTTCTGGGTTGCCAAATCGGAGAATCTGAAGCTGTTGCCAGAAATTCCCGATGCTGGGCAACCTCACGTGAATGGAAGCGGATGCTGGCACCCCGACACATACCACCCTTCGAGCGACTGGTCTCAGGGCGGTGCGATCATTGCCGACGATTGGTACGCCATCGAGGATGCCCTGATCGAATGGTTCGGGCTCAACTGGCCATTTATCAAGGCGATTACGGATACGCCGCTGAAGTGGCTGATGCGGGCCTACGTGAAAACCAAATTCGGCGACGAGGTTGAGGACGTCGAGGGCCTTTTACCCGGTCAGTGAAAATCCCGGCTCGATGTTTCCAGCCGGCCCAGCCAGGCAGAAAGGTCTACCAGTCGCTTGGCGACGAGATGAACGACTTCGCCTTCAATCTGTAGTTGCCCGTAGATGCCGAGCAGCGTCGCGCCGAGCAATTCGCGGCGTTGCTTTTCGACCAGTTGCGGATGGACGACGACATTGACCAGCCCGCTTTCGTCTTCCAGCGTGACGAACACGATGCCGGTCGCCGTGCCCGGTCTTTGACGACCGACGACGATGCCGGCGGCACGGATCAGGGCGCAATGGCCGGCGGTTTTGAGGCTGGCAGCAGTGACGAAGCGGCGCTCAAACAGATGCTGACGGAGCAACGCCAGGGGGTGACGGCGCAAAGTCAGGCCGAGGCTGCGGTAATCGGCGATCAGGTTTTCGGCCTCGCTGGGTGCGGGCAGTTCGGCATCCGGCTCGCGGATCGTTGTGCCGGCGAAGAGATCGCCCTGCACCGCCGCCACTGGTTTTTCCACGCCAGCAGCCCAGGCCGCCTGCCGACGGTGGCCAGCCAGGCTTTGCAGGGCATCGGCGGCAGCCAGCTGATCGAGGTCACGGCGGTGCAGGCCGGCCCGGGCGGCGAGGTCGGCAATATTCAAAAAAGGGCTTTTTTTCCGGTTGACCGTAGCAATGCGCTCGGCGACCGCTTTTGAGAAGCCGGATATCTCGCGCAAGCCAAGGCGGACGGCGCCGGTGTCATCGATGTGGCTGTCCCAGTCGCTGACCGTAACGTCGGGCGGCAAAACGCTAACGCCGTGGCGCCGGGCGTCCTGGATCAGCATCGACGGCGAGTAGAAGCCCATCGGCTGGCTGTTGAGCAGGCCACAGAGAAACACGGCGGGATGATGGCGTTTGATCCAGGCCGAAACATAAACGAGCAGCGCAAAACTGGCGGCGTGAGATTCTGGAAAGCCGTATTCGCCGAAGCCCTGGATCTGTTGGATGATGCGTCGGGCAAAACCTTCCGGCAGGCCGTTGGCGGCCATGCCGGCAAGCAGTTTCTGCTCGAATGGTTCAAGGCCACCCTTGCGCTTCCAGGCGGCCATTGCCCGGCGCAACTGATCGGCCTCGCCGGGCGTGAAGCCGGCGGCGACGACGGCCAGTTGCATGACCTGTTCCTGGAAAATCGGCACGCCGCAGGTCCGTTTGAGCACCTCATCGACGGCCGGCGAAATTTTCTCGATGCGCTCCCTGCCCTGCCGCCGCTTGAGGTAGGGATGCACCATGTCGCCCTGGATCGGCCCGGGCCGGACGAGCGCCACCTCGACGACGAGATCGTAGTAGCAGCGCGGTTGCAGGCGCGGCAGCATGGCCATCTGGGCGCGCGATTCGACCTGGAAGACGCCCATGCTGTCGGCGTGGCAGAGCATCTCGTAGGTTTTTGGGTCTTCGGCCGGGATATCGGCCATCTTCCACGGTCGACCGGAAAAATTGCCCAAAATTGAAAGCATGCGGCGGATGGCCGAGAGCATGCCGAGCGCCAGCACATCGACTTTCATGAGGCCGACGGCGTCGAGATCGTCCTTGTCCCACTGGATCACCGTGCGCTCAGGCATCGCCGTGTTTTCAACCGGAACCAGCCGGGCCAGCGGCCCGCGCGACATGACGAAACCGCCGACGTGCTGGGTCAGATGGCGGGGAAAACCGCGCAACTGCCCGGCAATCCACAGCCATTTCTCGACGCGTGGCGAAGCCGGGTCGAGGCCTTGCTCGGCGAAGCGTTCGGGCAGTTGTTCGCGCTTGTCCCACCAGGCCAGCGAGGCTGTCAGGGCGTCGATGCGCGCCGTCTCGAAACCGAGTACCCGGCCCGCATCGCGCAGCGCACCCTTGGTCCGGTAGGTGATCAGCGCCGCAGCCAGCGCCGTCCGCTCGCGGGTGTATTTTTGGTAAATGTAGGCAATGACCTCGGGGCGGCGTTCGTGCTCGAAATCGACATCGATGTCCGGCGGCTCGCCGCGCTCCTTCGAGATGAAGCGCTCGAACAGCATGCCCGAGCGATCCGGGCTGACTTCGGTGATGCCCAGCGCGAAGCAGACAATCGAATTGGCCGCCGAGCCGCGCCCCTGGCACAGGATATCGACACTGCGCGCGAAGCAAACGATGTCATACACCGTCAGGAAATAGGCCTCGTATTTGAGCTCAGCGATCAGCGCCAGCTCGTGCTCGATACGCTGTCGCACATCGTCCGGAACTCCGCGCGGATAGCGGCGCAGCAAACCGCTCTCGGTTTCGTGGCGCAGCCAAGAGGCCGGCGTATGGCCGGCTTCAACAATTTCTTCCGGATATTCGTAGCGCAGTTCATCGAGCGAGAAGCTGCACAGATCGACGATCTTCAGCGTTTCAGCCAGCAGTTCGGGTGGATAGAGGCGCGACAGGCGCAGGCGCGTCCGGACATGGCGTTCGGCGTTGGGAAACAGCGCGTAACCGGCGTCGAAAACCGTCGTTTTGAGGCGCAGAGCAGTCAGCACATCCTGCACCGGCCGGCGGGCCTTGACGTGCATATGGACGTCGCCAGCCGCCACCATCGGCAGTCCGCAAGCCGCGCTGAGCGCCTGCAGATCGGCCATCCGGGCCGCATCGTCCGGCCCGGCGTGGAGTTCGACGGCGATCCACGCCCGGCCGGGAAAACGCTCAGCCAGCCAGCGCCCATCATCGACTGAAGCCCCCTCGCCCGGCACCCAGAGCACGAGACAATCGGGCACCGCGCCGTTCGGCGAAACGACATTCAGGTCATGCCGTTGCAAGGTGTAGGCGCCCTTCTCCGCCCGCCGCCGGGCCAGCGTGATGAGCGCCGACAGGTTGCCGTAGCCCTCTCGGTTTTTGGCCAGGAAGACCAGCTTGAGGCCATCAACCGTCGTCATTTCGCTGCCGACGATCAGTTTCAACCTGGCCTGTTTCGCCGCCTGATGTGCCCGCACGATGCCAGCCAGTGAGCACTCGTCAGTCAATGCCAGCGCCGTGTAGCCCTGTGCCACGGCCTGCGCGATCAGTTCGCCCGGATGCGAAGCCCCGCGCAGGAAAGTGAAATTGGAGAGGCAATGCAGCTCGGCGTAATCGGGTAGCGACATGGTTTCACCCGCGTCCGCTCAGGCGAACAGGCCGTGCAGGAACCAGCCGTCGGCGTTCCTGAACACCCAGGCCCACTGGCCGAGCGGATTGCGCGCGACGAAATAGTCGCGGCGCACATCTCCGGCTGCCCCGCCCTCGCCTTCATCCCACCAGCCGCTTTCCAGCCGCTCGGCGCGCGACAGCAGCTTGAGCGGGCCATGCCATTGCGGACTGCCAGTCCGTTCGGCCAGCGCCTGCGGGATCGGTAACAACCATAGCGGGCGGGATCGGTTGCTGTTCCCTGTCGCCGCAGCCATTTCTCGCGATTCCACGGTCGACCGGGAAAAACGGCCAAAATTGAAATCCACCTCATGCGCCCGCGTCGCGCATTCGGGCCGATGATCGGCCAGCTCGCCGAGCGCCTGCACCGCTCCTTCGCCGAGACGGGCCCGCAAACGTTCAAGGCAGGCCAGCGTGCCCTCGCCGGCCGTTGCCTGCTCGAACAGATGGGCGCTGGCGCCGGGCTTGTCGACCAGTTCGTCGGCCAGCAAGCGCAAGGCTTCGACTGGCGACGTGAGGTGCAGCCGGGAAAGATGCTCGCGCAGCAGGCGGACGAAACGCCCCTCGTCAGCCGCCGGTTCGGCAAAATTGAGCGCTAGCACCGTTGGTGGCCCGTCGTCGTGCGTCAGTTCCAGGGAACAACGGCGGACCAGCAACTGCCGGCCATGCAGCCAGCCGGCCAGCGCCGCAAACAGGCGTTGCCCGGCGAAAACCAGCGCCTCGGCGTGTTCGACACGCGATGGCAGCTCGATATCGATGGCGAAGCTTTCCGGAAAAACGAAGGATTTTTGCGGATCGGGCAGATCGCCCCAGGCACGCAGCAGATCGTCGACCGGCCCGTTGCCGATGCGCCGCCGCAAACCGGCGCTGGGCAGTTGGCGCAGATCGCCCAGCCGCCGCAGGCCGAATGACTCGAGCCGCTTCGTCACCTCATCGGGCCAGCCGGGGATGGCACACGGCAAGGCGGCCAGGGCAGTCTGCATGGCTGCCTGTTCCGCATGAATCTCACTGCTGCCCATCCGTGCCAGCCAACCCGCCCCGAGCGGCGTTGGCGCCACCGACCAACGGGTCGAATAAGACTGTTCGGTGCAACCAGCGAGCACAGCCGTAATGATCGACTCGGCGCCGCCAAACAGGCGCAGGCAGCCGCCGATTTCGAGCAACAGAGTATCCGGTGAGACCAGGCTGATTGTCGGTGTGAAGCGCCCGGCCCAGCAGGCCAGACTTTCCAGCGCCTGTTGTTCGCGGGCCGCGCAATGTTCGAAAACGCTTAGCCCGGGCTGCAGGCCAAGCGCCGTCGACAGCTTCTGGCCAGCACAAACACCCGCCGCCACCGCCTCGGCATCGCCCACCTGCACTCGCCCGCGAGCGACGACCGCGCTAGGCGACTGGCGCAGCGGCAGGGCCTCGAGCGGTAACAAGGGAAAGTGCAGGGCCAGCCACAGCACGCGAATTTCTCCCGGCGAATTGAACAGGACGAGGTATGGACAAGGCGAGCGGCCGGGAAACCGGACGGCCACGCCGTTTGATGATGCGTACCGACAAATCGCTGTCGCCGTCTGCCGCGTTCAACATGACGCGCAGGGGTGCCGGCGACGGTACCCCGGCTGCTGCGGTCGACCGCCATAAACAGGCAAAAACCGAACGCCCTTCAGCGGCGATCTGCAGCCGGCGCAAGGCGCGGGCATCGATATTTGCTTCAGGCCAGGCCAGTACGCCGGCAAAGCCGCCGCTGGCCAGCAACTGTTCGACACTCCAGCCGACGCTCTTGCCGGCCTTGACGACGACCAACCGCTCCAGCGCCACACCGGCCGCCGCCCAGGCCGGGGCATGCGGCAACCACGGCGGCGCGACGAGTGCCAGCCAGCCGCCGTCGGCCGACAAGCGGGCCAGGGCTGGCAGCAGCAGGCTCATTTCGCCGACGCTGCCACGGTCAACGAGAATTTCGGTCAAATTTCCCCGTGGCCAGCCGCCACCCGGCAATTCGGCATCGAGTTCGGCATGGCCGCTCGGGATGGCGCTTTCCGGCAGCGAAGCCAGCGTGTCGCCGCGCCAGACATCGCCCCGGGCCAGCACATCCGCCAAGGCAACCGGCAACGGCTGGGTGTTCATGACAGCTTTGAAACGGCTCCGCGAATGAGGCCGACGGCGATGCCTTCAATGGCAAACTCGACCTCTCCGGGATTGACGATGATCGGTTGAAAATCGGGGTTCTCGGCAATCAGTTCGATGAAGCCATCGCGGTGTTGCAGACGCTTGACGGTGACCTCCTCGTCGATCCGGGCGACGACGATCTGCCCGTCACGTGCCTGGTTGGTCTTGTGCACGGCGAGCAGGTCGCCGTCGTACATGCCGATATCGATCATCGACGTGCCGCGCACCTTGAGCAGGAAATCGGCCTTGGGCGAGAACATGCTGGCATCAAAGGCGTAGCGGCCCTGAACGTTTTCGACGGCGAGAATGGGCGAACCGGCGGCGACGCTGCCGATCAGCGGCAGGCCGAGCTGCTCGACGAGCCGGATACCGCGCGCCGAGCCTGGCTCAAGAACGATGGCGCCCTTCTTGGCGAGCGCCTTGAGGTGGTCTTCGGCCGCATTCGGCGAAGCAAAACCGAAGGCGCTGGAGATTTCCATGCGCGTCGGCGGCGCGCCGAGGACTTCCAGCGTGCTTTTGATGAAATCGAGAATTTCCTGCTGACGTGGCGTGAGTTTCATGGCCGGCCTCCGCTAAAAACCAATGACTGTATTTTTGTACAGTAACCGGTTTTTTGCAAGCGGAAATTCAGGTCGGCAGATCGAAACCCTTCAATTTACGGTACATGTCGACGGCGTAGGAGTCGGTCATCCCGGCGACGAAATCGGCGACCTGGAGCAGACGAATGTACGGGTCGGCATCCGGCTCGCCACCGTGGCCGAGGAATTGCGTCGGCAGCAGTTTGAGCAGCATGCGTTCGCGGGTCGTGTAGCGGGCGTGCCCTGCCCTCGCCTCGACCGCATTGGTAAATAAGCCGAGCAAGGCGCCGAGGACCTCGAAACCGGCGGTTTCGATCTCGAGCGCCGGACGGGCGGTGTAGATGGTTTCCTTGGCCAGCTTGAGAATAGCCTGCAGCGGATGGGCGATGGGCGAGCTTTCGAGCAGTTCGTCGTCGAACTTGCCGCTCAGGATGGCGTCCTCGTTTTCGAGAAAGACTGCCGCGGCGCTTTCGAGCAGGCAGCCAATGGCCTTGGCGCGCAGGTATTCGAGGCGTTCCTTGGGGTCGTGCAGATGGTGCAGCCGAGCGCCATTAATGGTGTTGCCGGCCAGGTCGGCAAGCAGGCATTCGGCATCCTTGTAGGGCACGAAGCCGAGCCGGGCAGCGTCTTCGAGATCGACGATCAGGTAACAGGTATCGTCCGCCACTTCAACGAGAAAAGCCAGCGGATGACGGTGCCAGGCGGTATTTGGAATTCGCTCGATTAATCCGGTTGACCGTGCAATCTGCCGAAAATTATCGGCATCCTGCTGGAAGAAGCCGAATTTCTTGCCGCTTTTGCCATCCAGATCGGTATCGAGATGCGATGGACGCGGATATTTGGTGAAAGTCGCCAGCACCGCGCTGCTCAGTTGCAGGCCGCCCGGGTTGGCCGGGCTTTGCAGCCGGCTGACGATGCGAAAGCCCTGGGCGTTGCCTTCGTAGCGCTCGAAGTCGGCTCTTTGCGCCGGTGTCAGGTCATGGCGTTCGAGTAGGTTGGAATGACGGAACCACTCGCGAATGGCGTCCTCGCCGGCGTGGCCGAAAGGCGGATTGCCGATGTCGTGGGCCAGGCAGGCGGCGGCAACGATGGCGCCAAAATCGCCCGATTCAACGTGCTGCAAGCCGTGTCGGGCGATGATCTCGCGGCCGACCACGGCACCCAGCGAGCGGCCGACGCAACTGACTTCCAGGCTGTGCGTCAGGCGGGTGCGCACGTAATCACTCTTGGACAGCGGGAAAACCTGCGTCTTGTCCTTCATGCGCCGGAAGGCGGAGGTAAAGACGATGCGGTCGTAATCTTGCTGGAAGGCCGTACGCTCTGCCGTGCCAGGTGCCTTGCCGGCCCCCAGTCGTTCGCTCGACAGCAGTTTTTCCCAGACTTTTCGTTTGCCCATGCTCTTTTGTTTCGACGATGCGATGGGCAGCGAGTTTACTCCGCTTCGAGCAAAGCCCGCACGTGATCGGGCAAAGGCACCGATTTTCCGGTCTGCGTATCCATCCAGACTACCTTGGCGGCCCCCTCGGCAAAAATGCGTTCATCGCCTTCGATGCGCATTTCAACGTAGGTCTGGCAACTGGAGCGGCCGATGGCGCCGACAAAGGTGCGCACCTCGACGGTTCCCGGATAATTCATCGGGATCAGAAAGGTGCAACTGGCATTGATGATCACCGGCCCGGCACCGCCCGGACGAACGGGGATGTTCATTTCCTCTACCCACTCGACCCGTGCTTGCTCCATGTAGCGGAAATACACCGTGTTATTGACGTGCCCGTAGGCATCCATGTCGCCCCAGCGGATGGGCATTTTGGTGACGTGAATCAGCTTTTTCTTGTGGTCCATAAACTTGAATACTAGAGTAGGGTTGATCAAAATATTTCCATACTGTACCGTATTGAAATCAAGTCAACAATAAAATCAGGAGACATCATGCAGCGCGAATCCATGGAATTCGACGTCGTCATCGTCGGCGGTGGCCCGGCCGGCTTGTCGGCGGCGATCCGCCTGAAACAGCTGGCGGCCGAAAAAGGCACCGATCTGGGCGTCTGCCTGATCGAGAAAGGCGCCGAAATCGGTGCCCATATTCTTTCCGGCGCCGTCATGGACCCGCGTGCCCTGAACGAATTGCTGCCCAACTGGCAGACCGATGGCGCGCCGCTCAATGCCCCCGTTTCCGAAGACCGTTTCTTCATTCTTTCCGAAAATGGCGCCACCAAGGTGCCGAACAGCCTGTTGCCCAACTGCTTCCACAATGAAGGCAATTACGTCATCTCGCTGGGTAACGTCTGTCGCTGGCTTGGCGAACAGGCCGAGGCGCTCGGCGTCGAGATCTACCCGGGCTTTGCCGGTGCCGAGGTGCTGTTCGACGAGAACGGTGCCGTCAAGGGCGTGGCGACCGGCGACATGGGCCGTTTGCATGACGGTTCCGAAGGCCCGAATTTCCAGATGGGCATGGAACTGCACGGCAAATACACCTTCTTTGCCGAAGGCTGCCGTGGCCACCTCGGCAAGCAGCTCGAAACCAAATTCAATCTGCGCGACGGCGTCGATCCGCAAACCTACGGCATCGGTCTCAAGGAACTCTGGGAAATCGATCCGGACAAGCACCAGCTTGGCCTGGTCATCCACAGCGGCGGCTGGCCGATGCAGCCGGATACCTACGGCGGCGGTTTCCTGTATCACCTGGAAAACAACCAGATCGCCGTCGGCTTCGTTGTCGGCCTCGGCTACAGCAACCCGCATCTGGCGCCCTATGAAGAATTCCAGCGCTTCAAGACGCATCCGGAAATCCGCAAATTCCTCGAAGGCGGCAAACGCATCGCCTACGGTGCCCGTGCGCTGACCGCCGGCGGCCTGCAGTCGCTGCCCAAACTGACTTTCCCCGGTGGCGTGCTGATCGGCGACGACGCCGGTTTTCTCAACGCGGCGCGCATCAAGGGCTCACACTGTGCCATCAAGACCGGCTCGCTGGCGGCCGAAGCCTGTTTCGCGGCACTGGCCGGCGAACGCCAGCGCGACGAACTAACGGCCTATCCTGAGTCGTTTAAAAACAGCTGGTTATACGACGAACTTCATAAAACACGTAACTTCAAACCGTGGATGAACAAAGGGCTGGCGCTCGGCTCCATCATGTTTGGCATCGATCAGGTCGTGCTGCGCGGCAAGGCGCCGTGGACGCTGCACAATCGCACGCCGGACCACGCCAAGCTCAAACTGGCGGCTGATTGCGAACCCATCACCTATCCGAAGCCGGATGGCGTCATCACCTTCGATCGCCTGTCCTCGGTCTTTCTCTCCAGCACCAACCACGAGGAAGACCAGCCTTGTCACCTGCAATTGAAGGATGCCAGCGTGCCGATCGCCGTCAATCTGGCGCAATACGACGCCCCTGAACAGCGTTTCTGCCCGGCCGGCGTTTATGAAATCCTGCGCGACGAGAGCGGTGCCAATCCGCATCTGCAGATCAACGCCCAGAACTGCGTGCATTGCAAGACCTGCGACATCAAGGACCCGACCCAGAACATTAACTGGGTGGTGCCGCAAGGCGGCGAAGGCCCAACCTACCCGAATATGTAAGCCCGAACCCGGAAACCGTGTTCGCATAACGCGAATCACTGTTTCCCGGTTTATAATCCTGCGGCTAAACCCCTTAGGGAGAACAACACATGGGCTTTCTCGCCGACAAAAAAATTCTGATCACCGGGCTGCTGTCCAAGCATTCCATTGCCTATGGTATTGCCAAGGCCTGCCACCGCGAAGGCGCTCAACTCGCCTTCACCTACCAGACCGAGCGTTTCGAAGACCGCATCAAGAAGTTCGCCGCTGAATTCGGCAGCGACATAACCATTCCCGTAGACGTCGCCAGCGACGAGCAAATCGACAACCTGTTCGTCGAACTGGCCAAGCACTGGGATGGTCTCGATGGCCTGGTTCACTCGATCGCCTACGCCCCGACCGAAGCCATCGAAGGTGATTTCCTGAACGGCATCTCGCGCGAGTCCTTCCGCATTGCCCACGAAATCTCGTCGTACAGCTACCCGGCGCTGGTCAAGGCCGCCCGTCCGATGATGCAGGGCCGCAAGAGCGCCGCGCTCGCCCTGTCCTACCTCGGCGCCGAGCGCACCATGCCGAACTACAACACCATGGGTCTGGCCAAGGCCAGCCTTGAGGCGGCCACCCGTTACCTGGCTTTCTGTCTCGGCCCCGAAGGCATTCGCGCCAACGCCATTTCGGCCGGCCCGATCAAGACCCTGGCCGCTTCCGGCATCGGCAACTTCGGCAAACTGCTCGCCTACAACTCGCACAATGCCCCGCTACGTCGCAACGTGACCATCGAGGAAGTCGGCAACGCCGCCGCCTTCATGTTGTCCGATCTGGCCAGCGGCATTACCGGTGAAATCCTTTACGTCGATGGCGGCATGAACACCACCGCCCTCGGCAACGCCGACCCGCTCCCCGCCTGACAAATTCGTACGACCGCGGGTTTCCACGGTCAACCGGAAAAAAGGGCCAAAAACGTCGACCGGTTAATTCCGGCCGACGTTTTTATTTTGGCAGCCGGTTTGCAAGATGCAGCCTGACGGCACGATTTTGCTGGATTACCAGAACGGCCATGCCGATCAAGAACAAGTTGACCAAACAAACGCCCAGCCACAGCAAGCGAATATAGCCATGACGCTTCTTTACAGATGCGACCAAGCCTGGATCACCCGTCATACACTTCCCTGAGCAGTTGCGTTTCTGGGCGCTCATTCCAGAAAGCCGGCAAACCCGCCTCCCGTGAGCATCTATTTACTTGAGGAGAATAGCACCCCCCTTATGGACTGCCTACAGGGATTGAACTCAACAGCTATCCACAAACGAAAAAACGGGCCGCAGCCCGTTTTTTTACACAAACCGCTGCTGGTTATTTGTCTTTCAACTCCAACGCGGCCTGATTGACTTCCACCTTGTAGCGGCTACGCAGGGCTGCCAAGTAGAGCTGGACTTCTTCCTGAGCGGCCAGATTGCCCAGTTGCTTGAGCATCGCCTGCTTGCTGGCATCGTCGAGCTTTTCCCCGGCCTGAACCTTGGTCAGCTTGAACAGCGCATAACCTGTTCCCGGCAGTTCGACGCCGGAGTAGGAAGGCAGCTTGCCGGTTTCCATGCGAAACACGGACTGCGCGACAGGCGGCGGCAGTTGGCGGGCTTCCATGCGCGATACGCTCCTGGCTACGCCCCAGGCCAGCTTGTCCTCGCCCTTCTTCAAGGCTTCCAGACGCGATTCGCCATCCTTGCTGGCCAGAACCTGTGCTTCCTTGTTCTTGAGCAAGGTTTCGATGTTGGCCTTGACGCTGTCGAACGGCTGCAATGCCTTCGGCTTGTAATCGACCAAGCGCGCAGCAACCAGCGTATTGGCGGCGATTTCAACTGCTTCGGTATTGCGCCGGTTCTTGACGGAATCTTCGGAGAACAGCGCAGCCATCAGTTTTTCGTTGCCAAGCACACCATTGGCCGGGTTGGCCTGGCGGGCAAGCCAATCGGAGGATTTGACGGTCAGTTTGAACTTCTCGGCAACCGGCTTGAGGCTGTCCGACTGTTCGTAGACCATGTTGCTGAAGGTTTCAGCCGCTTCGGCAAACTTGCGGGATCCGGCAGTCTTCTTCAACTCGGCTTCGATTTCGCCTCGAACGTCAGCCAGCGGTTTTTCCTTGGCGGCGTGGATGCCGGTCAGCTTGATGATGTGGAAGCCGAAATCCGACTCGACGACGCCGGAAATCTCACCTTCCTTGAGGCTCATGGTGCTGTCTTCGAACGACTTGACCATGGCGCCGCGCCCGAAGAAGCCGAGATCGCCGCCCTTGGAGGCTGAACCCGGGTCGTCGGAGTTCTTCTTGGCCAGATCGGCAAAGGCGGCCGGATTCTTGCGCACTTCAGCAAGCAGTTCTTCGGCCTTCGCTTTGGCCTTGTCCTTGCCGAGTTTTTCCGAGGCGATCAGGATGTGGCTGGCGCGACGCTCTTCCGGTTGCAGGAAGCGATCCTTGTGGCCGTCGTACCAAGCCTTGATCTCGGCCTCGCTGACGGCCAGCTGACTGGCGATGGATTCCATCGACAGCACGACGTACTCGGCCTTGGCTTGCTCGGGCACTTCGAACTGTTTGGCGTTCTCGTCGTAGAACTTCTTGGCTGCATCGTCAGCCAGCTTGACCTTGCCGAGGTAGCTATCGAGGTTCAGGCGATATTCCATGACCTCGCGCTTTTCGGTCTGCATGGCCAGTACGCGATCGGCAACGGAACGGGAAACCACGCCGGACTGACCGATGGCACCCGCCAGCTGCTGCAGCGTCAAGTCCTGGCGCAGTTGCGCCTCGAAACCGGCCGGCGACATGCCCTGGGCACGCAACGCAGCTTCGTAGCGTTCGACGGAGAACTTGCCGTCAACCTTGAAAGCTTCGATCGCGCCGATGGCTTGGCGTATGGCGTTGTCGCCAACGACCATGTTTTTCTTGCTGGCCTCGATAACGAGCAGGCGCTGGTTGATCAGGTCGTCAAGAATCGCCTTGCGGGCTTCGGGGTTTTCCAGCATCTTCGGGTCGAACTGAGCGCCCATCTGGGTGCGCAGGCGCTCCTGCTGTTCGCGGAGGGTCTGCTGGAACTGTTGCTGGGTAATCTTGACGTCGCCAATCGTGGCCACATCGCCGCCGGAGCCGTCGCTGCGCATGTAGGAATCAACGCCGAAAAAGGCGAACGGCAGCGTGATCAGCGCCAGAAATACCTGGACGATTCTTTTGTTGTTGCGGACTGCGTCGAACATGAGGAGAAAAATCCTTCGAATGCGTTCAAAAAGGCAAAGCCAGCTTGCCCAAAAGGCCGAATGATACCGTAGTTTTCTTGGCCTCCCGTTGATTTAGGCGCCAGAAAAGATCGCTCCCAGGCGACGCACGGCGTCTTCGATTGCCGGCGTGTGGGGGTTGCCGCAATTGAGACGCAGACAGTTGCGATACATGCCGCTGGGCGAGAACAGATCGCCCGGCACGTAGGCCAGGTTTTCGCCGATGGCCCTTTGGTAGAGGCGTGTGGTGTCGATGTTTTCCGGCAACTCGACCCACAGGACGTAGCCGCCCAGCGGTTGGGTGATGCGCGTCGCCGCCGGAAAATAATGGCTGACCGCAAGCCGCATCGCCTCAACTTGCTGAGTATATGCCCGGCGCAGGGTGCGCAGATGACGCTCATAGGCGCCGGACTCCAGATATTCGGCCAGCACATGCTGGGTGATTGGATTGGTGCCGCCGCTGGTGATGGTTTTTTGCAAGGCGATGGCCGAGTGGTAGCGACCGGCCGCAACAAAGCCAATGCGCAGGGCGGGTGACAGGCTTTTCGAGAATGAGGAGCAGAGCATGACGTTGCCAACTTTGTCGAAGGCCTTGATCGGCCACGGCCGTTCGCTGCCGAGGTGGAGATCGCCGTAGATGTCGTCTTCGATCACCGCGACGCCTCTTGCTGCGGTCAACGCCGAAAACAGCCGTTTTCTGTCGTCCGGCATGACACAGCCGAGCGGATTGCTGCCATTCGAGACAATCAGGCAGGCGGCAATGCCGCCGTTGCGCGTCGCCAGGTCGAGCGCTTCGACCGACATCCCGGTGCGCGGATCGGTCGGGATTTCCAGCGCCTTGAGGCCGAGCGTTTCGAGCAACTGCAGCATCAAATAGTAGGCCGGCGACTCGACCGCCACGGTGTCTCCGGGCTTCGTCACAGCCCGCAAACACAAGCCGAGCGCTTCGGTACACGAATTCGTGATGACGAACTCCTCGGCAGGCAGTGGCCCGCCCCAGGCCAGCGAACGACGCACCAGCTGGCGAACCAGCGCCGGCTCGTCGGTATTGATGTGACTGCCGCCTTCGAGCAACTTGGGATGGCGCCGCGCGACACCGGCGTACAAACGCTGCAGCGCGGCGACCGGTAATAATTCGGGCGCCGGCAAGGCGGCGGCGAGCGGCGCGATGCCGTTTCTCGCCCCGGCGCGCAAGACGCTGACCAGCCTTTGCGAAATATCGACCGGGCTCGGCTCCTCCGGCGTTGAGCGAACCACAGGCTCGGCGCGCGCGGCCTTGGCGCGCTGGACAAAAAACCCGGACTGCGGCCGCGCTTCGACCAGGCCGCGATCCTCCAGCAGGCGTAGTGCCTGGACCACGGTCGACACGGAAAGCCGCCGCTGGCTGGACAAGCGCCGCACCGATGGCAGGCGGTCGCCATGATTCAACACGCCGCTGGCGATCATGCCGCTTAACTCCGCCGCCAGTTGCTCATAGCGCAACAGTTCTTCAGCCATTGGGCACCTATACAGTTCGCGTCAGCTACGACCGGTACAGTTCATATTTTAGCGAACTGTATTGGTCACAATTTAAATTCATTGCAACTGTACCACCCACCAACCGGAACCTAAAATTTCTCCATGAACAATGCGGAGAGCGCCATGAACAGCTATCGGGTTTCGGAGGAAATAGGCCTGCAGCCGGACTGCCCCATCCGCCTCAACGACGCCGCAGGCACCCGTGTCCGCTGCCTGCGCGGAACGGTCTGGATTACCGTCGCCAACGAACCCGACGATGTATTTCTCGGCAGCGGGCAAAGCTATCTGATTTCGCGTAATGGCCTGAGCCTGGTCGAACGGATAGGCAACAGCAGCATTCAACTGGAGAGACTGCAACCAGGAGGATGGTTCTCTGGCCTGATCCGGCGCCTGAAGTTCAAGCCGACTCGCTAACGGAGCTCAGTCGAACAAATCCGGTTCCATCGGCAGCAGGTTTTCCCGCTTGACGGTCAAGCGAACGGGAACGCCCTGCTTGCCGATTGCCTCGACCACCATGCGCCCGGCCGAAGCCTCGGCCACCACGCGAACATTACGCGTCGCCTTGCGGGTGCGGCCGCGGTAGGTCGCCAGCGTTCCGGCAGGTGGCAACCAGGCAGGCTTGGGGCGCGACATTCGGGTGCCTTTCATGCTTTTGGGTAGCCAAAGCCTACCGCGGAAAAAAGATTTCTCGAATACTGTACATCCATACAGCTTTCGGATATTCTGCACTCGAACGCGCACCACTGTTTATCCATACAGCCAAACATAAGGAGTCGCCCCCATGAAACGTCTTCAACAATGGTTCGATCTGATCGCCGGCATCTCCCACGACGAACATGCTCGCCTGGAGCGGGCCAGGGCCATATTCGGCGCCACCGGCCCGGACGTCGAGCAGTTGCAGATGCCTGCGTGCTGGCGACGGAGTGCCCGCGTCGTCATCCACTGACAGCGGACGCACCGCTGTATTTGTTATTGGACAAAAGTTCGGGACGAATTTGAAAGCAGGCAAACCCCTGGTTAATAATCAGGCTTGCCACGGTCAACCCGAAAAAATGGCCAAAAATAAAAACGGAACTCCGTGGAGTTCCGTTCGGTTAGCCGATAAAAGCGGGCTGAAAAGTTATCAGAAATCATCCTTTACGATCGGGAAGCCCAGCGCATCCCAGTCGAGCATGCCGCCGCGGTAGTAGTAAATCTTGTCAGCCGGGAAACCATCGCGAACCATGGCGTTGATGGCTGACGGGCTCTGTGGGCAGACCGGGCCGTTACAGAAGGCATAGACTTTCTTGGCCTTGCTGCAGTCCCACTTGCCGGCCTTCTTGGTGCAGCCCAGCTCGTCCATGCGGCCGGAAACCAAGGTGTAGGGGATGTGATACGAGTTGGGGATGGTGCCTTTGATCCGGTCATCTGGCTCACGCATGTCGACGATCAGCGCATCCTTGTCATTCATCGCATGCAGCATTTCGATCTCGGTGACCGGATGGACGCCGGGAACCGGAATCAGCGGCTGAAGCCAACCCTTGTTCTTGGCACATGGCGTCATCGTGCGGGTGATGACGAACGGCCCGTTCTTGGTCTGCACGACGAACTGCTTGTCCTCGCCGATGATGCGCAGCAATTCTTTCTCCTCTGCGATGGCCCCCATCGAAACAGCAACAATTACCGCACCCAGCAATGCTTTTTTGATCATGTGTTTGCTCCTCCATTGGAATTCATTTGGCAACCACTATTTATAAGTGATTGCGTATATTGTAATTTAACAATGTAGGTCTGTGAAAAAAGAAAGGCGACCCGCAGGTCGCCTTTTCTGTTTTTCCGGTCGCTTAACCAACCCAGCGCCGCGCGTTGCGGAACATGCGCATCCATGGTGAATCGCCTTCACCTTCAAGCCAGTTTTCCGGATGCCACGACATCTGCACGGTGCGGAAGACACGTTCCGGGTGCGGCATCATGATCGTGAACCGGCCGTCAGCCGTGGTCACCGCGGTCAGACCGTTCGGCGAACCGTTCGGGTTGTACGGATAGACCTCGGTCGGTTCGCCCTTGTTGTCGACGTAGCGCACGGCGGACTGCACCTTGCTCTGATCATCGGCGTTATCGAAGACAGCGCGACCTTCGCCGTGCGAGACGACGATCGGCACTTGCGAGCCTTCCATGCCGGCGAAGAAGATCGACGGCGAATCGAGGATTTCGGTCATCACGAAACGCGCTTCGAACTGCTCGACCTTGTTGCGGCGGAAAGCCGGCCAGTGTTCGGCACCGGGGATGATGGACTTGAGCGCGCTCATCATCTGGCAACCGTTGCAGACGCCAAGAGCGAAGGTGTCCTTGCGGTTGAAGAAGGCAGCAAATTCGTCACGGCAACCATCGTGCATGAGAATAGTCCGTGCCCAGCCCAAGCCGGCGCCGAGCACGTCGCCGTAGGAGAAGCCGCCACAGGCGACCAGACCCTTGAAGTCCTTGAGGCTGACGCGGCCGGCCAGAATGTCGCTCATATGGACGTCGACCGAGGCAAAGCCGGCGTTGTCGAAGGCAGCGGCCATTTCGTAATGGCTGTTGACGCCCTGCTCGCGCAGGATGGCGATGCGCGGCTTGCTGCCGAGTTCACGGTAAACCTTGGTGAAATCGTCCTGCAGATCAAAGGTCAGCTTCGGCGTCAGGCCGGGATCGGCGAGGTCGAGAATACGGTCGAATTCCTGCTGGGCGCAGCTCGGGTTGTCGCGCATGGCCTGCATCTGGTAGCTGGTCTCGGACCAGGCACGCTGCAGGTCGACACGCTTTTCACGCAGCACGCGCTTGGCGTTGCGGGTGACGCGGATTTCGTCCCACTCGTTCATGTGGCCGACGAAATGGTAAGGCACACGCAGGGCGCGCAGGATCGGCGTGACCTTTTCGCGGTCGGCGCGGCGGATCTGGATCAGGGCGCCGAGTTCTTCGTTGAACAGCGCGCGGACGATATTTTCGAAATCGCGGCCAGCCAGCAGGTTGGTCAGCTTCTCCGAACCATCGACATCGCCGGCGCCGGCGTCGTAGCAGAGTCCGTCGAGATCAAGCGAAACGCCGCGGCGCGTGGCGAAGGCCATTTCGCAGGCAGCGACGAACAGGCCACCGTCGGAACGGTCGTGGTAGGCGAGCAGCAGACCGTCACGATTGAGTTTCTGCACAGCATCGAACAGGCCCTTGAGCTTGGCCGGTTCATCGACGTCCGGCGCATCGCTGCCGGTGGCGTTGTACACCTGGGCCAGACAGGAGCCGCCGAGACGGTTCTGGCCGAGGTCAAGCAGCAACAGTTCGGTTTCGCCCTGATCGACGGCGAGCAACGGCGTTTTCGTCTTGCGCACGTCGTCGACCGCAGCAAACGAGGTGACGACCAGCGACAGCGGCGACACGACCTGCTTCTTGATGCCGCCATCTTCCCAGGCGGTGCGCATCGACAGCGAATCCTTGCCGACCGGAATCGACACGCCAATCGCCTTGCACAGGTCAGAGACGGCTTCGACGGTATCGAACAGGCGGGCATCTTCACCAGCAACGCCACACGGCGCCATCCAGTTGGCCGAGAGCTTGACCTTGCCCAGTTCGCCGACATCGGCAGCGGCCAGGTTGGTCAGCGCTTCACCGATGGCCATGCGGCCGGAAGCCGGCGCATCGAACACGGCGAGCGGCGTGCGCTCGCCCATGGCGAAGGCTTCGCCGAGGTAACCCTGGTAGCCCATCGTCGTCACGGCGACGTCGGCCACCGGCACCTGCCACGGGCCGACCATCTGGTCGCGCGCCGTCATGCCGCCGACCGAGCGGTCGCCGATGGAGATCAGGAAGGTCTTGTCGGCGATGGTCGGCAAACGCATCAGGCGGTAGGCGGCATCCTTGAGTTCGATAGCTGTCGCGTCGAAGGATACGAAGGTTTCCGGCTCATGCTTGACGTCGCGGGTCATGCGCGGCGGCTTGCCGAGCAGCGCTTCCATTTCCATGTCGACCGGATTGACGCCGAAATGGGCATCGGTGACGGTCAGGTGGCCGTCGCCGGTCGCTTCGCCAACCACGGCAAACGGGCAGCGCTCGCGCTCACACATGGCCTGGAATTCGGCGATGCGGTTCGGCGGAATGGCCAGCACGTAACGTTCCTGCGACTCGTTGGACCAGATTTCGGCCGGCGACATGCCCGGCTCTTCAGTCGGCACCTTGCGCAGATCGAAAATAGCGCCGACGCCGCCCGAATGGGCCAATTCCGGCAGGGCGTTGGAAACGCCACCGGCACCAACGTCGTGCACCGACAAAATCGGATTGTTCTTGCCCATCTGCCAGCAGCGGTCGATGACCTCCTGAGCACGGCGCTGGATTTCCGGGTTACCGCGCTGCACCGAGGCGAAATCGAGGTCTTCGGCGTTGGAGCCAGCCGTCATCGACGAGGCAGCACCGCCGCCCAAGCCGATCAGCATCCCGGGGCCGCCGAGCTGGATGAATTTCGTGCCGACCGGGAAGGTTTCTTCCTTGAACGATTGTTCGGCCTGGATGGAACCGAGGCCGCCGGCGATCATGATCGGCTTGTGGTAGCCGCGCACCGTGCCGGCGACATCCTGCTCGTAGGTGCGGAAATAGCCGGTCAGGTTCGGGCGGCCGAATTCGTTGTTGAAGGCAGCGGCACCGATCGGGCCTTCGAGCATGATGTCGAGGGCCGAGGCGATGCGCGATGGGCGGCCGTAGGCGTGTTCCCAGGGCTGCGGCGCATCGGGCAGGTTCAGGTTGGAGACCGAGAAACCGCAGAGGCCTGCCTTCGGCTTGGAGCCCTTGCCGGTGGCACCTTCGTCGCGGATTTCGCCGCCGCTACCGGTCGACGCGCCCGGGAAGGGCGAAATCGCGGTCGGGTGGTTGTGCGTCTCGACCTTGGTCAGGATGTGGGTCAGCTCTTCCTTGTAGCTGTAGCCACGGTCGGCATCCGGGTAGAAACGCTGGATGGTGGCGCCCTCGATGATCGAGGCGTTGTCGGCGTAGGCCATGATCGTGCCCTGCGGCGCGGCGGCGTGGGTTTCGCGGATCATGCCGAACAGGGTCTTGTCCTTGGCCTGGCCGTCGATCACCCACGAGGCGTTGAAAATCTTGTGGCGGCAGTGTTCGGAATTGGCCTGGGCGAACATCATCAGTTCGACGTCGGTCGGGTTGCGGCCGGCCTTGGTGAAGACGTCGAGCAGGTAGTCGATTTCGTCGTCGGACAGCGCCAGACCGAGCGAACCATTGGCGTCGATCAAAGCGGCCTTGCCGCCACCCAGCACGTCGACGGTATTGAGCGGCTTCGGCTCGAAATGGCGGAATAGTTCGTCGGCGGCGTCGAAGCCGGACAGCACCGATTCGGTCATGCGATCGTGCAGCAGGCCGGCGACAGTTTTCTTCTCGTCGGCGCTCAGCGCGCGGTTGTTCTTGACCACGACGTGGAAGGCGATGACGCGTTCGATGCGCTCGATGGCGTCGAGGTCACAGTTCCAGGCGATGTCGGTGGCCTTCGACGACCACGGCGAAATGGTGCCAATGCGCGGGGCGACGAGGAACAGTTCGCCGGCATCGCTGCCAGCCGCCTTCTCTTCCAGCAGCGTCGCCAGCTTGGCGCGCTCGTCGGCATTCAGGGCGCGCTTTTGCGCCACGACATGCCAGTAATCGGCCACCACGGCTTCGATGTCGGCGACGGCTGCCGTCAAGCGGTTGGTCAAGCGTTGCAGACGGAAGGCGGAAAAGGCGGCGTCGCCCTTGAGGCAAAGAATGTCGGCCATGGGATGAATTCGGCGGTAGCGGAAAGGGCGAAATTATACCCGAGCCCGGCCCTCCTCTCGGCGGCTAATCAGCAATACAACGCGACTGCGGGGGCGGTGAAAACCCCGGAATTCCACGGTCAACCGGAAAAAATGGCCAAAATTGAAATTCGCCATGCCACCCAAATCACGCGCCTCGTGCGGACGCTCGACGCCTTCCGTCGGCAGCGCTGCTCGCACAAGGGCAAACGCGGACCGCTGACCGCGTCGCAAAGTTGTAGTAGCCTTGCCACCCCTTTCGACGTCGAACCAGGTCATGATCATGACGCGTGAATTTCAACGCGCCACTTTCAATCGCTCTGCCCTCGTCCGCGTCCTGTCCGACACCCTCCCGGAAGTCCCTGATCCGAAATACGATTTCGGCGAACGGCTCGGGCAGTGGCTGGACTTTTCGGATGCGCTGACGCTGTTTTCGGTCCTCAACACCGAGGCCGGTAGCGGCACGTCCATCGCTTCGGCCAACAGCGACTTGCCGGCCCAATTGGCCCGCGTCCGCCGCAATCTGTACGATTCAATCCACAACGACGGCGTTTTCAGCACGGATTCCGACACCCCGGCGCGCATCCCGTTCCCGACGCCCTTGCCCAACGCCACACCGGAAAGCGCCGCCGATTTCTCGCCCTACCACCGCTATTACCTCGCCCACCAGCGCGACATGAATTCCGCCATCACGGCCCTGCGCGCCAATGCCCGCAAGGCGCTGGCCGGCCAGTCGGCAGCTGGCAAGCAACTGGCCGACCTCGACGCCGCTTTCGAGAAATTCCTGAGCGTGCGCGAACGCAACCTGCTATCGAACATCCCGATCATGCTCGGCAAGCGCTTTGACCAGCGCTACGCCGAACACCGCGCCGCGCTGGCCGACGAATTTGCCAACGGCGCCACCGACGATCCGACCACCTGGACGCAGCCGGGCAGCTGGCTCGAAGCCTTCTGCCACGACGCCCGGACGGCGCTGCTCGCCGAACTGGAACTGCGCCTCAAGCCCGTCGCCGGCCTGATCGCCGCCCTCGGCAGCTCGGCCGAAATCAAGGAAACAAAGCCACAATGAACCGCAATCTCAGTCTCTTCGCCTTCATCCTCGGCCTGTTTGCCGTCGTCTGGGTCGCCATCGGCTACATCGGCGGCCATACACTCGCCTTCAGCGTGTCTTGCCTCATTGCTACGGTCTACGTCGCTGGCGCCCTCGAAATGAGGCGTTTCCACGACAACACCACGGCGCTGGCCAAGGCGCTGGGCAACATCCCGGACGACATCGGCTACCTCGGCGAATGGCTGCAACTGGTGCCGGCTGCGCTGCAAAACGCCGTCCGCCTGCGCATCGAAGGCGAGCGCGTCGCCCTGCCCGGCCCAGGTATCACGCCCTACCTCGTCGGCCTGCTGGTTTTGCTCGGCATGCTCGGCACCTTCCTCGGCATGGTCGTCACGCTGAACGGCGCCGTGCTGGCGCTGGAAAGCACGACCGACCTGCAAACCATCCGCTCGGCGCTGGCCGCACCGGTCAAGGGCCTAGGCGTCGCCTTCGGCACCTCGGTGGCCGGCGTCGCCACCTCGGCCATGCTCGGCCTGATCTCGGCGCTGTGCCGGCGCGACCGCCTGCAAGTCGGGCAGTTGCTCGACAGCAAAATCGCCAGCGTGCTGCGCGATTTCTCGCTCACCTACCAGCGCCAGGAAACCTTCAAGGCCCTGCAGGCCCAGTCCCAGGCGCTGCCCGAACTGGTCGGCAAGCTCGACGCCATGATGAGCCAGATGGCCGAACAGAACCGCCTGCTTGGCGAGCAGTTGGCAGCCGGTCAGCAACGCTTCCACGAAGAAGCCAAGGGCCTGTACACCGATCTCGCCCAATCCGTCGACCAGTCGCTCAAGGCCAGCCTGCGCGACAGCGCGACGGTGGCGGCCGAAACCATCCAGCCCGTCGTTACCGCCACCATGGCCGGTATCGCCAACGAAACGCGCGGCCTGCACGACAAGCTGTTCGGCACCGTCGAAACGCAGCTGGCGGGCATCGCCGGCCAGTTCGCGCAAACCGTGACCACCGTCAGCGACACCTGGACGCAGGCCCTGACCCGTCACGAACAGGCCACCGACACCCAGCACCAGCACCTGCAAACCGCGCTCACCGCCTACGCCGAGACCTTCGAGCAGCGCTCCGCCGCCCTGCTCGCCTCGGTCGAAACCACCCAGGCCAAGGTGCAGACCGATGCCGCACAACAGCACGCCGCATTGGCCGAAACCACCGCCGCCAGCCAGCAACAACTAGCCGCCACGCTGGCCAGCCAGTTCGACGGCGTCACCACCCGCCTCGATCAGGCCGTCAGCCAGGTCGCCGACACCTTCGGCGAACGCACGCAGGCGCTGCTGACGTCCATCGACGCCAGCCACGCCACCTTCGCCCAAACCACGCAGGCCCAGCAGGCAGCGATCAGCGGGCAGGTGGCCAGCCAGCTCGACGGCATCGCCCAGCGTTTCGATGGCGCCGTGCAGACCGTGTCCGAGACCTGGACCGGCGCCCTCGCCAAACACGAACAGGCCAGCGACCGCCTGACGCAAGCGCTGGAACAGACGCAAACCAGCCTCGCCGACACCTTCGCGCAACGTACCGCTGCGCTGCTCGCCGACATGCGCGCCACGCAGGCTGATTGGCAACGCGATTGGGCGACCGGCGAACAAACCCGCCAGGCCAGCTTCACCGATGCTCTTGCCGCCATGGCCGGCAAGCTCGAAGCGCAATGGCAGCATGCCGGGGACGCCACGCTGGCGCAGCAGGAAAAGATCACGCAGACGTTGGGCGACACCGCCCGCGACCTCGTTGCCACCCATCAGCGCCAGGCCGAAACGACCATCGCTGAAGTCACCCGCCTCATGCAGACTGCCGCCGAAGCGCCCAAGGCGGCGGCCGAAGTCATCGGCCAGCTGCGCCACGAACTGTCGGCGAGCATGGCGCGCGACAACAGCCTGCTCGAAGAGCGCAGCCGCATCATGGAAACGCTGGGCGCCCTGCTCGACGCCATCAACCACGCCTCGACCGAGCAGCGCAGCGCTATCGACGCGCTGGTCGCCTCGTCGGCCGACCTGCTCGAACGCGCCGGCAGCCAGTTCGCCGCCAAGGTCGAGAGCGAAGCCGGCAAGCTCGTCGACATCGGCACCAGCATCACCGGCGGCGCGCTTGAAGTCGCCAGCCTGGGCGAGGCTTTCGGCGCCGCGGTGAAACTCTTCGCCGAATCGAACGACAAGATGATGGCCGCCCTGCAACGCATCGAAGGCGGGCTGACCAAGTCGCTGACGCGCAGCGACGAGCAGCTTGCCTACTACGTCGCCCAGGCCCGCGAAATCATCGACCTCAGCATCATGTCGCAGAAGAAGATGGTCGACGACCTGCAGCGCGTCGCCGCTAGCGAGGCATGAGCGTGGAAGACATCGACGCCAGCGTCGACCACGGCACGCCCGTCTGGGCCGTTTTCGGCGACCTCATGGCCGGCCTGCTCGGCGCCTTCGTGCTCATTCTGGTCGGCGTACTCGGCGTGCAACTCGAACTGGTCACCAGCCTCGAAGCCGAAATCCAGAAACGCCAGCAGGAAGAACAGCGCCGCGAAGCGCTCGAGAAGGCCTTGGCCGGCCCGCTCGCCTCCGGCCGCGTGACACTCAACAACGGCAAGATCGGCATCAGTGGCAACGTGCTCTTCGCTCTCAATTCCGACCAATTGCAGCCGGAAGGCAAGCAGTTGCTCAAGAGCCTCTCCCAGCCCATCGCCGCCTACCTCGGCGCCAGCGAACAGATGCTCATGGTCAGCGGCTTCACCGACGACATGCCGGTGCGCGGCAGCAACAGCCGGTTCGCCGACAACTGGGAACTCTCGGCCCAGCGCGCCCTGACCGTAACGCGCACGCTGATCGATGACGGCGTGCCCTCGTCGTCCATCTTCGCCGCTGCCTTCGGGGCGCAACAGCCGGTCGCTGACAACGCCGATGCCGATGGCCGCGCCCGCAACCGCCGCGTCGAAATGGCGCCAGTGCCCAAGTCGCGGACCAACGGCAAGGACGCCAATGGCTGAAACGGGCGACATGGGCGCAACGGATGACATCCCGGCTCAAATCAGCGCCCTGCGCACTAGCGGCGCCGCCGACCGCGACCCGGTACGTTTTGCCTACCTCGAAGCACTAAGTCGCCGTGCCGCCACGCAACCGGAAGCCATCCGCCAATTGCTCAAGGCCAGAATCAGCGCCGCCATGTATGAACTGGCCAGCCGCCCAACCCCGGCGCCAGCCGAGAGCACCGAGACAAGCCACTCCAGCCCGCTCGCCGACCTCCTCGCCTACATCAGCGGACAAGCCCACGGCCAGCAGGACGCCACGCCGCCCGCCAACGAGGCTTCCACGGTCAACCGGAAAAATCGCCCAAAATCGAAAACCGCATCGGCGGAGCCCCGCCAGCAAGGCCCGGAACTCAAGTCCGTCGCCATCTTCCGCAACGAGTGGTCCAAGCTCAGCACTGAGCAACAACTCACCCAGACCCTGGCCCAGGCCCCGGAAAACGCCGGCCCCATTAACTCCCAGCACCTCGTCCTGCGCAGCCTGGAACGCATGCGCGACATTGCGCCGGACTACCTGCAGGGATTCATGAGCTACATCGACACCTTGATCTGGCTTGAACAAGCAGATTCAACGCGGGCAATGGCAGGTCGGATATCCGCAGGTGACGCAGGAAAACCCGCGCGCCCCGGAACGCGCCGTACGACAAAGCGGTAGCTGACTACTAGCTATCTATACTTGCGACAACCAATCGTTGATCGCGCCAGCTGAAAATCCCCGCACATGAAACTCTGTTTGTTCAACGATCAGTTTCATCTTCTTTACATGTTCAGACAGCCCTGTAACCCGCCCATCACAGAGCAAACGGAGTTCATATTTGGATATATTCCCAAAATTTCTTTAAAAGCATAAAAACCGGGGAATTGATGTCGGAAATTTTTACATCAGGCATATCAAGTGGTCACAATATACAAATATTTAATTTAAAAACAACGCTATGTAAACATGGCTTAATTATTGCTTAAGAGGATCGCGTTTTCGACAAATCAATAAATCATCAAACTTTGGGGTAAAAATGAAAAAACTATCAGTCGCATCTTTGGGATTGTCGTGTCTTCTGCTTTCAGCGGGAGCAAACGCAGCAATCGTCACTCAAGACCTAAACATTCTGCTCCCCACACAAGGAACCCTTGCTGTTGACCTCAATGGTGACTCGATAAACGACATCGGGCTTGCTGAGGATTGCTGTTCCGCGAACAATACATGGACTTCTGCTGGCGCCTACACGACTCAAGTGTCGTTGAACTGGCTGTCGGTCGGTGCCATCATTAACAACTCCCTGCCGTGGAGCACAACTGGTGGGTACATGCCAGTTGGTGGTCAAATCGTTGGCTCAAATTACATTGCAGTACAAGACTTCAGTCTCGGCAATCTGTTTGGTTACATCACTCTCGATTACGATGGTACGAACCTTGTCGTCGACCGCTTCACATACGAAGACAGCGGCGCCGCCCTGATGGTTGGAAGCAGCGCAGTACCAGAACCCGGTTCGTTGGCCCTGCTGGGCCTTGGTCTCTCTGGTCTCTTTCTGTACCGGAGAAAAAAAAGCAGCAATCAATAATTGCAACAATCTGGAACGTGTAACTCTCTTCGATTAACTTAGAGGTTTACGCTGATAGGGCAAGGAGATCAATCTCCTTGCCTTTTTCTTTTGCGCAATCCTTTATTGCCTTGATGTCACTACATTGACACACTGGTCTGGCTCATCCACGGAGCCCCGACGCGAGCGATGGGTGGACAGTTGCCAGGTGGCGAAGTGGAGAAAAACAGAGAACGGCTCGATGTGGTGCGATCAAACGATAATCGCACTTTGATTTCCAGCCACAAGTGATCACAGCGCTTCAATAAAGCAAACCTGGCTCAAGGTGGAACAGAGTCGGCCCATTCTGCCTACGGAGGTGAAAATTAGGCGAAATACGCGCCAGATATTTTTGTTATTTCTGGCGATATCCCTAATGTCAGGGCGGTTACATTGGTGCTAACCTATTCTGACCCTTGCTTCACCACGCA
Organism: Azonexus sp. GW821-FHT04F04; assembly: GCF_059420025.1. Taxonomy (NCBI): domain Bacteria; kingdom Pseudomonadati; phylum Pseudomonadota; class Betaproteobacteria; order Rhodocyclales; family Azonexaceae; genus Azonexus; species Azonexus sp. GW821-FHT04F04. The sequence continues at coordinate 59,840 of NZ_JBWKSX010000007.1, read as the reverse complement.
AATCAGAGGAAATCGGATGGAATCGAAGGGCCGGAAACGGATATCTGACTACTGGGATTCGCTTCGAATCCAGCTGACCTTTGGCGTGTTGCTGCTACAGGCTGTGTGCCTCGCTTCGCTTGCGTTGATTGCCGAAAACCAGCTCAAGAGCAGCTTCCTCGATCAATTGCAGGAGCAACAGGAAAGCAATCTCGGGTTGGTTAGCAACTGGATCGATCACGGCGTGAAGGAGCGAATCGGCTTGCTTCAGGCAGTGGCCGAAAGTCTGACACCCGAAGACTGGACTAACCGCGATACCGTCCAGCATCACCTGTCCAGCCAGCCCAGTATCAATCGCTTCTTTGCGCGCGATGTTTATGTCATTTCGGCAAAAGGAACCCGGATTGCCGAGGTTCCGCAGCGCCAGAAGGTCAATGCGGATTACAGCGCAGCACCTTATTTCACTCGCGCCATCGAGACGCGCCGTCCGGTCATCATGCCGCTGATCGGACGATTTTCCGGACGTCCGAATCTCATCTTTGCGGTTCCTGTGCTGGACAAGGCGGGAGCCGTCGTCGCCGTTATTTGCGGCTCGGATGACTTGGGCTCCGGCAGCCAATTCTATATTTCCGATTTTGCCCATAACGGTCCGTCTGGGGGCTATCAGGTCATCTCGCTCGACGAACGGAGCTATGTCGCCAGCACCGATGCATCGAAGGTTTTGACCAAGGTTGTGGGGGAAGTGGCCGACCCGCTCATGGAGCGCAGGATCAACGAGGGGTTCACCGGTGCCGGGTGGTCGATAGGTGAAGGAGGTAACGAACTGATCTCCCACGCAACGATCATCAAGGACATCAACTGGCTGGTGGTCGCCTACGTCCCGGTCAAGCAGGCGCTCGCGCCGCTGGCAGACCTTACGCAAACCATCTGGATTGGTGCCATCCTGGCCATGCTCATCACCGGCATTGTGGTTCTACGACTTTTGAATAGCCAGCTCAAGCCACTCGAAAACGCAGCAACAAAGATCGCCAGCCTTCTGCCAAACAAGGAACTGATAGAGCTACCCGAAAGTGGGAGTCGTGAGATCCGCACCTTTCTGCAGCATTTCAACCGCCTTCATCAGGTCATTCGTGAACAATTTCTCGACTTGCAAAACGAGCGGGACCACCTGGAACTAGCAGTCAATCAACGAACCGAGGCGCTGACAGCAACCGAGCAATTTACCCGCGCGATCACCGATGCGCTGCCCAGCATGATTGCCTATTGGGACACCGAATTGCGGAATCGTTTCGCGAACCGGGCCTATTTGGAGTTGTATGGAATAAGCGCTCAAGAAATCAAGGGAATGCGGTTGCAGGAGCTACTTGGCGAAGAGACCTACCGCCTCAGAGAAGCACACGTACAAGCCGCCCTGAACGGTGAACGACAATGCTTTGAACGCGTCTTGTCGAATCCTGGCAAAGCCGGGCGACATATTGTGGCCCATTACATTCCCGATGGTCCTCCAGGATCGGTAAAGGGCATCTTTGTCCTGCTCTACGACATCACAGAACTGAAAGCTGCCGAGCAGCAGATCCAGCGCCAAGCGGACGAACTGGATGACTTGTATAACCATGCACCTTGCGGCTATCACTCGCTGGATCAGCATGGCTTCATCCAGAAAATCAACGACACTGAACTGGCCTGGCTGGGATACACCCGCGAGGAACTTGTCGGGCAACGGAAAATCACCGAGTTTCTGACGCCTTCGGCAGTCGAGACATTCAGACAAAACTTCCCGAAAATCCATGCCGGTGAGGCGATACGCGAACTGCCGCTGGAATTGATACGCAAGAACGGCAGCACCTTTCCTGTGCTGCTGTCGGCATCGGCTGTCCTCGATGACGCCGGCCGGTTTATCTCTACGCGTTCAGCAATCATTGATTACTCACAACTGCGTCGGCAGCAGGAAACGCTGGGGCGGGTACTCGCCGCTTCACCGATGGCTGTTCGCATTGCCCGCGTTGAAGACCACCACATCCTGTTCGTGAACAAGGCATATTGCGATCTGGTACGCAGAACCCAAGAAGAGGTGAATAACGAAGAGGTAAGCCACTATTACGCCGATCCGGATGTTTTCGAAGAAATCCGCGCCACCCTTGCCCGTGGCGAGTCAGTACTCAATCGCCTGGTCGAAATTCACTTTCCCGACAATCCGGACGAACCGCATGTCTGGGCCATGGGCTCTTACATGAACATCGATTACGAGGGAAGTCCAACTGTCCTCGCCTGGTTCTTCGACGTTACCAAGCTGCAGGAAGCGAAGTCCGACGCCGAGGCTGCTACCAGGGCAAAAAGCGCATTCCTGGCCAACATGAGCCACGAAATCCGGACACCGATGAATGCCATTATCGGCATGGCGGAATTGACCCTGGCCACCGATCTTAGCGCGCGACAACTCAACTACGTGTCGAAGATCAAGTCGGCGTCGGAAAGCCTGCTTACCATCATCAACGACATCCTCGACTTTTCGAAGATCGAAGCCGGCAAACTGGAAATGGACCAGACGCCCTTCGTACTCGAGTCCGTTTTTGACCGCCTTTCAAGCGTGGTCGCCCTGCGTGCAGAGAATCAGGGAATCGAACTCTATTATGATATTGACGAAGATACGCGCCTGCTGGAGGGAGATCCGCTAAGACTGGGACAGGTTTTTACCAACCTGGTCAGCAACTCCCTGAAGTTTTCAACCGGTGGCAACGTCATTGTCAAAGTCAGAACCACGACGCTCGGCGAGGACGATCTCGAACTTCACTGTTCGGTCAGTGACGAAGGCATTGGCATGAGCGAAGAACAGGTTGGCCGGTTGTTCGATCCGTTCACTCAGGCCGACTCCTCGACAACGCGTCGTTTTGGCGGAACGGGGCTGGGTCTGTCGATCAGCCGACAGTTGGTCGAACTGATGGGCGGGCGAATTTGGGTGGAAAGCGAACTGGGACATGGGAGCACCTTCCATTTCACGGTTCGCCTCAGAATTCTCGGCCCCGATCGGCGTATCGGCCTTCGCGAGTTCGGATTGCGTCTTGCCGAGCAGGCGCAGCGGCCAGTATTGATCGTCGACGACAATCCGGTCTCCCTGAACATACTGTGCCATCTGACCAGCCAGCTTGGTCTGAAAGCTGAAATCGCCGCCAGCGGCTACGAGGCCATTCGGAAAATGGATGTCGAGGTGCCGTCGGACTACTTGTTGTGCATCGTCGATTGGCGCATGTCGGGCATGGATGGCATCGAAACCATCCGGAAAATGCGCGCCATATATGCCAAGCGGAACAAGAGCGCGCCACGGGCAATTCTGATCACGGCCTACAGCCACCACAGCGAACTTGACGGCGTTGCCAGTGATATCGACGGCCTGCTCAGCAAGCCGGTTTGCGCCCGCCATCTTTATGTTGAGTTGGCCAACTGTCTGGGTGTTTCCACACCGGAAACACCTCCGGTCGAACGGCGCAAGGTTGCCGTCCGGCAATGGTCGCGCTTTAGCGGCTTGGACATCCTGATTGCGGAAGACGTCGAAATCAACCGTGAAGTCATCGGCGAGCTGCTCGCCAACGCCGGGCTGACGGCCCGCTTCGCCGTGAATGGCGACGAATGCCTGAAAGCAGTATCCGAAAAGCGCCCCGACGTTATTTTGATGGACGTCCAAATGCCGATCCTGGACGGCTACATGACCACCCGGCGGTTGCGCGAGCAATCCGAATATGTCGATCTGCCGATCATCGCACTGACCGCAAATGCACTACTCGAGGAGAAGGAGCATTGCCTCCGGGCAGGAATGAATGGCCATATCGCAAAACCAGTGCGAATGGAGCATTTTTACGAGCAGCTGGTTGCCTGCATCCCGGACTGGCGGCCCCATGCGCCACCGCCAGAACCTCCGGAAGCTCACCGAGATGACAGGAATGCCGGGAACGCACCCTACCCTGAACTTCCAGGCCTCGACGTGGCAGTCGGATTGACCCATGTCGGCCAAATGCCGCTGTATCTGCGGTTGCTGGCCAAGTTTCGCGATACGCACGGCGCCGTATTCGAAAAAGACTTCATCCAGGCGAGAAATACTGACGACTGGGGAACGCAGTTACGGATGGCTCATTCCCTGAAAGGGGTCGCCCGCACCCTGGGCGCTTTTGACCTTGGCGAAGCGGCGGCGCAACTCGAGCTGGCTGCCGACTCAAAGGATGGCGACGCATGCGCGATATGTCTCGCGCAAACCCTGGCCCAACTGTATGTGGTGGTGGACGGCTTGCGGAGCATTTGAAGCGCGATACAGGTCTTCTCTGCCGGGACAGGCAAAGCGTAACGGGCTGCAGCACGACCTGCAGCCCGGCAACCAATAAGCCTTTGTCGCCTTCCCACGGTCAACCGGAAATTTTGCCCAAAATCGAAAAGTTCCGGTTTGCCCGCTCCCGCACCATTCTCGGCCGCCAGGGAACCAAACCCACCCATTAGCATCGAAATTGCTTGAAGCGGTGGCCGCAGGGAGATTTCCGACAAAATTCCTGCCGACCGCAACTTTTTCCGCCAGCCAACCTTCCTTTGACGATTTCGATGAACGCCCCTGCGCCCCGTTTTTTTACCTTTGACAACTCCTACGTCCGGGATCTGGAAGATTTCTACGTTCTCTGGAAGCCGACGCCGGCTACCAAGCCGGCCCTGATCCGTCTGAACGACGAACTGGCCCGCGAGCTGGGGGTCGATCCGGCAGAACTGGCATCGCCGGCAGGCATTGAAACCCTGGCCGGGAGTCGGTTGCCGGAAGGGGCCGAGCCAATCGCCCAGGCCTATGCTGGCCATCAGTTCGGCCAGTTTTCACCGCAGTTGGGCGATGGACGTGCCTTGTTGCTCGGTGAGGTGATCGACCGTAACGGCGAGCGCCGCGACATCGCTTTCAAGGGCTCCGGACGCACCCCGTTTTCACGCAATGGCGACGGCAAATGCGCCCTCGGCCCGGCCTTGCGCGAATACATCATCAGCGAGGCAATGCACGCCCTGGGCATCCCGACCACGCGCTCTCTGGCCGTCGTGGCGACCGGCGACATGGTGCGCCGTGACCGCGCCCAGCCCGGCGCCGTGCTGACACGCGTCGCCGCCAGCCATGTGCGCGTCGGCACCTTCCAGTACTTCGCCGCTCACCAGGGGCCGGAACAGGTCAAGCGCCTGGCCGACTACGTCATCGCCCGCCATTACCCGGCGCTGGCCGCCAGCCCGCAGCCCTACCTCGACCTGCTGGCCGCCGTCGGCGAGCGGCAGGCCGAACTGGTGGCGCGCTGGCTCGGCGTCGGCTTCATCCATGGCGTCATGAACACCGACAACATGACGCTGTCCGGCGAAACCATCGATTACGGCCCCTGCGCCTTCATGGAAACCTACAGCTCGGGCACCGTGTTCAGTTCCATCGACAGCGCCGGACGCTACGCCTACGGCAAGCAGGCCGGCATCGCCCGCTGGAACCTTGCCCGGCTGGCCGAAACCCTGCTGCCGCTCATCGACACTGACGCCGAGCGCGCCGTGCAGGCCGCCACGGCGGTCATCGACGCCCTGCCCGAGCGCCAGGCCGTGCACTGGCTGGGCGTCTTCCGGGCCAAGCTCGGCATCGACGAATCGGGCGACGCCGAAGCCGATCGCACCCTGATCGACGATTTCCTGCGCCTACTCAAGCAAAACCGTCTCGATTTCACCGTCGCCTTCCGCGCCCTGTTCGACGCCGCAGCCGACAACCCCTCGCGCCTCGACGCGTTGATGGGCGAAGCGTCTTACTTGGCCGACTGGAGCACCCGCTGGCAAGCCCGCCAGCCGGCACGTCCGGCCGAGCTGCTTGCTGCCATGCGGCACGCCAACCCCTGCTACATCCCGCGCAACCACCGCGTCGAGGCGGCCCTCGATGCCGCCGTCGATGACAACAATCTCGCTCCCTTCGAACGCCTGCTCGCCGTCATCCAGGCCCCGTTCGACGAACGCCCGGGCGATGCGGAATACGCCGAGCCGGCACCGACCGAATTCACCACCACCTACATGACCTTCTGCGGCACCTGACCCCTGGAGACCCCCATGCCCCAAACCACGACCGACCTGCTCGACTGGGCCGGCATCATCGAGATCATCCGCAACGGCAACCCCCTGCCACCGCGTCGCGACGAGCGCAGCCCGGCCGACTGGAAAGCCGTGTTGACGCCCGACCAGTTCTACGTGATGCGCCAAAAAGGCACCGAGCATGCCTTCAGTTCCAGCATGTGCGCCGTCTTCGAACCCGGCCGCTACGCCTGCGCCTGCTGCGGCACCGAACTCTTCGACGCACAGACCAAATTCGACAGCGGCAGCGGCTGGCCCAGCTTCACCCAGGCCGTTGCGCCCGGCCTCGTGAACTACATTCTGGACACCGGCCACGGCATGCAGCGCGTCGAAACCACTTGTGCCGTCTGCGACGCCCATCTCGGCCACGTTTTCCCCGACGGCCCGGCACCGAGCGGCCTGCGCTACTGCATCAACGCCCTGGCGCTGAAAAAACAGGCCTGAATGTGCAATTCCACGGTCAACCGGAAAAAATGACCAAAATTGAAATCCTCAACCGCCCTCAATCCATGACCGTCACCATCTACCATAACAACCGCTGCGGAAAATCCCGCGACACTCTCGCCCTGCTCAAGGAAAAAGGCATAGCACCCGAGATCGTCGCCTACCTCGAAACCCCGCCCGACGCCGCCACCCTGCGCGGCCTGCTCGAGAAACTCGGCTTCGCCGACGCCCGCGCCCTGATCCGCAAGGGTGAAGCCGAATACAAGGCGCTCGACCTGGCTGACCCGTCGCTGTCGCAGGACGCCCTGATCGACGCCATGGTCGCCAACCCCAAGCTCATCGAGCGGCCCATCGTCGTCAACGGCAACCAGGCCGCCCTCGGCCGTCCGCCGGAAAACGTGCTGGCGATTTTGTAAGTCCCGACGAATTCTGGCGGCGCGCGAAAGCGCTGCCAAGCCCGCACCCGGCCGGCTATACTGGCCGCACAACGCTTGCCGGAGTTCGCCATGCCTGCATCTTCCGAGCAGTTCATCCTCGCCCTCGACCAGGGCACGACCAGCGCGCGCGCCATCCTGTTCGACCGCCAGGGCAACATTCACGGCCTCGCCCAGCAGGAAATCACCCAGCATTACCCGCAACCTGGCTGGGTCGAGCACGACGCCGATGAAATCTGGCAGGCACAGCTCGCCGTCGCCCGCGCCGCGCTGCGCGACAACGGCGTGTCGGCCACGCAGATTGCCGCCGTCGGCATCACCAACCAGCGCGAAACCACCGTCCTCTGGGATCGCACCACTGGCCAACCATTGCACCGCGCCATCGTCTGGCAGGACCGGCGCACCGCCGGGATTTGCGACGACCTGACCGCCGCCGGCCACGCCGACCTTTTCCAGCAACGCACCGGCCTCGTCCTCGACGCCTACTTTTCCGGCACCAAGCTCAAGTGGCTGCTCGACCACATCCCCGGCGCCTGCGCCCGGGCCGAGCGCGGCGAACTGGCCTTTGGCACCATCGACTGCTGGCTGGCCTGGAAGCTGACCGGCGAGCACGTCACCGACCCGTCGAACGCCTCGCGCACCCTGCTGTTCGACATCCACCGCCAATGCTGGGACGACGAGTTGCTGGCCCTGCTCGGCATTCCCGCCACCCTGCTGCCGCGCCTCGTCGCCAGCAGCGGCGAGATCGCGACGATCAGCGCCGAGTGGCTGGGTGCGGAGATTCCGCTGGCCGGCATGGCCGGTGACCAGCAGGCCGCCACCTTCGGCCAGGCCTGCCTCAACATCGGCATGGCCAAGAACACCTACGGCACCGGCTGCTTCCTGCTCATGAACACGGGCCCGCAGCCCATCGCCTCGCAGCATCGCCTGCTCACCACCGTCGGCTGGCAACGCAACGGCCAAACAACCTACCTGCTCGAAGGCAGCGTCTTCATGGGCGGCGCCACCGTGCAATGGCTGCGTGACGGCCTCGGCCTGATCGCCAGCGCCGGCGAGGTCGAAACCTTGGCCGCCAGCGTGCCCGACAACGGCGGCGTCTACCTCGTGCCGGCCCACACCGGCCTTGGTGCACCGTACTGGGACCCGACTTCCCGCGGCGCCCTGTTCGGCCTGACGCGCGGCACGACCCGCGCCCACATCGCCCGTGCCGCCCTCGAAGCCATTGCCTTCCAGAGCGCCGAAGTGCTGCAGGCCATGGAAAACGACGCCGGCCAACCGATCAGGGAAGTCCGCGTCGATGGCGGTGCTGCGCGAAATGACCTGCTCATGCAATTCCAGACCGACCTGCTCGGCGTGCCCGTGGTGCGGCCCAAGGTTACCGAAACCACCGCCCTCGGCGCCGCCTACCTGGCCGGGCTGGCCGTCGGTTACTGGCATGACGAAGCCGAACTGACCGCCCTGTGGCAGGCCGAACGCCGCTTCGCGCCTTCGATGGCCATTGACCAGCGCGAAGCCCTGTTTGCCGACTGGCGCCGCGCCATCCAGCGCACCCTCGGCTGGGCAAAAGCCGAATCATGACCAGCCGCGAAGACAAACTCGCCGCCCTGCGCGATCTGCGCCCGTGGGACATTCTGATCATCGGCGGCGGCGCCAGCGGCCTTGGCGCTGCGGTCGACGCGGCGGCCCGCGGCTATCGCACGCTGCTCGTCGAAGCCCGCGATTTCGCCTCCGGCACCTCGATGTGCAGCACCAAGCTCATTCATGGCGGCGTCCGCTATCTGCGCCAGGGCGACATCGGCATGGTGCGCCACGCCCTGCGCGAACGCTCCTTCCTGCTGCGCAATGCGCCACACCTCGTCCATCCGCTTGCCTTCATCATCCCGGCCTGGAATCAGATCGATCGCCTGATGTTCGCCGGCGGCCTCAAGCTCTACGACCTGCTAGCCGGCTGGCACAACCTGGCCGCCTCGCAGAGCCTGAACCGGCAGGAAGTCATCGCCGCCCTGCCCGGGTTGAAAAGCACCGGCCTGTGCGGCGGCATCCGCTACTGGGACGGCCAGTTCGATGACGCCCGGCTGGCCATCACGCTGATGCGCACCGCCACCGACCTCGGCGCCACCTGCCTCAATTACCTGCCGGCAACCCGCCTGCTCAAGACCAATGACCGTGTCACCGGCGCCGTCCTGCGCGATGCCGAAACCGGCGAGGAGTTCGCCGTCACCGCCCGCGCCATCATCAACGCCAGCGGCGTGCACGCCGACAGCGTTCGTCAGCTGGATGACGCCAAAGCCCGGTCGCTGCTGACGCCCAGCCAGGGTATCCATCTCGTATTTGACGCCGACTTCCTGCCCGGCCAGCAGGCACTCATGATCCCGAAAACCGAGGACGGTCGCGTCATGTTCGCCATTCCGTGGCAAGGCAAGGTGCTGCTCGGCACCACCGACACACCACGGCCGGAATTGCAGCAACTCAACGACCCGCAACCGCTGGAAGAGGAAATTGACTTCCTGCTCGGCACGGCAGCGGGCGTCCTGACCCGGCCCCCGACCCGCACCGACATCCGCAGTGCCTTCGCCGGCCTGCGTCCGCTGATCCATCCCGACAACACCGACGCGAACAACACGGCAGCTCTGTCGCGCGAACACGCCGTGCTGGTCAGCCCGAGCGGCCTGATCACGCTCACCGGCGGCAAATGGACAACCTACCGACTGATGGCCGAACAGGTCATCGACCGAGCCATCGAGGTCGCGGGCTTGCCGGAGGTCCCATGCCCGACTGAAACGCTGCAACTGCATGGCTACACAACAGCCCCCGCCAGCATCGGCTACGGCACCGATGCCCTGCAGCTTGCCACCTTGCCCGGCCACGACGCGCTGCTGAATCCGAACCTGCCCTACACCGAAGCCATGATTCGCTTCGCCATCCGCCACGAAGCAGCGCGGACCATCGAAGACATCCTGGCCCGCCGAACACGCGCCCTGTTCCACGATGCTGCCGCCGCCGAAGCGACCATCGAACGGATTGCCGGGATAGTCGTTGAAGAATTACTACTATCGCCAGAGCAACTGACAGCGATGATCAACGCAGCGCGGAGCTATTCCAGACGCTTCAGATTAAGCGCTTGGTGTGGACAGGTGGGGTCCCGGTCCTGATATTGATTGGACATCCCATTCTCCCAAGGCGTGGTTAGTCCATCAGACGTTTCCGAATTTCTGCTTGGGGCAACTCGGCGTGTGGCAACATACCTTCGTACAACGTCAACGATTAGGGGAAGTATCGCTATGTGGAAGGTATTCGACATAAATGACCTGAAGGCAAAGGTGGCAGGTTCGGAGCCTAGTTTCTTCGAGTTTTTGAGAGGCTCTCAAATGTCCTGTGCCGTCTACAGGCTCCCCGCAGGCTCAAAGGATATGCAGGCGCCTCATCTGGAAGACGAGGTATATATGGTGCTGGAAGGCAAAGCCAGGGTTCGCGTCGACACTCAGGAGCAATACGTTGGGCCTGGCACTATTCTTTTCATCCAGGCGACTACGAAACATTCGTTTTTCGATATCACTGACGACTTGACGCTCCTGGCGATGTTCGGGCCAACTACTTGATAATCAAAAGTGCACCAATAGCCTAGAATGGGTTGAGGACAGCTTTGCAACAAGCCCACGGAGCGCTCTGTGTTACAAGCCATTCTTGACAATTACCTGCTCCTTTCAGCCCTCATCCTGTTATTCCTGTTCCTGGTGCCGGCGCTGATCCTGCGTGGCCGCGGCGTGCGCGATCCATCACGGCCAGAGCGCCGCAGCCAGCCACGGCCGGGCACTGACCGTCGAGCCTGAGCCGCGCTCAGGAAAACAGCAATTTCATTTTGGCCATTTTTCCCGGTTGACCGTGGCAACCGGATGCCAACACCCGCGATCAGCCCTCGGCAACCGCTTTCAGTATCAACGGCACCAGCGCCTCGGGCAGCTTGATGCCACCGGTCGTCGCGAAGGCATGGGCGGTGTCGGACATTTTCTTCCACGTCTTGCGGATGATGCCGAGCCACTTTTCTTCGGTGTAATCAGCCTGCTGGCCGGCAAAGCCGAGCATGTAGTGCTCGATGAAGACGAGGCAGCTGACGTCTTCCAGCAACTGCGTATCGGGGTTGGTCTTGAGTCCAACCTTACCGATTGCAGCTTTGACCGGCTCGATCATCGCCTCGTCGTACCCGGCTTGGCGCATCAATTCACCGGCCGTCTCGGCATGAAATTTATAGAGCCCGGTGCGCCAGGCAAAGTAGCCGGGCTTGCCGAGCGGATAGTTGCTGCGCGGCACCGTCCATCGCTTTATGTGCTGGGCACGCACGGCAAGCTGCGCGACTTCGCTGGCATCCGGCGCAAAGCGGCCGATCATCTCCGTCATGCGCTGCGCGTAGAGCAGTTCTTTCGGCAGTCCTTCATCCTGATTCGGATCTTGCGCATTGGCGGCATCAAACAGGGCGATGGTTTTGGTGAAGCGTTCCAGGTTGGCGATCATTGAATTCTCGTGGCGGCTTGTTTTGGCTGGGTCGAAAAGCCCCGCCAATGTAACAGGGCTTTTGAATTCCATCGCGGAGGCGTGACGGCATGGAATGAACTATCAACCACAACGCATAGCACAGGCAGATATACTCATGCACGGCGCGTAACGACCGTAGGCGCCGTCCTGCTTCCATCCAAATCCAAGGGAACACACATGCACTCAAGACTGGTTTTGTCCTTACTTGCCGCACTCGCCTGCCTGCCCGCCGTGAGCCAGGCCCAACAATGCCCTGCTGGATATACAGCCACCACCGTAACCGGCCGTGTCACCACGATGAATATTTCCCAGACCCGGCAAGTCGGCCAGGTCTGCCTGGTCATGGTCACCGCCGACGGCCGTGAATTGTTTGACGACTGCGGCGCGCTGGTCGGCAAGGTAACCGCAATGGACACCGCGACCGGTGCCAGCACGCTGAACCACACCGCCGTCTTCGAGCTTCTCGAATCCTTCCAGACCTATCAGGATGCAGCCCAGATCACCGGGGTTCTGAACACCGATGCCGACGGCAACCCTTGTGCCTTCTCGGTCACCGAGCACATGACCAGAATTCGCTCAGGCACGGGCATTTTCAACGGCGCCACCATTGACGTCGTCGGCGAAGGCAGCATCAGCTTCTGTCCCGACAAGAATCTCAATACCTTCCAGCTCAACGGCACCGGCTGCATCCGCAACCGCCGCCGCTAATCGACACAACAACTGCTCGGCCAGCCCGGTTTCCCGACCAGGTTGGCCCGGGCAGCGCTCAGCGCAACACCGAAGCGTAGCCCTCTTCCGCCAGCACCTGACGCACAGCCGGCCGGGTCAGCATCCGCCGATAGTGGGCCTCGCAATTTTCCGGAAACGGAATGCCGATGCGATCGGCCCAGAACTCAACGTAAAACAGCGCTGCATCGGCGATCGTGAAGTGATCGACGACATATTGCCGCCCGGCCAGTTCGCGATTGACGATGGCGAAAGCCTTGTCGATGATCTGCCGGCCCTGCGCCTTGACCGATTCGTGGTCCGAACTGCTCGGCGCGAAGCGCTCGGTTGTGAATATACGGGCGAAGCCTTGCGTGTGCAGCGTATGCACGGCGTAGTTCATGACGCTGAGCACCTGTACCTCGTCCCTCAAGGCCTCCGGCAGCAGCTTGCGCTTCGGGTAATTGCGCCCGAGCCACCAGGCGATGGCCGAAAACTCGGTGAGCGCCGTGCCGTCATCGAGCACCAGCGCCGGAATGCTGCCCTTGGGATTGATCGCGGCGTATTCCTTCTTGTACTGGTCGCCGGCCAGCAGATTGACGACGTAGGCCTCGAAAACCAGGCCGCATTCTTCGAGCAGGATGTGGATCCCGGTCGAGCACGAACCCGGCGTCATATAGAACTTCATGGTCATTCGGTTTCTTCCTCAAGCGCCAGGCCAGCGAACAGCCCTTCCTGGCGGATCATGGCCTTGAAGGCCTTCATCACCGGGCGGGAGAGTTCGGTTTCAGCCAGCACGCGTTTTTCGTAAATGAAATTTTTGAGCGCCTCGCTCGACTCGCCTCGGGCATCCGCGATCAGGGCGTGGAACTCGTCGCCGAAACGCTGGCCCGGTCTGTCCTTGACCGCGTCGTAGAGCGCCTCCATGACGATCTTGTCAACGCTCCCCATCTTGCATTTGCCATCGAGGATCTTGAGCATGACCGTGGTGGCGCAATCGACATCGCTCGGCGACAGCGGATGCGCCTGCACCCAGTCGCGAACACGCGCTGCCGTCATGCCGCGACCGGCGTGGCCTGGGCGGCGACCAGCGCCTCGTAGCCGCCATCGACGCTGAACACTTGTGAATAGCGGAAATCGATGAACATCTGGGCAAAAACCTTGCTGGCGTTGCCGTGGTAGCAATAGATCACCACCGGCGCCTCCTTCGGCAGTCGTTTCATCCAGGCCAGCAGGCGATCTTCGGACAGGTGCGCAGCACCATCGAGATGCGCCTTCTGGTAGTTGGCCATGTCGCGCACATCAAAAACGATGGGTGGCGGCTCACCGCGCAGCAGCGAGATCGCCTCACGGGCGGAAATACAACGGAAAGCGGGTTTTTCAACGGCGTTCATGATTGGCGGCGGTAAAAGGCAATAAACCTTCCGACGCAAGAGCAATGCCACCCGCTGGAATCGTGGAGAACAGGGAATTTCCGTGCATTGCCAGCTACCTGGCGCCCTGACTTGTAGCCTTCGCGACAATCTCCAAAGAAACCCCTCCCGGCCTCCCCTTGTCAGGGGAGGGGTTTGGACGACACGTTACAGCCTCCAATCCAATCATCCCCGGCCGCCCCATTTCCGGTTAGGCTGTCCTGACTGCCGCCGGCAGCCCACCAAGGAGCGCCATGCCCACCGCAACACGGCCTGATCAACGCCAGAACCAGATTCTGGCCGGTCTGAGCCTGGCCGAAGAATCCCGGCTGCATGACGATCTGGAACCCGTTTCGCTGGAAGCCGGCAGCATGCTGCAGAACGCCGGCGAGCCATTAAGCGAGGTCTATTTCCCGACCAGTTGCGTCATTTCGCTGATCGCCACCACCCGCGATGGCGCTGCCACGGAACTGGCGATGGTCGGCAACGATGGGCTGGCCGGCATCTCCGCAGTGCTCGGCGACGAACTGTCCGGCCACAAACTGGTCGTGCAAGCTGGCGGCGACGCCTATCGCCTGAAAGCCGAAACCCTGCGCTGGGAACTGGCCGCGGGCGGGCGCCTGCAGCAGATGGCGCTGCGTTACGCCCAGGCCCTGATGGTCCAGACGGCACAGGCCCTGCTCTGCGCCCGGCACCACAGCGTCGAACAGCAACTGGGCCGCTGGCTGTTGCTCTGCCTGGATCGGCGCCCGGACAACCGGATCGCCATGACCCAGGAGCGAATCGCCAGCCTGCTCGGCCTGCGTCGCGAGGCGATCACCGACGCCGCCGGCAAGCTGCAGGCGGCCGGCCTGATCCGCTACGCCCGCGGCCAGATTGACGTCCTCGACCGGCCGGCGCTCGAGGCACGGGGCTGCGAGTGCCATGGTGTGGTGCATTTGGAATTTGAGCGTTTTTTCCGGTCGACCGTGGCAGCCGACTTGCCCAGCCGCTTGCGCCCCAACCCGCTCACCCTGCGCCATCGCGCCGAGGCCCGCTGGCGTGAACTGCCGGAAAGCGCGCCGGAAGACCCGAGCGAAGCCGCGTATTTGCGGCATGAACTGGAAATTCGCAAGATCGAACTGGAACTCGACAACGAAGCGCTGCACGAAGCCAACGATCAGGCCGATGCGCTGAGCGAGCGCTATGCCGACATCTACGATTTCGCGCCGATTGGCTACTTCACGCTCGACGCGCAGGGCAACATCCTCGATCTCAACCTGGCCGGCGCCATTCTGCTCGGGCTCAAGCGCTCGCAGAAAAGCCGGCATCGCTTCATCAATTATCTGGCGGCCGAATGTCAGGCGGCTTTCACGCAATTCGTCGACAAAGTTCTGGCCGAGAAAAAAAGCGGCTTCTGCGAGATTACGCTGACGGCCAGCGCGCAACGCCCGGCATCAACGCTCAGGGTCGAAGCTGTCCCGGATGAACATGGCACCGAATGCCGGATGGTGCTCATGGATATGACCGAACAACACAGCGCGCTGCGGGCGCTCAAGCATTCGGAAATTCGTTATCGGCAGTTCATCGACGACCTGCCGGTTGGCAAGGATGCCGCCGCAAAACCGGATAACGACCACTGACCACTGATTGGCCGGACAACAACGGCGAACGCCGTCGCCCGGCCAGCAAGGCCGATCAGGCGGCGACTTTGGGACGCAGTTCCTTGGTGTGCTTCTCGAAGCCCGCGACCTGATTTTCGGCTTCTTCAGGCGTCACTTCATAGAGTTCCTGGACCTGGCTGACCAAAATTTCGCGCTTGCTGTCGATGACAGCCAGTCGGGCATTGTTGATCTTGCCCCAACGCGACTTGATCTTCACGCCAACCGACGTCCAGCCTGCTGCATCAATATCCCAGCTCATATCCGACTCCTTGTATTCGGCCCCCGGGCGAAATTGCCCGGCGCCCGTCCCGACCACAAAGCAGATCGGAAACGACAACCGGAATGTCTGTTGGGCCTTCCGGAATGCGAAACCAAGACTAGTCGGCGGCGCCAGCGCCGTCTGCGCGAAATCGCGCTTAGGGCGAAAATCGCCGGCCAACGACACAAGCCCGGGCTTGTCCGGTCGACCGCCAAAACCGGGATTTTTTCCGGTCAACCGTAAAAATTGCCGCTCGTTATTACCTCGCCCAGGCCCGCCACTGCAGCCGAAATTCCTTGCCGGACAAGGATCTGCGCCAAAACCTGGAGACCCATCCAGCATGGCATCGATATTGCAATTGCACTCGGCAACGAGCAGAAAATTTTGACGGGAGGACAACCATGAGCATCACGACCATAGCATCTTTTTACGGCTCCAGCCCAGCAAGCGCAGTGCGCAGTACGAGCGGCAGCGTGGCAAGCAGCCAGCGCACTGCAGGTACGGCAAGCACGGCAACGAGCGAAAGCACGACAGTGAGCATCTCGAACCAGGCCCGCCAGGCGGCCGCCAGCGGCGGCATCGCCGTCCCGGAATCCATCCGCCAGGACGTGCTGGCCGAACTGAACCGGGTTTTCCCGCAGGACATCCTCGACGAAGCCAAGGCCCGGCTCGACGCCAACCAGGGCATCAGCGGCAGCAGCAGCGCCACGCCCGGCCTCGGCAACCTGCCCCTGCTGCCGGAAAACGAGGCGCTGATAGCGCAGATCAAGAGCGAAATGCACGCCGCGCATGCCGCCAACAAGGAAGGCATGACCAACCTGACGCCCTACGTCCGCCTGATCCAGGCCGTCCAGAGCGAAGGCTGGAAAACGCCGATGAGCATGGAAGACGCGCAGCGCGAAGTCGACATCGCGCAAGCCATGGCCAAGCTGGCGCCGGCCGCGAGTGAGGCACCGCTCAGCGAAGCCCAACAACTGCAAAAGGATCAGGCCGCCATGGCGCAATTCGAAAAGGAACTGGCCGGGGAAGTCCCCGACAAATTGAAACAGCGCTGGCAGGATTCCGGCCTGAGCATGCCGGAATCCGCCACCACGACCTTCCCGAAATCCATCTGGCTCGGCCTGGCCAAAGCCGCCGGGATCGGCGAAGACGAATTCCTCGCCAAGGCGCGCGAGCTGGCCGGCAATTATTCGGGCAACAGCTTCCTGCAAGCCGTCGAAAGTTTTATCAGCGAACGCTACACCGCAGGTTCGGGCACCAAAACGAGTACTTGAGACGGCGCCGGCCGGGCGAAGGCGGACAACGCCGGCTGCAGCACGGGCGCATTGCCGTTTAAACTTCGCCCTTTCCCATTCGGCAGCCCGGCATGCGCCTCCTCCACACCTCCGACTGGCATCTCGGCCAGCACTTCATGGGCAAGAGCCGGCAGGCCGAACATCAGGCGCTGATCGGCTGGCTGCTCGAACAGGTGGAAACCCAGGCGGTCGATGCGGTGCTCGTCGCCGGTGATATTTTCGATACCGGCACCCCGCCCAGCTACGCACGCGAGTTGTACAACCAGCTCGTCGGGCTGCTTTACAAGGCCGGCGTCCCGCTACTGGTTCTCGGCGGCAACCACGATTCGCCGGCCACCCTGGGCGAAAGCCGCGAACTGCTCGCCCACCTGGGCACCACCGTCATCGCCGCGACGCATGAAGACCTCGCCACGCAAGTCATCGTTCTGCCGCAACGCAACGGCGAACCGGGCTGCATCGTCTGCGCCATCCCCTTCATCCGCCCGCGCGACGTGCTGCAAAGCCAGGCCGGGCAAAGCGCCGAAGACAAGCAGTTGTCGCTGCAAACGGCCATCCAGGACCATTACGGCGCAGTGTTCGCGGCCGCCGTCGAACGTCAGACCGCACTTGCCGCTGAACTCGGCCCGAATTTCGGCCGCCAGTTGCCCATCATCGCCACCGGCCACCTGACCACGGTCGGCGCCAGCACCAGCGAATCGGTCCGCGAAATTTACGTCGGCACCCTCGAAGCCTTCCCGACTTCTGCCTTCCCGCCAGCCGACTACATCGCCCTCGGTCACATCCACCGGCCGCAGAAAGTCGGCGGCCTTGAACACATCCGCTACTGCGGCTCACCCATCCCGCTCGGCTTCGATGAGGCAAAGCAAACCAAGGAAATGCTGCTCGTCGATCTCGACAGCGATGGCCTCAAAGCCGTCAGCGTCCTGCCCGTGCCGCGCTTCCAGGCCCTGGTCGCCGTCAGCGGCAATCTCGAGACGCTGGCCGGCGCCATCGGCGCGGCCGCCGCCCAAGGCACGCGCGAATGCCCGGCCTGGCTCGAAGTCACCGTCGCCGAAGACGACTATTTGGCCGACCTGCCGGCCCGTATCGAAGCGCTTACCGAAGGCTGGCCGGTCGAAGTCCTGCGCATCCGCCGCCAGCGCGGCAACGCCGTCGCCAGCCTGGCGGCAGAAGCCAGCGAAACCCTGGACGAACTCAGCCCGCACGATGTTTTCGCCCGCCGCCTGCAACAGGAAGAGCTCGGCGACGAGCTGCAATCCGCCCTCAACGAACGCTACCGGGCCATCGTCGCCAGCCTGCAGGGGGAAGAAGCATGAAAATCCTCACCCTGCGCCTGAAGAACCTCAATTCGCTCAAAGGCGAATGGACCATCGATTTCACCAAGCCGCCGTTCACCGACAACTGCCTGTTCGCCATCACCGGCCCGACCGGCGCCGGCAAATCGACGCTGCTCGACGCCATCTGCCTCGCCCTTTACCACCAGACACCGCGCCTGAAGACCATCTCGGCCTCAGACAACGACATCATGACGCGGCACACCGCCGACTGTCTGGCCGAGGTTGAATTCGAAGTGAAAGGCGCCGTCTACCGCGCTTTCTGGAGCCAGCGCCGCGCCCGCGACAAGATCGACGGTGCGCTGCAGGCGCCCAAGGTTGAGCTGGCCACCGCCGAGGGCACCATCCTGAGCACGCAGACCAACGACAAACTCAAGCGCATCGCCGAGATCACCGGTCTCGATTTCCCGCGTTTCACCAAGTCCATGCTGCTCGCCCAGGGCGGCTTCGCGGCCTTCCTCAATGCCAGCGCCAACGAGCGCGCCGAACTGCTCGAAGAACTGACCGGCACCGAGATTTACGGCGAGATTTCGCGCAAGGTTTTCGAACAGGCCCGCGAGGCCAAGAGCCAGCTCGACCAGCTCAAAGCCCGCGCCGACGGCATGGAACTGCTGAGCGACGAGCAGCGTGCCGCGATGCAGCTCGAAGTCACCCGCGTCGACACGCAACTCACCGACGTCCAGCGCCGCCACCAGCAAACCCAGGCCCAACGCCAGTGGCGCCTCGATCTGGCGCAGAGCGAGCAGGAAGTCAAAGCCGCCGAAGGCAAGCTACTTGAGGCTGACACCGCACTGACCGCCGCCGCCCCGGACCTCAAGAAACTCGCCGACAGCGAACCGGCCGAAGCCCTCAAACCGCTGCACCAGCAATGGCAACAAGCCGACGCCGCCTGCCGGCAAAGCGAAGCCGAACTCAAGGCCCTGCACGCCGAACGCGAAACGCGGCAAGCCGAACAACTCGCGCAACACCAGTCCGCCAGTCAACTCAGCGCCCAACTCGCCGCCCAGACCCAGCAAGCCCTGCAACTCAGCCAGCGCGAAGCCAAGGAACTCGACGACTTCTGCGCCGCCCAGCCGCAACGCGCCCAACTCGGCGAACGCCTCGGCGTCTGGCGCCAGCAGTTCGAACAGCGGGCCAAGCTGGTCCGCGACCTCGCTGCCCAGCAGCAGGCGCAGCAAAAGCTCGCCCGGGAACTCGCCGAAACCGCACAACAGATCGAAAAACAGACTGCCACGGTCAACCGGGAAAAAGAGGCAAAAACCAAAGCCGACGCCGCACTGGAAAAAACCCAGATCGAGCAGAATCAGCGCCTGGCCGGCCAAACCCTGACCGAACTGCGTCAGCACTGGCAACGCGAACAAGCCGGCCTGAATCGCTGGCAACAACTCGAAGCCCTCGCCCAGCGCCGCCGCGAGCTGGCCACCCAACAAACAACGCAAGCCTCGCAACTGCAGCAGATTCAGGAAAAGATCGCTGCTCAGGAAAAGGGCCTGACCACCCTGCGCGAACAGCACAAGGAACTCGCCGCCCAGGTCGCCGACAAGCAAAAGCTGCTCGACCAGGAACGCCGCATCCAGAGCCTGGAAGCGCATCGCCGCCAACTGCAACCGGACGAAGCCTGCCCGCTATGCGGCGCTCACGACCACCCTGCTATCGCCGACTACGCCGCGCTCGACGTTTCCGCCACCGAAACCGCCCTCAAGGAAAAACAGGCGGCGCTCGACGCCCTTGTCCAGAAAGGCCAGCAAGCCAGGGCAGAGCAAGCCGCCACCCAGGCCACACAAAAGGAATGGCAGGCCCAGCAGGCCAAGACCACGCAGGAAACAGCCCGCCTGCAAACGGAATGGGCCGAACTTCTTGCCGGCCTCGCCAACGCTACGCCGCTGGAGGACAGCGTATGGCAGGAACCGGAAACCCTCGCCACCGCCCGCAGCACCGCCGAACAAGCGCTGGCCCGACTCACCCAGCGCCTGCAAGCCGCCGACCAGGGCGAACAAGCCCTGAACGCCGCCCGCAAAACCGCCGCCGACGCCGCCCAAACCCTGCTCAACGCCAGCAACCAGCTCAATCTGCTGCAACAGACCGCGCAAACCGGCCAGCAACGCCAGACCGAAATCGCCAAAACCGCGCAGGCACTGCTTCAGGAACAGACCGAACTCGACGAAAAACTGAGCGCCACGCTGACCGCCGCCAACTACGACACCCCCGCTGAACCCGCCGCCTGGCTACAGGAACGCGACAGCGAATGGCAGCACTGGCAGCAAACCCAGAAACGCCGCCACGAAGTCGCCGAAATCCTCGTCAAACAACAGGAACAATTCAACGCAGCCCAGGCCCAGGCAACGCACTGGTCAGAACAACTGGCCAACCTCCGCTTGCCACGGTCAACCGGAAATATCGGCCAAAATCAAAATCCCGAAACCATCACCGACGACCCCGCAACTGCTCTCGTCAACTGCGCCGACGCGATAGCCGACCTGACCCGCCAACTCGCCGCCCAACAAGGCCGCCACACGCAACTCGACGCCAATTTAGCGCAACAGCAAAAAGCTCTCACCGAGGCCACAACCGCCTGGCAAACCGCCCTCGCCGCCAGCCCCTTCGCCAACCTCGCCGCCTACAGCGCCGCGCTGCTACCGCCGGAAGAGCGCCAGCGCCTGCAGCAAATCAAGGAAACCCGGCAACTGGCGCAGCAACAAGCCGCCGCCGTCCTCAAGGCCACCAGCGAAAAGCTGACTCGCCTGCAAAGCAGCCCGCCGGCCATGCTCCTCCCCCTGCAAGGGGGAGCCTGGGAGGGGGAAGGGTTACCGAAGTTGGCCGAACTGGAAGAAATCCTAGCCCAACTCGATACCCAGCGCCGCACCCTCAGCGAACAACTCGGCGCCCAGCGCGCCCTGCTCACCCGCGACGAACAAGCCCGCCAGAACCAGCAAACGCTATTCGCCCAGATCGCCGCCCAAACAACCGAATCCGACCTCTGGCAACGTCTCGACAGCCTGATCGGCTCGGCCAAGGGCGACAAGTTCCGCAAATTCGCCCAGGGCCTGACCCTCGACCACCTGCTGCACCTCGCCAACAGCCACCTCGCCCGCCTGCACGGCCGCTACCTGCTGCGCCGGAAAAGCAGCGGCGAACTCGAACTCGACATCGTCGACAGCTGGCAAGGCGAAGTTGCCCGCGACACGCGCACGCTATCCGGCGGCGAAAGCTTCCTGGTCAGCCTGGCGCTCGCCCTCGCCCTCTCCGACCTGGTCAGCCACAAGACCAGCATCGACTCGCTGTTCCTCGACGAAGGCTTCGGCACCCTCGACGCCGACACCCTCGAAATCGCCCTCAACGCCCTCGACACCCTCAACGCCAGCGGCAAAATGATCGGCGTCATCAGCCACGTCGAAGGCATGAAAGAACGCATCCCGGCGCAGATTCGGGTTGAGAAGGGGGGCGGGGTTGGGTATTCGAGGTTGAGGATTTAGGCGGAAAAGTGCTGCAGTGGTCGTCATAAAAAACAGGATTTTTTCCCGTCGACCGCAGAACTTGTACCTGCTCAGCCAGTTGTCACACTAGTTTCTTTTGAAGATCCGATGCTTGCGCCATATATATCAGTCAACTAAGCTGCGACTTGCTTTTTGATCGCCAGAACCACGGAATCAAGGAGGCATTTACCACTTAAAAAGACGAATGTTTCTGACCCCAATTGTTATGCATTGCAAATGAACGCTACCGATCGCCTGTTTGCTGAGGTTTGGAATCGCCTGACTGCTGATTGGTCAAGACTCACGACGTTCCGAAAGATGGGCGTTCTTGGGGAAGATGCAGCTCGTGATGCGATGCATCAGAGTAACACCTACTTCGTTCAAAACCAGTTGTTACACGGCGAACACCACAACCTCATAAAGAATCGCGATCAATTCATCCGTGATGGCATGCATCAGAAGATCCCTCAGTTGATGACTGAATCCGCGGTCGCTGAGTTTCGTCGGACACTAAATGCGTCAACTCTCGTTTTTTCCCACTCAATTCTTGATGCTGCAATCTTTGACTGTGTCCGAATTTGCGCTCTGGCAGCACCTGCAGAATGGAGCGAGCAGCTGGCAAATCGAAAGGTAGCTCTTGGCGACGTCGCCAAGAGGCCATACTCAGAATTCCTTTCTGAAGCCATTGAAATAGAAGTGTCCCGGCTTGAACGCGAGTCCTTGCTGGCAAAGGTCGACCGAGTGTTTCAGGTATGTCGTCCGCAAAAGCAGGAATACCTAACAACCGGATTTCGTTTTGATCGCGGGCGACTTCGAGAGCTAGATGAACTCCGCCATAGGGTTGTTCACGCAGCGGATGGAAGCTGGGAATTTGAGTCCATCGAGGACGATATGCAGTTTATGCAAAGCTCTGGCCTACACATATTCTCAATGGTTGGCGAATGTTTTGGCTTGGTAGTTTCCGGCGAGGAAGCAATGGCGGCGCTTGCTGCGCGACGGGCTTCGGTGAAATGAGCTAACCGCAATCGAAGGGAGCGGAGTGAACTGAAAATCCAAATTGCCCTGACCTCCTAATCCGCTGACCCCATTTTTTCCAAGAAGATACAGATGCCCGCGAAAACCCCGGTCATTCACCATCACCCCGCCCATCAACCCAGCACCAAACCGCCCCTGCTTTTCATCCACGGCGGTTACAGCAACGCTGCGCTGTGGGGCGTCCGCTTCATCCCGTACTTTCAGAATCAGGGTTACGACTGCTACGCGCTTGAACTTTCCGGCCATGGCAGCCGCCCGGCGGATCGGGTGGATCTTGATGATTTCGGCATCGACGATTACGTTGCCGATCTGGCGGCTGCGGTCGCCAGCCTGCCCGCTGCGCCGGTGCTGATCGGCCATTCGATGGGCAGCCTGGTCAGCCAGCGTTTTCTCGAACGGGGCACGGCGCATGCCGTGGCTTTTCTGGCGCCGGTGCCGCCGACCGGAACGGGTGGCACGGTCAGCCGCTTCGCGCTGACCATGCCGGATTTCTTTGCCGAGTTGCCGAATGCGGTCAACGGCATGGCCAGCGAACAAACCATGCGGACCATGGCCCGGGTTTATTTTTCGCCGAGCATGGCGCCGGAGGAATCCATCCAGTTTCTGCCGCTGATCCAGCCGGAATCGGAAAAGGCGGTTGCCGAAATGCTGACCGCGCCCTTTCGCATGGCCCGTGGCCGGGCCAGCATTCCGGCGCTGGTCATGGGGGGATCGGCCGACCAGGTTTTCCCGGCCTCGATGCTTCACTTCACCGCAGCTTCTTGGAATGCCAAAACACAGATCATCGACGGGGCCGGCCACATGTTGATGCTCGATCCGCAATGGCCGGACGCCGCCGGCAAGCTTCACGAATGGCTGGAAGCCCTCGCTTGAGGTGCAGAATCTGAATGACAAGCTGATAGCCGGAGGCTTGCGTAAGTAGCCTTTACCGGGCTGCCGTGGGCACGAAGGGTCCGCCCGATCCAGTCGCTCAACTCGCCGTGGCCCGCTCAGCCGGATATCTGCCTTTGCGCACGAATGCCACGGTCAACGGCAAAAAGCGTCGAATTTTGAAGAATGGAAACAGGCCGAGCCCCCTGTTCTAACCACGCAGTTGAGGCGCCGGCCTCTGGCGTTACCGAAGAATATCGGCCTTCTTGACCAATTCAAGCACCGTTTTCACATCCATTTTTTGAAAAATGGCAGCGCGGTGGGTCTTGATGGTATTGATCGATACACCCAGTTCATTGCAAATTTCAGGATTGGTCTTGCCGCTGACGACCAGCCAGAATACCGTGCGTTGCGCCGGCGAGAGCGATTCAAAGCGGCCGCGTATCTCCAGCTTTTTCCCCTTCAATGCCAGGTTTGTCGCGGATGATGCTTTTGCCCGCGTGGGGCGGTTGGGGAATACGTGCTGATCAAGCATCGTCACCAGTTCGCCATCGAAATCGATCTTCGGCGAGTCTGATTTTCCGAGGCTGACCAGACGAGTATCAAACAGGGTGCTGTGATCGCCGAGCCAATCTCCAGCAACCTGCCAGATCTGGGTGCCGACCTTGCGCGGACTGTCGAAGCTGCCCTCCAGCGATAGTTTTTTCAATTGCTTTGCGATGCCCTCATGGGCAGCCTTGTGGGCTTTTATGTGTGATTGGCAACTGGGCGTATTTGGCAACAGTTCCATCATTTTTTCTTCGTAGGCGGAGTGCCCCGCCAGGAAGGCCGCCAGTTCCCCGGCGATGCTGGCGAGGACGCTGCGACAATGCTTTTGCTTGAACGCATTGCAGCCATCACAATTGGCGTCCGGGTTCTGCCCGGCTTCTGAGCAAAACTCTGCCAATTGTCCGACCATGCTGTCGAGCAGGTCATGTTGCTGATCTATTTCGGCGTGGCCGGTGAGATTGATCGTCATTGAGGCGCCGGCAATGGGGAGGTTTTCCAAGTCACTGAATTATATGTGGGGAAGAATGCTCAAACATCACCCCATGGGGTGACGACGACGGTGCATCGTTGGTTATAAAGTGAGCCATCGAACGCAAACGGGGTTGAGAAATGGCCATCAATATTGACTGCGATCATCCGGATTTGTTGAATGAGCTGAACAGGAAAAACACAGTCTCGGAGAAGATAACCTTCCTTCATCGCGTCGTGCACCAGCATTGTGACTTCATTCATCGCATCGGCGTGACGGTCTATGATGCCAAGGCGGACTCGTTGAAAACCTTCGCCCACAGCTCCGATGGCAACAACCCGCTGCCCTACTACCAATGCAGACTCCGGGAGGCCAAGTCGCTTTACCGGATTTATCTCGAAGGCAAACCACGACTGATCAACGATCTTGCTGTATTGGACGGTGGCTCTCGGGAACACACCAAGCGCATCAACCACCATGGTTATCGATCCAGTTATACGGTCCCGATGTATCAGGATGAACGACTGACCGGATTCGTCTTTTTCAACTCGCGTTTTTCCGACTGTTTCCAGGAAGGCAGCCTGGCCTATCTGGACATGATCGCGCGGCTCATCTCCCTGCTGATCAGCGTTGAGTTAAACCAGGTCAACACCCTGCGGGGTGCGTTGAAAACGGCAGCCTGTCTGTCCAGTCACAAAGATCCCGAAACGGGGGCGCACCTTGAGCGCATGGCCCGATTTTCGCGCCTGATCGCCAACGATATTGCCGCCGACTTCGGTTTGAACGATGAGCTCGTGGAAGCCATTTTCTGGTTTGCCCCGATGCACGACGTCGGCAAGATCACGATCCCGGACCACATTATCCGCAAGCCGGCAGCCCTCACGCCGGAAGAGTTCGAGGTCATGAAGACACATACCACCCACGGGCGAAGAATCATCAACACGATGATGGAGAATTTCAATCTGGACGATTCACGGTTTGTCACGATGATCGGCAACATTGCCGAATTTCATCATGAAAACATCGATGGCAGCGGCTACCCAAAAGGTTTGAAAGGTGACGATATTCCCATCGAGGCGCGGATCGTCGCTGTCGCCGACGTGTTCGACGCCCTGACCTCGCAACGCGCCTATAAGCCTGCTTGGAGCAATGAGGAAGCCTTTGCCGAGCTGAGGAAACTGGCCACCTGGAAGCTGGACCCGAAGTGCGTCGCCGTCTTCATGAAAAACAAGGAAAAGATTCGGGAGATCCAGGAGATTTTCCAGGATGAGCAGAACCAGAAAACACCCCGGCAAGCCTTGGCCGAAAGCAGCCGGGCCATTTCGGCTGATTCTTTCTGGATGCTGGCGCCGCAATGACCAGGGGCGAGCCAGGCGAGCATCTACCTTGCCAGGCGAATTCCACGGGCCAGGCTCGGTTTTCATTTGGACAACAACCAACATGGCCTGATGCCGCCGGCAGGCTTGAGGAATGGCTGGAAGCCCTCGCCTGAGCGGGTCTCTGACGGTTGAAGCCTCCTGTCTTGCTTAATGAAATGGCGCTGCACTGATCGGGGCCATTTTTGATTTTGCTGCTTTTTTCCGGTCGACCGTAGCAATCTTCTTCTCGGCCCTCGCCCGGCCAGTCTGCCTCTGTCCGTCCACCTCGGCGTCCGAACTCGACGGTCGGCCGGGGGTTACGACGTGAAACATTAATAGACCAATTTTTAAATTGGCCAGACCGGTCGAAAGCTATCTTCCAAAGCGCATAAATGCCACAACTGGCATTGTTTGACAAATATGTCACATCAAAACCTCACTCGTTTGCTGCTTTTCAAGAGAAACAGATTGTTTTCATTGAATAAGCGGCCTTTCTTCGAGTTGGTATGTGTCTTGCTGATCTTCAGGCATCAGGCAATTGCTTTCCGCGGACATCAACAGGTGTCACGGCAAGAGCAAAAAAGCTCGGTGGCTTCCGGATTCTGACCGGCGATACGGCGGTCAGACCGAATGCCTACCGGGCGGCCACTGGAAGGAAGTACTTAGCTTGCATTAATTTTCCGGCCGGGCAGTCATAGCTTTCGACAATGACACACATCCGTTTTTGCGATTGGCCTACCCGACGGCTTTAGATAGAAAATAAGCAAATGCTGATAAACAATATCAGCAGCAAGATACATCAGAGCAGCCGCCACCGGCGACACTTTGCAGCGAATCGGGATGATGGGCGCTCTGGTGTTTGTGTTGATCTGGATGACTCCACGGGTTTCCCGTCTGGACGATTCCGCTAATACGGGAGATGTCATGAGTTGTGATACCGGTATCAAACCGCGCAAGACAGTCAAGATTGATCAAAACCCTACCCAACAATTTTCTCAGGAGAAAAAAGCGATGAGCTCCACTATGGTTCGCCGTGAAATGCCCGAATTCACCATGGAAGCCTACGATGCCAAGACCGGCCATTTCACCAAGGTTTCCAGCGCCGACTACAAGGGCAAGTGGGCGGTTGTTTGCTTCTACCCGGCCGACTTCACCTTTGTCTGCCCGACCGAGATCGCCGCTATGAACGCCAAGTACGACGTTTTCCAGGAAATGGGCGTCGAAATCCTTGCCGTTTCAGTCGACTCCAAGTTCTCCCACAAACGCTTCGTCGAGACTGAGCCGATTCTGAAGGGACTCCAACTGACCATCGGGGCCGACACCACGCAGGAAGTCAGCGAGATGTTCGGCGTGCTGATCGAGGAGGAAGGCGTTGCGCTGCGCGGCCGCTTCCTGTTCAACCCAGATGGCATTTGTGTGGCTCAGGAAGTTCAGGCTGATTCGGTTGGTCGCAACGTGCATGAGTTCATTCGTCAGGTCGAAGCCTGGCAACACGCCACCAAGACCGGCGAAGTCTGCCCGGCTGGCTGGCGCCCCGGCAAGAAGACTCTGCCCGTAAATACGGACTCGGAAAAAATGACTGGCCGCGTCGGGGATTACATCACCATCGAAGAAATCATGAGCTAAGTCTGAATCCTTCCCTTACGCCCACTTTCCCGAAGCCCCCTCGGGGGCGTGGGCGTATTTTTGTGACCATGGCCAGTTTTTCGGATTTGGGGTGAGCAATCAACACGGGCGGAGCAAATTCGAATCCGGATTTGCTCCGCTCCTGCTTCATTCAGCCCCCTTCGGCCACGGCGCCATGGCGTCAGGCTGAACGTGCCGCCTGCACCGCCAGATGCGTGTACGCCTGGCGTACGAGATCGATGGGCAAACCGAGGGCAATACCGCGTTCGGCCATGGCGCCGAGAATGTGCTGATATTCCGTACGTTGTCCGGCCAACAGGTCGCGCAGCATCGAGGCGGTAAACGACGAGCCGGGCGCAATCAGCATGCCGAGCGCCTTTTCCGTGGCGGCCTGACCGGTTGGATAGCCGCTCAGTCGGGCGACTGCGCAACATTCGTCGTACATCTGGCGGATCAGGGCTTCGCCATAGGGGGTCGCGATGATCTCGCCGACCGAGCCGCGGCACAGCGTGGTCATGCCGGCCAACGCGGCCAGGAAAACCCATTTGTCCCACAGGGCCTGCTCGATATTCTCGGCATAGACGCTGGTAAACGGCGCTTTGCTGCACAGGGCAATGAATTCCCGGGCCAATTCAACGTGCGCTGGGTCACGCGGACCAACGGTCAGGCTGTGCATATCGTTCAATTGGCGAACGGCGCCGGTTTCGGTAATTGTCGCGGCGATATGGGCGACGCCACCCATCACCGCGGCGCGACCGAATTTTCGATCCAGGACGACCAGATGTTCGATGCCGTTCAGGAAAGGCAGCACCACTGCACTGCCGCGAGCGTTTTCGAGTGAAGCCAGGGCGTCATCCAGATCGTAGGACTTGGGTGCCAGGATGATCAGGTCGTAAATCGGCGTCACGCTGGCGGCAGTGACCGTTGCCGGTTGCACCACGAAATTGCCGCGGGGCGTCTCGATGTGCAGGCCCTTATTGGCGATCATGGCCTGGCGTTTTTCGCGCAAAAGAAAGGTCACGTCAGCACCGCTACGCAGCAACTGGGCACCGAAATAGCCGCCTATCCCTCCGGCGCCGAGAATGAGGATTTTCATGAGCGGATTCTCCTTGATAAATCAGACGGGACCGGCATATTCGCCACGTGCCGGGTAGTCATTGGCGATGGCAAAGTCGATAGCGCCAAGCAGGTCTTGAAACTGAGGCCGAGCGAAGGGCATGGTTTGCACCGCACCGTAATACAGCGTGCCATCCGGACGAACGAGAAAGACACCCGGCTCGCTGAACAGCGCCGGCTCCTCGATGCCGATGGACGTCTTGCCACGCGAGGCGCTGATGTACAGCCCCCATTGGCGGGCGCTTTTGAGGCTCAAGCCGTAGCCGATCTTCAGCGCACCGGCCTTGACCTTGTCGGCCATGGCGTGGGCGCGCTCACCATCGTCGCTACTGATGGCGACGACCTGCACGCCACGTTTTTCGAACTCTGGCGCCAGGCGTTCGAGTTCCAGCAGGTACTTGGCGCATATCGGGCAATGCAGGCCACGATAGAAGGCCACAAGGTCAAAGCGTTCTCCCGGAGCGGCACCGAGCACGAAACGGTTACCGTCGGTTAGCGCCACATTGAGCGCGGGAACGGGGTGGCGGGGCATCAGGGCGGTTGCAGTCATCAGGCATCCTTTCGTTGAATTTCTGGCGGCTTTGGAAACAGCGTGGCAGGCCGGGGCTGCGCAACGTGATTCGTTGACCGATACGTGCCATTATGTTGAACTGATCGCAATCATTCGTTCACATATATTTGCAATTCGTACAGATGCAAGCTAAACGCCTCGACCGACTTTCCGCCCTGCTCCAAGGCCTGGCGCCGCGCGTGCAGGTCAACCTGCCGCCAGCCGGCATCGCCAGCCTTACATTCGCGGCGGAAGCGCCGCCCTTCCTGCATATCCACTTGCTGGCGGAAGGTGAGATGCGCTTGCAGCTGCGGTCTGCCGCCAGCTTTGCGCTTCAGGCTCCGTGCATCGTCGTCTGCCGTTCAGACACCGCGCATGCGCTCGAGACTCCCTCGGCAGAAACATTCAGGCGCCTGATGTGCGCCCGCGCCTGGCTCGATGGCCCCGTCGCCCCGCTGCTGCTCAACGAATTCGCTGCCCCGCTGGTGGTTCCGGTCGACGGCGCCGAGTCCTCACTGCGCCATGTCATCAACCTTATTTCCTCAGAACTGGAGGCGCCGCGCTGCGGCCAGCCGGCACTGCTCGACCGGGCCGGGGATATCCTGTTCATCGGCCTGCTGCGCCACCTGATCGCCCACCCGAAAACTGCCGGCGGCCTGTTGAATGGCCTGGCCGACCCGCGCATCGCCCGCGCCCTGGTGGCAATCCATACCAGACCGCAAGATAAATGGACGCTGGAATCGTTGGCCGAAGAAGCCGGCATGTCGCGCACCGCATTCGCCAACACCTTCCGCGAAGTCATGCGGACTACTCCGGGCAAGTATCTCTCGACCATCCGTCTGGCGATTGCCCAGCGCGCCGTGCTGTCGGGCAAAGGATTGAAGGCAGCAGCGCGGGATGCCGGCTACACCAGCCCCTCGGCACTGTCGCGAGCGTTGTCGAACATCAGCTCCGCCCCATATCCTTCCACTCCGTAACCAGACAAGCTGGCGCTCCTGGCTGTCCTCGCCACCATAAACCGGGGCTGGCTTGACGGTGGGCGCCGAATGGCGCTTTCGTCCGGAGTTGCGGGGCGCTGCCTTTCCCCTTTTCTACAACTGCAAGTAGAAAGCTGAAATCCCGCTGGTTCAGCCAGCAGGATTGCCTACGCCTCGCCGTTATGCACGGCGCTCAGGCGCTCGGAAACGTATTCGCCGCGCGCCGTCGAGTTGTTTTCCTGGCCGTTCGTGACACACCAGGCGAAGAACTCTTCGGGAACGATCTGGTATTCCAGGGCCAGCACGCCGGAGCGCTGGAAGTTGCGGCGGGCCAGAACGGCCATCGCCTTCCATTTTTCGAATGACTCTTCGAAACAGTCGGGATCGACGGCCGTGGCCTTGACCTCGGCCCAGGTTTCCGGGGTGTACCAGGTGACGCCAATGACCAGCGACTGGGTGCGGCGCTTGGCCTTGATGCTTTGGTAGAGGGTGGGTTTTCTCATGATCGGGATAGGCGGCAGGAGTTATTGAGGAAAGGCCGACAGCCAGCCAGAGAAATTGGCCACTGCAAGGCACCTCATTAAGCTACAGGTCGCTATCCGGGCACAAGTCCTGCGCAGCTGATTTTTGCAACGGGCTGCCAAATCGGCCAGCCGATTGCCGTCACCTTATCCCGGTTTGCTTTAGCGCCGTTTGGTGGTTCGCACCAGCCTTACGCCCCCTTGTCCGGGACAAACTTCAACACGTTGCCGTTGATGCAATAGCGCTTGTGGGTTGGTGGCGGGCCGTCGTCGAAGACGTGGCCAAGGTGGATGCCGGAACTGGCGCTGCGCACTTCGACGCGCTTCATGCCCATGCTGATATCTTCATGCTGGGTGATGGCTCCGGGCAGCGGGTTGAAGAAGCTGGGCCAGCCGGTGCCGCTCTCGAACTTGGTATCGCTGCGGAACAGCGCGACGCCGGTGATCGGATCGACGAAGGTGCCGGCGCGTTTTTCATCGAGATTGGAGCCGGTGCCGGGGCGCTCGGTGCCCTGCTCGAAGGCGATTTTCTGCTGCGCCGGGGTGAGCAGGTGGAAGCCCAGCCATTTCCAGAAACGCGGCGTTTCGCCGCTGTAGCCGGTGTAACGCGAGACCTCCTTGCCTTTCTCGAAGAGCACCATGGTCGGCGTCGCAAACAGCGCTTTTTCCAGAGTCCAGCCGGCCGGCGGCTCGGGGTTCAGGGTACTGACGACGGCGACCGGCGATTGCCAGTGGTCGAGGACGTCGGCCTTGAACTTGCGGCAGTAGGCGCAGTCTTCGCCTTCGAAGACGATCAGCTGGCGCTCGAAGTTGAGCGCCTTGGCGTCCAGTCGTGGCGCCTTGACGGCAGCGTTCGGCATCGGCGTCGCGGCGCCGGCGACCGGGTATTTGACACCCGTGCCGCCCAGAC
Source organism: Azonexus sp. GW821-FHT04F04 (assembly GCF_059420025.1). NCBI lineage: Bacteria > Pseudomonadati > Pseudomonadota > Betaproteobacteria > Rhodocyclales > Azonexaceae > Azonexus > Azonexus sp. GW821-FHT04F04. The sequence continues at coordinate 28,249 of NZ_JBWKSX010000007.1, read as the reverse complement.
CGCAGTAGCCGTTCGGATTTTTCTGCAGGTAATCCTGGTGGTATTCCTCGGCCGAAAAATACGTTTTCAGCGGCGCGATTTCGCTGGTGATCTTGCCCTGGCCGGCCGCGGTCAGAGCGCCTTGATAAACGTCGCGGGTTTTAAGCGCGACGGCCTGCTGGCTATCGCTGTTGGTGTACACCGCGCTGCGGTAGTTGGTGCCGACGTCATTGCCCTGGCGGTTGCCCTGCGTCGGGTCATGGCTTTCCCAGAACTGGATCAGAACTTTTTCGACATCGACCTTGGCCGGATCGAAAGTGACCTTGACCACTTCGGCATGGTTGCGCTGGGTTGTCTTGCCCCATTGCAGCTTTTTTTCATGCGCCAGCACTGCATCGTAGGTTCCGGCAATGTCGCCGTTGGCGTAGCCGCTTTCGACATCGAGCACACCGGGAATGGCCGACATCCGCTTTTCGGCACCCCAAAAACAGCCCATACCAAGCACGATGCTCTCGGTGACGGCCGGCATGGCTGGCTTGGCCGCCTTGGCGACGGCTTCGCCGTCAGTACACGCGGCAATCAGAAAACTGCTGGAGATGGCCAAAAGTAGTCCTTGAACGAATCCTCGGGGTGACATTGCTTGCCTTTCGCTGGCGAGGGAGGCTGATCGGACCAATACGCCTGATCACCGCCTTCCGCCTGAAGTGGACGGTCTGATTTCTCAGTGGTTCCCATTAGTCGCTGGCGACAGGGATTCCTTACAGATGGATTGAAATCCGATGAATTTCCCTGACTGCGGTAACTGGACACGCACCCGTGGATAGCCCGCACCTTCCGTCATCGCATAGCCCAACCCGGCGCAGATGTGGCGCGCCGCCGGGTGGCCGGTGGCGAGATGGATTTCGCGCATGCCGCCGGCCGCTGCGGCGGCCAGCGCCGCACCGAAGAGCAGCCTGGCCCGGCCTTGCTGACGCCAGTGCGGCAGCACGCTGGCCCCCAGTTCGGCGACGGCCCCATGCACCGCCAAGTGGATGAAGCCGGAAAGTCGGCCATCCGATTCCTGCGTCGCCAGACAAATATCGTCACCGAAATCGATGCGCCCGTTATAGGCGACGATGCCGGCATCGGACAGCGCCGTGGCAAAGCGGCCATAGCGGTCATCGGCACTCAGGGCCAGCAGATGCGCCAGCACCGCCGGGCGGGCTGCCGCCGTCAGCCGGCGCGGCTCGCCATCGCCACTCAATCCCAAGCCAGCGCCCCACCCGTCTGATACTCGGTGACGCGGGTTTCGAAGAAGTTTTTCTCCTTGCGCAGATTGGCTTGTTCGTCGAGCCAGGGCAGGACGTTTTCGGCACCGGGGAAAGGTTCGGCGACGCCGACTTGCCGCGCCCGCCGGTTGGCGATGAAGCGGAACTGGGCGACATGCAGTTCGGCGTTGTAGCCGAGGATCGGTTCGCGCAGGATGTAGCCGGCGTAGGCGGTTTCGGCCGCCTCGGCTTCGTCCCACAGTTGGCGCAGGGCGGCCGGGTCGAGCGTCAGGTTTTCCTCGATCAACAATTCGCGGATGACGCGGATGCCGAAGGCGCAGTGCAGGACCTCGTCGCGCATGATGTATTGCAGCTGCTCGGCGGCGCCTTTCATGAGGCCGCGCCGTTGCAGCGCGAAGACGGGGGTGAAGCCGTTGTAGAACCAGCAGCCTTCGAAGATCACGGCGAAGAAGAAATAGGACAGCGCGAATTCGTGCAGGTTGGCGCGGTCGGTGAGGTCGAAATCAGAGCGCAGCACCTTTTCCAGCCGACGGTTGGCCAGGGCGATCTTGCCGTGGATTTCCGGCACGACGCGGTAGCGGTTGTAGATTTCCTGCTGGTCGAGACCGAGGCTTTCGATGCAGTGCTGGTAGGTCCAGGTGTGCAGCGCTTCTTCGTAGACCTGGCGGGCCTGGTAGATCTGCAATTCCGGCGCGCTCATCTTTTCCATGACGGCCAGGCCGATGTTGCGCATGGCGAGGATGTCGGAGGTCGTCAGGTAGGCCAGGACGTTTTCGAAAACGTGGCGCTCAGCCGGCGAGAGTTTGTGCTGATAATCGTGCACGTCCTGCGCCATGCCGATCTCGAGCGGCGTCCAGTGGTTGCGGTTGGCTTTGAGGAAAAACTCCCAGGCCCACGGGTACTTGAACGGGGCGAGCTGGTTGATGTCGGCCTTGCCGTTGACGATGCGCTTGTCGGCGGCGTTGGTTGGGGCCAGGCTGGTGGTGGCGGTTTCCATTTTTGGCGAAAAATTCCGGTTGACCGTGGGAATCCCGGAAGCAGCGGTTTGGACTGGCGTATCCCAGTCGTCGAAGCGAAAAGCGTTCATTTTCTGGACTCCTGATCAATTGCCGAAGGCGGCCATCGTTTGCCGCAGCTCTTCAAGCCCCTTGAGCAGATCGGGGCCGGGATGAGTGAAATACTCGCCGGTCAGCGGCAGGATGGGGATGCCCGGCTTGGCGATGGCCGGGTTGCAGCTTTCGCCGCGCCGGCTTTGCAGGGCAAAGATCAGATCGGGCTGGCGCCGGCCGATCCAGGCGGCAACGTCGCCATCCGGCGTATCCGGCTTGAAATTGCGGATGCTGTCGTGGTCGGTCACGACCTCGAAGCCGGCGGCGGAAAAGACTTCGTGCAGCGTCGTACCCTGGCCGAACGAATACGGTGCATTGCTGCAGGCCGAGAGAATCAGTACGCGGCGCTGGCGGCTGTCGACCAACGCGGCAGCGCGCCAGTCGGCGGCGAATTTGTCGACGCGACGGTCGATGTCGGGGACCCCGGCAGCCCGGCCGATGTCGCGCAACATCGCCTCGACCCCGGCCATGCCGCGAAAGCCACCAACGCGCAACACCTTGGCGCCGGCAGGCGTCGCCTCCGTCACTTTGGCGGCCGGCGTCCATTCGGAAAAGATGACCAGATCGGGCGCCAGCATGTCGATCACTCCGGCATCGGGATCGATGACGCCGCCGGTATCCGGCCGCGCCAGGGTGTCGTAACGACTGACGCCGACAACGCAGTCGCTCAGCCCCAGCCAATCGAGGGCGCGGCTGATGTAGGGCGACTGGCTGACGATGCGCGGGCAGTCGGCTGCTTGGGCGAGGCTGGCCGAGAGGGTCAGACAGAGCAAGGCAATGTGGCGGAATTTCATGGTTTTCCTGTGGATGGGATTCATTGGCATGCTTCGCACTCCGGGTTGTCTATCGCGCAGAACTTCGGCTCTTCCGGCACCGCCGCCTCGTCGCGCCCGCCCGCTTTCTCGGCCTGGCTGGCGCCCAGCGTGCGCAGGTAGTATGTGGTTTTCAAACCGCGCAGCCAGGCCAGTTTGTAGATTTCATCGAGCTTCTTGCCCGAGTGCAGCGCCAGGTAGAGGTTCAGCGACTGGGCCTGGTCGATCCATTTCTGACGACGGGCGGCGGCTTCAATGAGCCACACCGGGTCGATCTCGAAGGCCGTCGCGTAACGGGCCTTGAGTTCGTCCGGTACGCGCTCGATGCGGGCCAGCGAACCGTCGAAATACTTGAGATCGGCGACCATGACTTCGTCCCACAGGCCAAGCGCCTTGAGGTCGCGGACCAGCGCCTCGTTGACCACGGTGAACTCGCCGGACAGGTTGGATTTGACGTAGAGGTTCTGGTAGGCCGGCTCGATGCTGGCCGAGACGCCGACGATGTTGGAGATGGTCGCCGTCGGCGCGATGGCGACGCAGTTGGAATTGCGCATGCCGTGGCGGGCGATGCGTTCGCGCAGGGCGTTCCAGTCGAGCTTGGCGTCGCGATTGACGTCGAGATGCCCGCCCCGCCCTGCTTCCAGCAAGTTGATTGAATCGAGCGGCAGGATGCCCTGATCCCACAAGCTGCCGGCAAAGCTCGAATACCGACCGCGCTCGCGGGCCAGTTCGCTCGATGCCGAATAGGCGTGGTAGCAGACGGCTTCCATGGTTTTGTCGGCGAAATCCACCGCCGCGGTCGACCCATAAGGCAAGCCGATTTCGTACAGGCAATCGGCGAAACCCATGATGCCGAGGCCGACCGGCCGATGCCGCAGGTTGGCGTTGCGCGCCTTGGGCGTGGCGTAAAAGTTGATGTCGACGACGTTGTCGAGCATGCGCAAAGCGGTGCTCACGGTGCGGGCCAGCTTGGCCTGATCCAAGGCGCCGTCCTTCAGATGCGCCAGCAGATTGACGGAGCCAAGGTTGCAGACGGCGGTTTCCTCGTCCGAGGTATTGAGCGTGATCTCGGTGCACAGGTTGCTCGAATGCACGACGCCGCAGTGCTGCTGCGGCGAGCGCAGGTTGCAGGCATCCTTGAAAGTGATCCACGGATGGCCGGTTTCGAACAGCATGGTCAGCATCTTGCGCCACAGCTGGACGGCGGGGATTTTCTTGTGCAGCTTGAGCCGGCCGGCGGCGGCCTGCACCTCGTAGCCGACGTAGGCCACCTCGAACTCGGCGCCGAATTTTTCGTGAAGATCGGGTACATCGACCGGTGAAAACAACGTCCATTCGGCGTTGTCCATCACCCGTTTCATGAACAGGTCGGGAATCCAGTTGGCCGTGTTCATGTCGTGCGTACGGCGGCGCTCGTCGCCGGTGTTCTTGCGCAAGTCGAGGAATTCCTCGATGTCGAGGTGCCAGGTTTCGAGATAGGCGCAGACGGCGCCTTTGCGCTTGCCGCCCTGGTTCACGGCGACCGCCGTGTCATTGACCACTTTCAGGAAAGGAATAACGCCCTGACTCTGGCCGTTGGTGCCCTTGATCCGGCTGCCCAGAGAGCGCACCGGCGTCCAGTCGTTGCCGAGGCCGCCGGCGTATTTCTGCAACAGCGCGTTTTCCTTGATGCTCTGGTAGATGCCGTCGAGATCGTCGGCGACGGTGGTCAGGTAGCACGACGACAGCTGCGAATGCAGCGTGCCGCTGTTGAACAGCGTCGGCGTCGAGCACATGAAATCGAAGCTGGAAATCAGGTCGTAGAACTCGATGGCGCGGGCTTCGCGGTCGATTTCGTTGAGCGCCAGGCCCATCGCGACGCGCATGAAGAAAATCTGCGGCAGTTCGATGCGGCGTCCTTCGATGTGCAGGAAATAGCGGTCATACAGCGTCTGTAGCCCAAGGTAGCCAAACTGCAGGTCGCGTTCCGGCTTGAGCGCGGCGGCCAGACGCAGCAGGTCGAAGCTGGCGAGGCGCGGGTCGAGCAACTCCGCGGCGATGCCCTGCTTGATGAAATTTGGCAAATATTCCGGGTTGACCGTGGCAAGCTCATCCAGCTTCACCGGCCGGCCGAGCACTTCGCGCCCCAGGCTGGCCAGCAACAGGCGGGCGGTGACCTGGTTGTAGGCTGGCTCGCGCTCGATCAGGGTGCGCGCGGCAAGGATCAGCGCCTGGTAAACGTCGGCCAGCGGCACCCCGTCGTAGAGATTTTTCAGGGCGCTATCAAAGATGGTTTTACCCGAAACCACGTCGCCAAGCCCGAAGCAGGCAGCTTCGCAATTCCTGAGCAGCAAGGCGCGATCAAGCGGCTGACGCACGCCGTTATCGAGCACATGGAGTTCGATAACAGCGGGCTCGTCCCCATGGCTGGCCGCCCGCTCACCGGCGCGGCGCTCGCGGTAAAGCACGTAGGCGCGGGCCACGTCATGCTCGCCAGCGCGCATCAACGCCAGTTCAACCTGATCCTGGATGTCCTCGATATGCACCGTGCCGCCGTCGGGCAGGCGGCGGGTCAGCGAATTGACCACCGTCTGCGTCAGGCGGGCGACGACCTCGCGCAGACGCGACGACACCGCGCTCTGGCTGCCCTCGACAGCAAGAAAGGCCTTGCTCAGCGCGACGGCGATCTTGTCGGCGTCGAAGGCAACGAGCGCGCCGTTGCGGCGGATGACTTGCAGAGCAGCAACCGCGAAGGCGTTAGCGGCTGAAAGAGACTGGACATTGGATGGCAAGGCGATTCTCCGTATCGGGGGGCGGAGAACCGAGTGCGTAACCGGCCGGCGCACGCGGACCAGCGCTGCGGAGACAAACCCGGCAACGACTGGACACGACGGACAAACAGCAATGGACCACGCAAAAAACCTCTCGTCAGGGACACCCCGCCCCAAAAACATGAAAGAAATTTGTCGTGGCAGGTCTCCTGGCTCTCGGTTCATTGCGTTTCACCCGCCTTCCCGGACGCATCCAGTGGCATGTGTTGGCGAAACGCTCGCCGATTACAGTTGCGGGGGCAGCCCCGGAATTCAGACCTTGCGGCCTGGCACCGGATTCCCGTTTTAATCCCCTGAAAGGGAACCATCAACAGCGCCGAGTCTAACGACGACGCATGCCATGGTCAACACCGGAACACTAAATAAGGCCTCAGTACTCACACCAGACACTACCGGTAGTGTTTTTTACCGGAACAGACGCCAGAGGATGCCGTCCGTGAGAAAATCCGTCCATGCGACCCCTAGCCTTCGTAGACCTCGAAACCACCGGCGCCACCGCCACCCATGACCGCATCACCGAAATCGGTATTGTCGAAGTCGATGCCGACGGTTCCGTGCGCGAATGGCAGCAGCTGGTCAATCCCGGCATGCGGATTCCGCCTTTCATCGAGCAACTGACCGGTATCAGCAACGACATGGTGGCCGATGCGCCGCCGTTCGAGGCTGTCGCCGCCGAAACCATGAAGCGCCTCGAAGGCCGGCTGTTCATTGCCCACAACGCGCGTTTCGACTATGGCTTTCTCAAGAACGAGTTCAAGCGCCTCGGCATCACGTTTCGCGCCTCGGTGTTGTGCACCGTCAAGCTGTCGCGCACCTTGTTTCCCGAGCACAAGCGGCACAATCTCGACAGCCTGATCGAGCGTCATGACCTGCAGGCCGAGGCCCGGCACCGGGCGCTGGCCGACGCGCAACTGATCCACCAGTTTTGGCAAAAAATCCACGTCGACCGCAGCATTCACGACATCGAAGCCGCGCTCAAGGCGCAGAACGCCCACCCCAGCCTGCCACCGCATCTCGACGCCGGGATCATCGATGAATTGCCCGAAGGCCCCGGCGTTTATCTGTTTTACGGTGAAAACAATCTGCCGCTCTATGTCGGCAAGGCCAAGGACATCCGCCAGCGCGTGCTCTCGCATTTTGCTGGCGACCACAGCGCTGCCAAGGAAATGGAACTCGCCCAGCAGGTCAAGCGCATCGACTGGGTCGAAACGGCTGGTGAAATTGGCGCGCTGCTCAAGGAATCGGCGCTGGTCAAGCAATTGCAGCCAAGTCACAACCGCCAATTGCGCAAGAACGACGAGGCCTGCACATGGACGCTGGTCGACGAGGGCGAAGGCTGGCTGCGCCCGCAACTCATGGCCCTGGCCGATATCGATGCCGGCCTGACCAGTGCCTGCTACGGCCTGTTCAAGACCACAAAAGAAGCCAACAAGGTGCTGCAAGCACTGGCCCAGTCGCACAATCTGTGCGATGTGCTGCTCGGGCTGGAAAAAGTAAAACCCGGCAAACCGTGCTTCGGCCACCAGATCCGCCGTTGCAAGGGGGCCTGCATTGGCGCCGAACCCTACGCCAAACATACAGTTCGTCTGATCTCGGCGCTCGTCGGCCTCAAGCTCGTCGCCTGGCCCTTCGCCGGCCCGGGGCTGTTTCGCGAGGGCGACCAAATCCACCTGATCGAAGGCTGGCGCTACCTCGGCAGCGCCGCCTCGGACGAAGAACTGCACGCCCTGCTCGACAGCCCGCGCCCGGCCTTTGACCGCGACATCTACAAAATCCTCACAAAATACGTCGGCAAGCTGATTCCGTTATCATCGAGCCGACCATCCTGAACGGAACCATCATGAAAACCGCCGCCCTTGTTATCGCCACCCTCTCGGCTTTCTCCCTGCCCACCGTCGCCGAAGAAATCGGCTGCTCGACAACGACCTGGAAACTGATCGGAGCCAATCACCGGGTCTGCATTTACGCCTACGACGACCCGAAGATTCCCGGTGTGACCTGCCACGTCAGCCAGGCCCGCACCGGTGGCGTCAAGGGCAGCTTCGGGCTGGCCGAAGATCCGTCGCAGTTCTCGCTGGCCTGCCGCCAGATCGGCCCGATCACCCTGCCCCCCAAGCTGTCGGAAGACGAAATCGTGTTCAGCAACGACACCTCGATTTTCTTCAAGGAAACCGATGTCCATCGCTTCTTCGACCACAAGCGCAACGTCCTGATTTACATGGCGATCAGCCGCAAGATCATCGAAGGCGCCCCGGCCAATGCCATCTCGACCGTGCCGATCCAGCCGTGGGGCGGCAAGTAAGGTGAAAACCTCGCGCGACGCGATCAGCCCCTACATCACCAAGGACGGCTCGGAAATCCGCGAATTGCTGCACCCGGCCCACCACGGCGCGCGAAACCAGAGTCTGGCCGAAGCGCTGGTGCCGGCCGGCTGCACGACCTTGCTGCATCGCCATGAAGTGACCGAAGAGATTTACCACGTCACCGGCGGCACGGGAATCATGACACTGGGCGCTGAAAAATTCCCGATCGGCCCCGGCGACAGCGTGCTGATCCCGCCCGGGACGCCGCATTGCGTGGTGAATACGGGGGAAGCGACGCTGGTCATTCTGTGTTGCTGTGCGCCGGCTTATTCGCACGAGGATACGATTTTGCTGGCGGAGTCGGCTTAGGAAATACGCCGCCTGTTGGCGTCAGCCCGCCTTCTTCAACCATTCCGGCAGTGTCGCCGAAAGCTGACTCCCCTCGCCTACCAGTTCAGGCCGCTCCCCGACAAACAGGTAATACGGTGCCTGAACGCCCGGCAGATAGGGAACCGGTGCCCGCAGCTCAGCCGAAAACTGCTCGACGAACATTCGCCTGAGCATGGCCAGGTGCTCTCCCGACAAATGCACGCCGTCATGGCCGAACCATTTGCGCCAGAAGGTGTTGCTCAATCGACCACCGGCGGCTGGCAGATGAAAATCAACGACGCCGATGCGCCCACCCGGGGCCAGCATGGCCTGGGCATTGGCGATCACTCGCGACCAGTCGGGAATCATCGTCAGCGCATACGACATGAAGACGAAATCGACCGGTTGATCGGGCTGCCAAGTCGTCGCATCGGCCTCGATGACCCTGATCCGCTCATGGCCGGCCGCCCGTTGCCGGGCCACGTCGAGCAAGGCCGGGCAGAGGTCGACCATGTCGAAACTGGCGAACTGGCCAGCCCGGGCACCGATCCGCAGCAGGCTGCTGCCCGTGCCGCAACCGAGTTCGGCGACCCGGGCGCCGGCCTGCAGACCCAGCCGCTGGATCAGCTCCTGCCGGCCGTGCAGCAGGCGCTCGCGAAAGGCATCGTAACGGTCGGCCTGCGGCGCATAGAAAGCCTGCAGGCGTTCGGCGTGGCTGCCCGAGTTCGGCTGACCACGCAGCAAGCGCCACAGAATTCGGGCGTCGGCCGCCAGATCAGCCGCGGCCATGTTCCGCCAGTTGGGCAACGACAAACCCGGCGTAGGTGTGCACACGGTCGTCGCCTTGCAGGTGGGCGGCGAGCTCGGTCTCATAGTTGAGCATTTCCTTGAGCGGCTTGTGCTGCGGGCCGGCCGTCACCCAGTCGAGGAACGGCGGATTGGCGTGGGCGCTGCGTAGCAGCAGCCGGGCCTTGGGTGCCGCCCGCTCGAAGATGGCGTTCCATTCTTCGATCAGCGCCGCCGGGTAATAGCAGCTCATCCAGTCCATGTGGTCGAGCAGCACGAAGCGCGTGATCGGCTCGTCGCCGGCCTGCAGGAACTCGGTGACGGTGCAGGTATGCGGCTCGATGCAATCGACCAGGCCGCCCTTCAGTGCGTTGAAGTTTTCTTCTTTCAGGTAGGACGGGCAGCAGTCGCGGGTGTAGCTGCCGGTCAGATAGACGCGCCAGAAATAGTTTTCACCGACCGGCAAGTTGCGGAAGACGTATTCGATGGCATCGCGGATGAAGCCCGAAACGCCGCCCGGGTGCTGGCCCTGGACCAGTCGGCGCTGCGGATGCGGCACGCCGAGGAGGCTCATGGTCAGCTGGCGGTTGAGCACCCAGTTGATGACCGGCGTCCACAATTCGCTGGCGATCTTCTGGTCGTAAATCTGGCGTTGTTCGACCAGATTGGTCGAGGCGAACAGTTCGGTGACACGCTGGGCCAGCGCCGGCCGCATGCGGAAATAGGTACGGAAACCGCGCGCCACGAAACCGGCCAGGCCATGAAAATAGAAGCTGCCGTGACGGCTGCAAAACCAGTTGAAACGGCGATCCCAGTAGGTTTTGGCGAAATCGGACAATTCGGCCCGCAGCTGGTGGCGGTAGATGGTCTTGATGTTGGGGTGAAAGCCGCTACCGAAAATGGCGAAGAAATCGTCGAAGCCGAGCTTGCGGATACCCGCCATCTTCAATTCGAGCAGCGCGTTCTGGCGCGGGTTGGCATCGATCGCATAAACCTTGGCCGGCCCCTGCAGGGCGTAATCGAGCGCATTGCAACCGGCGCTGGTGATCACCATCACCGTATCCTGCGGCCCGAGGTGCAGGGCCTGGCGGTCGACCGCCGGGTCTTCCCAGCAGGTGTTGTAAACCAGCGAGCGCGAATAGAGCGCATCGAAAATCTTCTGGTCGATGCGGTCCTTGAGGGTCAGATTGAGAGCGGGTACAGCCAGGTTCTGCGGTGCGGGTGCGTTCATGTCGGCGCGGGTCGGTTTGGAATTTCCCGAAATTAAGCGCCGCGTGTTACGACCCCATGACAAACGGCAATCGATCGCATATCAGGCCCGCTTTCCGGCCCGCTGCCGGTTTCAATTTTGGCCGTTTTTTCCGGTTGACCGTGGCATCCGGCGCTCTGTAAAAATTTGATACAAATCGTCGCAAAAACACCCATCGAAAAAAGTCCGATCGGGGCAAAACTGCGGGTCTACTGATTTTGCAAAAGGAGTGACCGATGCAGACTGATCCCCATTGGCAAGAACAGACCCTTGCCCGCTTCATACTGGCCTCTCGCCAGCACCTCGGCCTCATGCAGGCCACTGCCGGCCTGGAACCGCCCCGCCGCATCGCCGGATCGACCCGCAAGCTGTTGCGCTCGCTGGTCGTCGCCAGTTCCCTCGGCGCCTTGTTCGGCGCCCCGGCATTCGCCAGCGAGGCCAGCCGCGAACCTGCCAAGCGCAGCCCGAACGAACACGGCACCCGCCTCAAAGCGGACGACCATGCGGCCCACGCGAACCGGCTCTCCCTCTACGGCCGAAAGCGCTGATCAACATTCCCCAAACCCACTCAACAAGAGGATCCCATGAAACGTAACTCACTGAAGATGACCGTCGCTGCCGTCGCCGTCACGGCAGCCCTCGGCGGCGCCTATTCGCTTGGCCAGAACGTGCCTTTTGGCCATGCCAACGCCGCCACCCAGCCGACCGCAGCAGCAGTTGCCGCCCCGGCCATCAGCGTCGCCATCCCGAACGGCCTGCCCGACATGCGCAGCATCGTCGCCAGCAACGCCCCGGCCGTGGTCAATATCAGCGTCACCGGCACGCGCAAGACGGCAGCCAATATGCCCGACCTCCAGCAGATGGATCCGAACGACCCGTTCTTCCAGTTCTTCCGCCACTTCCGCGGCCAGATGCCGGAAAGCCGGCAGCCGATGCAGGGCCTCGGTTCGGGCTTCATCGTCACGGCCGACGGCACGGTGCTGACCAACGCGCACGTCGTCGATGGCGCCGAGGAAGTCACCGTCAAGCTCAACGACAAACGCGAATTCAAGGCCAAGGTGCTCGGCCTCGACAAGGCTAGCGACGTCGCCGTGCTGAAGCTCGACGCCAAAAACCTGCCAACGGTGAGGATCGGCACCTCGCTGCAAACCCAGGTCGGCGATTGGGTGCTCGCCATCGGCTCGCCCTACGGCTTTGAAAGCAGCGCCAGCGCCGGCATCGTCTCGGCCAAGTCGCGCAACCTGCCGGACGGCAGCTACGTGCCCTTCATCCAGACCGACGTCGCGGTCAATCCCGGCAATTCCGGCGGCCCGCTGTTCAACATGAATGGCGAAGTAATCGGCATCAACTCGCAGATTTACTCGCGCAGCGGCGGCTACCAGGGTCTCTCCTTCGCCATCCCGATCGAAGTGGCGATGAATGCCGAGAAGCAGATCGTCGCCCACGGCAAGGTCCAGCGCGGCAAGCTCGGCGTCAGCATCCAGGAAGTCAATCAGTCGCTGGCCGACACCTTTGGCCTCGCCAAGCCGGCCGGCGCGCTGGTCGCCTCCGTCGAAAAAGGCAGCCCGGCTGCCAAGGGCGGGCTGGAGCCGGGTGACGTCATTCTCGGCTTCGATGGCAAAACCATCGAAGCCGCCGGCGAACTGCCTGCCGCGGTCGCCACCAAGATGCCCGGCGAAACGGCCCGCCTGCGAGTCTGGCGCAAGGGCGAAACGCGCAACATCGACGTCAAAGTCGGCAGCTTCGGCGAGGAAAAAGTGGCTTCAAGCGAAGCCCAGTCCCCCGACAAAGGCCGCCTCGGCGTCGCCGTCCGCCCGCTGACCCCGGAAGAACAGCGCCAGGCAGAAGTCAAAGGCGGCCTGCTCGTCGAACAATCCGGCGGCCCCGCCGGCCGCGCCGGCATCCGCCCGGGCGACATCATCGTTTCGGTCAATGGCCAGCCGATCGGCGACATCGACCAGCTACGCGGCATCATCGCCAAATCCGGCAAGAAAGCCGCCATCCTGATCGAACGCGGCGATTCACGGATATTCGTGCCGGTTGATCTGGGCTAAACGTCAATAAGGCCGTTCATCTGAACGGCCTTTTTTCACGCCGGGAACCCCTTGCAAAGTCGCCGTTACCAGCGAAAAACACCTTCAGATCTGCGCTTGTCGGTGATCGACAGCTTTCTTTGCTGCTCCTGACCGTTCATCGAAACCTTGATCACATAGCTTCCCGGCGGCAACCGGGCGAGCAGGAACGGTCCCGCCGAATTGGCTTCAAGAACCTTCTCGCCCTTGGCATTGAGCACGACCACATCAACGCTCCCGAGATAGGAGCCATCGCGTTCGGCAAAAAGAAGCCTCAGATTGAAATCCCCTTCACGCAAGCGGATTTCCTCCCGCTCCTCGTCACCGATACCACCACTGACATAGGTGACATTCCCAAAATGTTTTTCGACAAGCGTCGAAGCATCACCTTGTGCCAACACCTGCGAAGGAAGCAAACAGGCGAGCAGCAGATACACGATAAAAAAGAGTTTTGTCATGACACGCACCTTTCCATTCGAACCCACAGTTCAAGCGTAGCCTGCTGCGGCAATTCGTCAAATATTATCCCGGAGACCGACGGCTTTATTGACGATGCGAAATGGCAGTCGATAGGCAACAAAATTGGCCGGATCCATCGCCATCAAGCTGCCACGGTAAAATACCCGTAATAAATAACTGTTAGAGTCTGTGCCTCTGGAGACAAAGACAACACGGATTTCAAATGACAAACAAAATTGAAGAACTTCGCCAGAAGGCGATTCAGCTGTGCGCCGAGCACGGCGTGACGGTGCGCTCCTATGGGCAAGCCTGGTGGTTGGTCGGCAACGGAATAAATCGCGTCGTAGCCGAACTGGCTGGACTCTGCCGCACCGACATCACCCCGCTGACCATCGCCGAGCGCTAGGCGTGGCGCAAGAGCAGCCGCAACAAACCCCAATCACGCCAAACCCTTCAGCACCTAGCCAGGATTGGCACGCCATGCGACTTGCCCAAGCCCAACAACAAAGCGGCGATCTCTAATCGGGATTTTCGTGCGGCAACCGGGATATCTTCGGGAACTTAGAATTGGTCACAACAAAGCAGCCAGCATTTCTAACCGCAGAATGCCAGCGAGTGGCTATGGTGTGCTCTTTGCTGTCAGCCTTCGATGCCGTTCCAACGGCAGGAATACAGCGGTAGCGGACCGGTCGGCTCAACCTAGAATTTAGCCCATTCAGACTATTGCTCCGCCAACAATGGAAATGAGAGCATTAATCAATAGGCATTAGCCTGATTACCATTTGGCTGGACTGTACTTCACAAGAACTGCGCAAATTGCACCCGGAGAACCCGAGATGAAATTGACTCACTACCCTGCATACCTTTTCTGCACGATCCTTGGCGTATTGTCCGGCCAGGCAAGTGCCGCTGTGATTGACTTCAATTCCCTGGCAACGACGACTACCAGCCCAATTGTTACGGTTGGCCAACCCTATGTCGAAGACGGTTTCAGCCTGATCACCCGTTCCGGCGTATCTTTTACCTACGGGGGCGGTACGATCCATGCCACCACCGACAAGAACGCCAACTGGACCGGCACCCCAGGCGTCTATTCGGACTACGTCTACCAGTACGGCAGCGCCTTCGTATTGGAACGGGTCGGCGGAGGCACATTCGATCTGGTGAGTATGGATGCGGCGTCTTTTTATACCGGCGGGGCAGGCAACTACTTTAGTGTCTATGGATACCGGGCTGCAGGTGGTTACGTCAATCAGAATTTCACACTGGATGGCACCACCAATACCTTGGAAACACTGACCTTCAACGACAGCTTCAAGGGCCTTAACAAGATTATCTTCAGCTCGGTGTACGCCCAGGTTGACAACATCAATCTGAGCGTCGCAGCAGTCCCCGAACCCGAAACCTACGCCATGCTGTTGGCAGGCCTTGGTTTGATCGCGGGTATTGCAAGCCGTAAACGCAATAACAACGCATCGGCCTGACAGCCCTTTCAGGCTATACACAAGCGGGGGCTGCGGCTCCCGTTTTGCTTTATTGCTCGGCAGCCTCGGAGAAACTCAGATGTCTTTATTCAGTTGCTGATGTAGCCCAAAAGCTTGGGGGCTTCTTCTTCGCAGAATACAGAAACCATCTTCTCAAAAGAGCCCAAAGCCCCTTTCGGGGCTCTTTGCAGTACAGCTACTGCCGGAAAATCAGCCAGCAAGGGGCTGATCAGTTCAACTTTTCCGGGCTGCCGCAGCACTGCTTGAATTTCTTGCCGCTGCCGCAGGGGCAAGGGTCATTGCGGCCGGCTTTGTCGCCTTCACGCTGGACGGTGCCGCCCGTCCGCTTGTTGCGCCAGAAGTTGTACAGGGTCTGGACGATGACCGGCAGATTTTCCTGGATGTCGGCGATCAGGCGCGCTTCTTCGGCTGGAGGGAACCAGCGTTCGCCGCTTTTTTCGGCATCTTCCTTGAGCATGCCGTTGAGCACGAACATGGGTTCGAGCAGTTCTGACAGGTCGTCGGCATGTTTGCCAGCCATTTCGTACCAGTCACCGGCCAGACCGGCGCCGAAGACGTAGGAATCGGCCCAGGCTTCGTAGTCATATTCGGTGCAGGCTTCGTCGAGCGGATAGAGCACCGGGGCAATCGTTTCATCGGCCAACAGCGCGGCGGCGAGGTCGTTGTTCAGACGCATGAGCAGTTCGAGTGCGGCTTCGACGTCCGGGTTGCCGCCGGCTTCGAGACCCTTGCCGAGGGCTTCGGTCAGCCAGATGGCGGGAGGCACCGGCTCGGGTGCGCTGACAACGGCGCACAGCATGGCCTGGATTTCGTCGAGGCGCATGGCCTCGCCCTGGAAAACGTCGGATTCGAGCAGTTCTTCAAGCCGGTCAAGATCGGCATCGGTCAGGGGTGTTGGGTTCATCGCGTTGGTCCTCGGCAATTGCAGAATGATAGCCCAGAACCGCCCTGCCCGCAGCCTCTGGCTGCCATCTGGCTATCCGGAAAGTGCACCAGCCGGACTGCCCAAAGCTTCGATTTGGACCGGCACATCGACATCCTTGAGCACGCCGGGATCGTCGACCGGGCAGAGCACCAGCGCAGCTGGATCGGCCTCGAGAATGGCCTTGCCCCCCTGGTCGCCGGTCAGCGCCAGTAGCTTGTCGAGATGAACCGCGGCGAAGGCGACCGGATGACCAGGACGTCCATTGTGGATTGGCCGGGCCAGCGCTGCCCCACCCAGCATGGCGTGAAGGACTGCGTGATAGCTGGCTGACTGGATGTAAGGCATGTCGGCCAGCGCGACCAGCCAGCGGGCGGCATCGGCGGTTGAGGCGACGCCGCTGGACAGGCTGTGGCCCATACCCTGCTGCGCCTCTGCGCAAACAACGATTTCCAGCCCCTCCTCCGCAAGAAGGCTGGCTAGCACCGTATCGTCGGGCCGGATAACAACGATGGTGCGGGCACAAACGACGGCCAGATTCCGCGCCGAGGCGATCGCCATCGGCGTGCCGTCGGGCAATGGATGCAGCCGCTTGTCGGCGCCGAAACGCCGGCTGCTGCCCGCCGCCAAAAGAATGCCGACGATCGGCCTCATTCGACCCGACAGGCGTAGGGATCGGGGACTTCCACGGTGAACCGGAAATTTTGCCCATTTTTCAAAGCCGTCATTTCGGCCAGGATGGAAACAGCGATTTCGGGCGGCGTCCGGCTGCCGATGGGCAGGCCGACCGGGCCGTGCAGACGGTCGACTTCGGCCTGCGACAAATCGAAATACTGCAGCAGTCGCTCGCGGCGTTTACTGTTATTGGCCTGCGAACCAAGCGCGCCGACGTAGAAGGCTGGCGACTTGAGGGCTTCGAGCAGGGCCATGTCGTCGAGCTTGGGGTCGTGGGTCAGCGCCACCACGGCGCTGCGCGGATCGAGGCTGAGTTCGGTCACCGCATCATCGGGCATCGCGGCGATGCGCTCGGTGCCGGGCACATCCCAGCCGTCGGCATACTCGCTGCGCGGGTCGCAGATATAAACGCGGTAGCCGAGGGCCTGCGCCATGGTCGCCAGGTAGCGCGATATCTGCCCGGCGCCGATGATCAGCAGTCGCCACGCCGGGCCGTGCAGGGTAACCAGCATCTGGCCGTCCCACTGCTGGCTGTCGCCGGCGCTGCCGCCTTGAAGGCTGACTACACCGGTTGCCAAATCCACCCGGCGCGTGACCAGTTGGCCGGTGCCGATGCGCTGGGCGAGATGTTCGAGCAGGCCCACATCGGGTGCCGGTTCGAGCACCAGTTCCAGCGTGCCGCCGCAAGGCAGGCCGAAGCGATGCGCCTCGTCGGCCGTCACCCCGTAGCGCAGCAGGCGCGGCGCGCTGCCCGTGAACTCGCCGGAGGCGGCGCGGCGAATCAGATCATCCTCGATGCAGCCGCCGGAAACCGAACCCTGCACCTGCCCGTCGTCGCGCTGGATCATCCAGGCACCCGGCGGCCGCGGGGCGGAACCCCAGGTCCGGGCGACGGTGATCAGCGCGAAGCGATGCCCGGCCGCCGCCCATTTTCGGGCGGCGTCGAGTACCTGCATATCCAGGCTGTCCATCTCAGGCCACCAATTCGGCGGTGTTAAACGGCATCTTGTGCAGGAACTTGCCGGTCGCGGCAGCGATGGCATTGGCCACGGCCGGCGCCAGCGGCGGCACGCCGGGTTCGCCGATGCCGGTCGGGGCGGCGGTTGAGGGCATGATGTGCACCTCGACCACCGGCATGTCGCCAATGCGCAGCAGCGGATAGCCATCGAAGTTGCCCTGCTCGACACGCCCGTCCTTGAGCGTGATTTCACCGCTCATGGCAGCAGTCAGGGCAAAGCCAACCGCCCCTTCGACCTGCGAACGGATGTTGTCCGGGTTGATCGCCGTGCCGCAATCGACCGCACAAATGACGCGGTCGACCTTGATCGAACCGTCTTTTTTGACCGTCACTTCGGCCACCTGAGCGACAAAGGAGTTGAATGACTCATGCACCGCCACGCCGCGCCCACGACGCTCGCCGGCGGCTGCCTTGAGTGGCGTTCCCCAGTTAGCCTTGTCGGATGCCAGCTTGAGCACCCCGGCGTGTTTCGGGTGCTCGGTCAGCAGTTCGAGGCGCAGTGCGACCGGGTCCTTGCCCATCGCAGCGGCAACCTGATCGAGGAAAACCTCAGTCGAGTAGGCTGTATGCGACGAACCGACCGAGCGCCACCAGAGTACCGGCACGCCGATATTGGTCGGCGTATGCAGATCAACCAGCAGATTGGGAATCGCATACGGCAGATTCGAAGCGCCTTCGACCGAAACGTGGTCGATGCCGTCCTTGATCATCATCGACGCGAAAGGCGATCCCGCCATGATCGACTGTCCGACCAGTCGGTGATGCCAGCCGACCAGCTTGCCGCTACCATCGAGCGCCGCTTCCAGCGCGTGATGGAAGAGCGGCCGGTAGTAACCGCCGCGCATGTCATCCTCGCGCATCCAGACCAGCTTGACGGGCGCCTTGCCATTGATCGCCTTGACGATCTGCGCCGCCTCCAGCACGTAATCCGACTGGGTACAGGCCCGCCGCCCGAAACTGCCGCCGGCGTAGAGCATGTTGAGTTTGACCTGCTCGGGCTTGAGGCCGAACAGCGCCGCCACCCGGCCCTGATCGACGGTCTGGAACTGCTCGCCATTCCACACTTCGCAGCCATCGGCCTTGAGCTGGACGACACAGTTCATCGGCTCCATCGCGGCATGGGCGAGGTAGGGAAAATCGAAGGATGCGCTGACCACTTTGGCGGCGCCGGCAAAGGTTTTCGCCGTGTCGCCAGTCTGCTTGGCGACCAGACCCGGCTTCTTGGCCATTTCCTTGTACTGGGCCAGGATTTCATCGCTGCCCAGCTTGAAGGCATTGCTGTCGTCCCAACTGACTGACAGCGCATCACGCCCCTTCTTTGCGCTCCACGTGTCGGTGGCCAGCACAGCAACGCCCTGCGGAATCTGTACCACATCGACGACACCCTTGATCGCCTTGGCCTTGGTCGCATCGAAGGACTTCACCGTAGCGCCGAACTGCGGCGGATGGGCGACCACGGCGACCAGCATGCCGGGCAGGAAAACGTCCTGCGTAAATTGGGCCGTACCGTTGGTCTTGGCCGCACTGTCCTTGCGCTTGGCCTGCTTGCCGATCAGGCGAAAATCCTTGGGGTCCTTGAGTTTGGCCTCGGTCGGCACGGTTTCCCTGGCGGCATCGAGCGCCAGTTCGCCAAAGCTGGCTTTACGGCCGCTGGCGGCATGGCTGACGATGCCGTCGCGCACGACGATCTCCGCTGCGCCGACATTCCAGCGCTTGGCCGCGGCCGAAACCAGCATGGCCCGCCCGCTTGCCCCGGCCTTGCGCATCTGGTCCCAGGAATTGGCCATCGCCGTGCTGCCGCCGGTGCCCTGCGCCGGGCCCCAGAAGGTGTTGTTGTAGCGCTTGGCATCCGCCGCGGCGCCTTCTACGCGCACGTGCTTCCAGTCGGCATCGAGTTCGTCGGCCAGAATCGTGGCCAGCCCGGTGTAGGTACCCTGCCCCATTTCGAGGTGCTTGGACATGACGGTCACGCTGTTGTCGGCGCCGATACGCAAAAAGGCGTTCGGCTCGAAAGTGGCCGTGCTGGCTGCGACAACGCCCGACTTTCCGGCGGCCCCGGCAGCCATCACCGGCAGGCAAAAACCCAGCGTCAGGCCGGCGCTACCTTGCAGGAAACGGCGGCGGCTGAGGTTTTCAATGATGATTTCGCTCATGATCTATCTCCTCAGGCCAGCGCTTGGGCGGCTTCGTGGATGGCAGCGCGGACGCGCACATAGGTCGCGCAGCGGCACAGATTGCCCGACATGGCGGTATCGATGTCGGCATCGGTCGGCTTGCGATTCTGGCTGAGCAGCGCCACGGCACTCATGATCTGGCCGGACTGACAGTAGCCGCACTGCACGACATCGAGCTTGCGCCAGGCTTCCTGGACGACCTTGCCGACGCGCTCGCTATCGACCGCCTCGATGGTCCTGATCTTGCGCCCAACCACCGCCGAGACCGGCGTCGAACAGGCGCGCACCGGGGTGCCATCGACATGCACCGTACAGGCGCCGCACAGTGCCTGGCCGCAGCCATATTTCGTCCCGGTCATCTGCAGCGTGTCGCGCAGCGCCCAAAGCAGCGGCGTATCGGGCGCCACATCGAGTTGATGCGCCTTGCCGTTAATAGTCAGTTTGATCATCTGCATACTCCTCGTCGGAAGGGGATCAGCAGCCATCCCGTGGCTGCTGTTTGTGCGAATAGTGTGGGCGAGGCAAGGCGGCAAGCGATAACCCAATCGTGCAGACTTATTGCCTGATCCTCCAGAACATGTCCGCAGCCTCTCGCCGGCCAGCGCCAAAACCGCTACTCTCCGGTCATGGATACTGCCGTTCTGACCACGCCTCGCCCAAATGATTCCAACGCCATGGAAAACGCCGATCTGGCGCGCCAGCGCACAGAGCTGGCCGCCATCATCGACCGTCACTGCCAGGCGGACGGCGGTGTCGACACGGCCATTCCCAACCTCAAGCTTTTCCGTGGATCGAACACCGAGGTGCCCAACTGCGCCATCATGACCTCGGTGTTCGCGATGATGGCCCAGGGCGCCAAGCGCATCACGGTCGGCGACGACACCTACGACTACGATGCCCGCCATTACCTCATTTCATCGGTCGATCTTCCGATTTTTGCGCGCATCACGCAGGCCTCAATCACCGAGCCCTACCTTGGTCTGGGGCTCGCCATCGACCCGCTCAAGATCAACGAGCTGACTGCGGCCATGCCCAAAAATCGCGCATTTGAAGGCGTTGACCGTGGCATTGCGGTCGGCCAGCTCAGTGTCGACATCCAGAACACCGCCCTGCGCCTGGCCCGATTGCTCGATACGCCAGCCGACATCCCGGTGCTCGCCCCGATCATCGAGCGCGAACTGCTCTACCGCCTGCTCGCCGGCCCCCTCGGTTCACGCCTGCGCCAGGCCGCCGCCAGCGGCAGCCACAGCCACCAGATCGTCCGCGCCATCGACTGGCTGAAAACCAACCTCGACCAACCGCTCAGCATCGAACGGCTGGCCAGCCTGGCCAACATGAGCCGCTCGTCGCTGCACCATCATTTCAAGGCGCTGACGGCAATGACACCGCTGCAATACCAGAAGCAGCTGCGCCTGCAGGAGGCCCGCCGCCTGATGCTGGTCAACGACACCGATGCCGCGTCCGCCGCGCATCACGTCGGCTACGAAAGCCCCTCGCAATTCAACCGCGAATATCGCCGCATGTTCGGCGCCCCGCCGGGCCGCGATGTCGCCCAGTTTCGCCAAAGCCAGACGACCTGAACCTGCGCCTGCCACGCTGGTCAGACTTGGTCATCACAAGGAAAAAAACATGCCGAAAATCGAAAAAACCGACGCCGAATGGCGTGCCCAGCTCGACGAAACCGAGTACCGCGTCACCCGCCAGAAAGGCACCGAACGCGCCTTCACCGGCAAATACTGGGACACCCACGAAGACGGCACCTACCACTGCATCTGCTGCGGCGCCCCGCTCTTCCGCTCGGAAGCCAAGTTCGATTCCGGCTGCGGCTGGCCGAGCTTCCACACACCGAACGATGAAAAACTGATCGACGAACACGTCGACCGCAGCGTCGGCATGATCCGCACCGAAGTCACCTGCCACGACTGCGGCGCCCATCTCGGCCACGTCTTCGACGACGGCCCGGCGCCGACGGGGCAGCGCTACTGCATCAATTCGGCATCCTTGAAGCTGGAGAAGGACGGGGCGTAAGAAGCAGCCGAGGTTTGCCCTCTGAGCGCAACGCGGCTTGGGCTGACCTTGGATTACCGGGCAGAATTGCCCCGCGCCATGTGCAGTTTTTTGTAGCTGTCGATCAGGCGCTGGTGCCTGTCGAGCCCTTCCAGTTTCGTGCTCGTTGGCGTCAAGCCGAAGAAGCGCACGCTGCCGTCCACTGACCCGATCACCGCGTCCATCCGCGGGTCGCCAAACATGCGGCGGAAATTGACCACGTAATCGTCCAGTTCCAGTTCGTCGTCGAGCAGCACCTCGAGCACCACGTTCAAGGCCTGATAAAACAAACCGCGCTCGACCGTGTTTTCGTTGTATTGCAGGAAAGTGCCCACCAGTTCGTGCGCTGCTTCAAATTGCTGCAAGGCCAGATTGATCAGCAGCTTCAACTCCAGAATGGTCAGCTGGCCCCAGGCCGTATTCTCGTCAAACTCGACGCCGATCAGGGTGATGATGTCGGTGTAATCATCGAGCTCACTGTCTTCCAGGCGTTCAAGCAAGGCCGCCAGGCCGGCATCGTCGAGTTGATGCAGGTTCAGGATATCGGCGCGGAAGGCCAGCGCCTTGTTGGTGTTGTCCCAGATCAGGTCTTCCACCGGGTAGATTTCCGAATAACCCGGCACCAGGATGCGGCAGGCCGTGGCGCCAAGCTGGTCATAGACCGCCATGTACGCTTCCTTGCCCATGTCTTCGAGAATGCCGAACAAGGCGGCGGCTTCGTCGGCATTGGAGTTTTCGCCGTGGCCGGAGAAATCCCACTCAACGAATTCGTAATCGGACTTGGCGCTGAAAAAGCGCCACGACACCACGCCGCTGGAGTCGATGAAATGCTCGACAAAGTTGTTCGGCTCAGTGACGGCATTGCTTTCGAAGGTCGGCCGGGGCAGATCGTTGAGGCCTTCGAAGCTGCGCCCCTGCAGCAGCTCGGTCAGACTGCGTTCCAGCGCCACTTCCAAGCTGGGGTGGGCGCCGAAAGACGCAAACACGCCGCCCGTGCGCGGGTTCATCAGGGTGACGCACATCACCGGAAACTCTCCACCCAGCGACGCATCCTTCACCAGCGCCGGGAAGCCCTGATTTTCGAGTTCCTCGATGCCGGCCAAGATGCCGGGGTATTTCGCCAGCACGTCCTGCGGCACATCGGGCAGCGCGATCTCACCTTCGAGGATTTCGCGTTTGACCGCCCGCTCGAAAATTTCCGACAGGCATTGCACCTGCGCTTCGGCCAGCGTGTTGCCAGCGCTCATGCCGTTGCTCAGGAATAGGTTGTCGATCAGGTTGGTCGGAAAATACACCATCTCGCCGTCCGACTGGCGCACATAGGGCAGCGTGCAGATGCCGCGCTCAGTGTTGCCGGAGTTGGTGTCGTAGAGGTGCGAAGCGCGCAGATCACCATCCGGGTTGTAGATCTCCCGGCAGTATTCATCGAGCATCCCGGTCGGCAACGCATCCTTGCGGCCCGGTTTGAACCAGCGCTCGTTCGGGTAATGCACGAAGGCCGCGTTGGCAATCTCTTCGCCCCAGAACTGGTCGTTGTAGAAGTGATTGCAATTCGCCCGCTCGATGAACTCGCCCAGCGCCGAGGCCAGCGCGCTTTCCTTGGTGGCGCCCTTGCCGTTGGTAAAGCACATCGGCGAGTGCGCATCGCGGATATGAAGTGACCAGACGTTGGGCACCAGGTTGCGCCACGAGGCGATCTCGATTTTCATGCCCAAGCCCGCCAGAATGCCGGACATGTTGGCGATAGTCTGCTCAAGCGGCAGATCCTTGCCGGCAATATAGGTGCTTGCCTCTGAGTCGGAATTCAGCGTCAGCAAGGCCTGCGCATCGGCATCGAGATTTTCCACCTCCTCGATTACAAACTCGGGCCCGGTCTGCACCACCTTCTTTACGGTACACCGGTCGATGGAACGCAAAATGCCCTGCCGGTCCTTTTCAGAAATATCCGCCGGCAACTCGACCTGGATCTTGAAAATCTGCTGGTAGCGGTTTTCCGGATCGACAATATTGTTTTGCGACAGGCGGATGTTCTCGGTAGGAATGTTGCGCGTGTCGCAGTACAGCTTCACAAAATAAGCCGCACACAAAGCCGACGAAGCCAGAAAGTAATCGAACGGCCCCGGCGCTGAGCCATCGCCCTTGTAGCGGATAGGCTGGTCGGCGATGACCGTGAAGTCGTCGAACTTGGCTTCAAGACGAAGCTTGTCGAGAAAGTTGACCTTGATTTCCATGCGGGGCTTCCAAAATAGCGTTCAAAACAAATTGGCCGCCATTATCCGGTTTTCACGGTGAGAAAACCGCGCTTCTGAGCAGTCTGAGGCTCGGGGGTATTGGTGCCGACAACAGCATGCATAGCCGCGACGAGCGTTGCAAAAATCAGCGCCCCTGCACTTCCTCATAGCGCGGGCAACTGATCAAATGATCATTTACCATCCCCGTTGCCTGCATGAAAGCGTAGCAAATCGTCGAGCCGACGAATTTGAAGCCGGCGCGAGCCAAGGCTTTGCTCAGGGCATCGGATTGCGCGGTTTTGGCGGGGACTTCGGCCAGCGATGTCCGGGCGTTTTGCAGCGGCGTCCCGCCGACGAAAGACCACAGGAAATCGCTGAACGATTGGCCGCCGGCGGTCAGCGCCAGATAGGCCTTGGCGTTCTGGATGGTCGCGGCGATCTTGGCGCGGTTGCGGATGATGCCGGGGTCGGCCAGCAGGGCGGCGACTTTTTGTTCGTCGTAGTGGGCGATCTTGTGCGGGTCGAAGTTGTCGAATACCTGCCGGTAGTGCGCGCGTTTCTTGAGCACGGTGGCCCAGGACAAGCCGGCCTGGGCGCCTTCGAGGATCAGCAGTTCGAACAGGGCGCGGTCGTCGCGCAGCGGCAGGCCCCATTCGGTATCGTGGTACTCGCGGTAGAGGTCGAATCCTTCGCACCAGGGGCAGCGTTCCATCGTCTTGCATCCGTCAGTGAAAGACGCAGTGTAGCTGTGTCCGCCACACGCCGACAGTTTCAGGCGGGCAGCAGCAGCTTCGATCTCCTGGTCAGTCGTCCAGCTCGACTGCGGGCGGCGTACTGCGTTCCTGCATGAAGCGCCCCGGCGGCACGCCGAAGGCGCGCTTGAACATGGCCGAGAAGGCGGCCTGGCTGGCGTAGCCCAGTTCCGCCGCGACTTCGCCGTACGGGCGGCCGCGGCCAATCAGGTCGAGCGCCCGGGCCAGGCGCAATTGCTGGCGCCAGGCGCCGAAGCTCAATTTCAGTTCGCTGACAAAGAGGCGGGCCAAAGTCCGCTCGCTGGCGCCGACGCGGGCCGCCCACTCAGCCAGCGACAGCGCGGAGGCGGGATCGTCGATCAGCGCCTGACACAAGGCTTGCAGGCGCCGGTCCTGCGGCATCGGCAAACCAAGCGAAAGCGGCGGTGCGCGGCGGATTTCGGTGAGCAACAATGCCGTCACCTGACGCTGGCGCAACGACGCATCCTGGCCGTCGCCGTCAGCCTCGCTGAGTGCCTCGAAAAGCGCCCGCATCAGGTCGGAAACCTCGATCACCGAACAGGCATCGAGCGGCAGCGGGGCCACTTCGGGAGCGATATAAACGGTGCGGAATTCGACTTCACCGAGCATGAGCAGATCGTGCTGGATATGCGGCGGAATCCACACGGCGCGCAAAGCGGGCACCAGCCAGGTCATGCCGGCCGCCGAAATGCGGATGCCGCCGCGCAGCGGATAGGCCAGCTGCGCCCAGTCGTGGCGGTGCGGCGGCACATAAACATCGGCCGGCGGGCAACGCAGATTGACCGTCATCGGCAACTCGGCGGTGGGGGCGCGGCGGGGTAAGGGATCGAAGCAAAGGTCTGTCTGCATTGCGATAATTTTTGTCCGAATATCGCGTCGCGGTCAAGCACTCGCAAAGCTAGACTGCAATCCTTAACGTTTTACTCGGACTTTATCCATGACGGCCGCCACCCTGCCCGCGCCCCAGCGCAACGACATTGAAGTGATCACCCTGATCGGCTTCGTGCATGGCGTTTCGCACTTTTTCCACCTGCTGCTGCCGCCGCTTTTTCCGTGGCTGATGCAGGACTTCGACCTCAGTTTTACCGGCATCGGCATGACGATGACCGTGTTTTTCATCGTCTCCGGCATCGGCCAGGCGATGGCCGGCTTTCTCGTCGACCGCTTCGGCGCGGCGCGGGTACTTGGCGGCGGCATCAGCTGCTTTGCGCTGGCCGGCGTCGTGCTGCATTTCGCCACCGGCTACCCGATGCTGATCGCCACCGCCGCGCTGGCCGGCCTCGGCAACAGCGTCTTTCACCCGGCTGATTTCACTGTGCTCAACCACCGCGTGTCGCAGGCCCGGCTCGGCCACGCTTTCTCGGTGCATGGCCTGTCCGGCAATCTCGGCTGGGCCGCTGCACCGGTCTTCATGACCGGCGTCGCCACGGCCTATGGCTGGCGCAATGCGGCGCTCGGCGCCAGCCTCGTCGCCCTCGTTGCCCTCGCCCTGCTCTTCTGGCGCCGGGAAACTATCAACGAGGCGCACGACCATCGCGCAGCAAAAAGCGACGAAGCGAGATCGCCGACCTTCGCCTTTCTCGGCTCGCGCGCCGTCTGGCTGTGCTTCCTCTTTTTCCTGCTCATCACGGCCGCCTTCGGCGCCATCCAGAACTTTTCCAGCCCGATATTGCAGGCGCTCTACGGCCTGTCGCTGACGACGGCCGCGCTGGCCCTGTCGACCTATCTGGTCGGTGGCGCCGCCGGCATCATCCTCGGCGGCTTTCTCGCCCAGAAGAACGCCCACGACTACCTGATCGCCGGCGCCCTCGGCATCGCCGCCCTGCTTGCCGTTCTGCTCGCCAGCGGCATCCCGCCGGGCTGGGCCATCCTGCCGCTGATGGGCGGCATCGGCTTCTGCACCGGCATCGCCGGGCCGTCGAGGGATCTGCTGGTACGTCGCGCTGCCACGGCGCGCTTTGGGAAATCCGCTTACGGGCGGGTTTATGGGTTTGTCTATTCCGGGCTGGATCTTGGGCTGGCGATGGCGCCGGTTATTTTTGGCGGGATGATGGATGGGCGGCGGTTTGGGGAGGTGTTGATTGGCATTGCCGTTTTGCAGACGTTGGCGATTTTTAGTGCATTGCGGGTTGGGAAGGCGGTTTAGGCGAATGCCACGGTCAACCGGAAAATTTGGCTAAAAATGGAATGTGTTTATTTGGGGGGCTTGGTCGGAGACTGAAGCCGGCCGCTTCGATTGGCTTGGGGTTCCGCCTTGCTGGCGGGCGTACTTTCTTCTTGCTTCGCCAAGAAGAAAGTAGCCAAAGAAGAAGGCGACCCTGGGTCGGTGCCGGCTGCGCCGGTTCCCTGCGCTACTCGTCTGACGCGGGGGCTGCGCAACTCGGGCTTCGCCCTCAAACAGTGCTCGCCCTTTTCCCGCGCCAGCCTGCGTTGCTCGGCACCTCCCAAGGGGCCCGGAAACCAACCCCCTCCCGGCCTCCCCCTGTCAGGGGGAGGAGAGAGGCGTCCACGAACGACCAGCGGATTTCATTTTTGGCCGTTTTTTCCGGTTGACCGTAGGAATCATTTTTTTCCGGCAAACCGGTTGCCCGTGGACGCCTTTCGGGTCCCCATGAGAGGCGCTGAGCAACGCAGGCGGGCCGGGGGCCTTCGGCGAGGACTGTTTGAGGGCGTAGCCCGAGTTCCGCAGCCGCCCGGCCTGCCGAGTAGCGCAAGGAACCCCGAAGGGGCGCCGACCCTGGGGTCGCCTTTTCTTTGGCTACTTTCTTTTGGCGAAGCAAAAGAAAGTACGCCCGCCAGCAAGGCGGAACCCCAAGCCAATCGAAGCTACAACCCCCTAGCCCAGGCCGGCCGCAACCGCGCCGCATCAGGCGAGGCAATCGCCATCCGAACCTGCGCCAACAACCGTTCCTTATCAGCGCCCAGCGTCCCCTTCAACACGAGCCAGTTCGACGCATGGTCGCTGCGAAACACCGTCCGCTTGAGCTCCAGCAAACCAAGAAACCGCTCCATCTCAACAAACAGCTCATGCTGATCAAGCGGTTCCCACCCCGGAAATCCGGCCCGGAACCGTTCCTCGCCCTGCGGAAAACTGACCACCAGCGTCGCCAGATATTCCGGCTGCGTGGCGTTGGCCAACCGCGCCGAATTTTCGGCGTGCTGCAACGACAAAGCCTTGCCACCCAGCCCGTTCAGAATCATCACCGAACGCGTAATGCCGGCCGCGCCCAGCTTGTCGAGCGCGTCGCGCGTGGTGTCGAAGGTTTCACCCTTGTCGACAGCTGCCAGCACCTGATCGTCGCCCGACTCGGCGCCGACATAGACCATTTTCAGGCCGGCCGCCGCCAGTTCGTCGATTTCCGCCTGCGACTTCTTGCGCAGATTGCGCGGCAGGCAATACGACGAAATGCGCCGAACGGCCGGCAGGTGCGTACGGATAGCTTCGAGAATATTGATCAGGCGCCGGGTTGGCAGCACCAGCGCATCGCCATCGGCGAGGAAGACGCGGCGGATTTCACCACCATACCGCTGGCCGGTCAGCCGGATGCTTTCCAGGACTTCGTCTTCGCTGCGCGCCAGGAATTTCTTCTGCGGCGCCGTGTACATCTGTAGGCTATATTGTATAAAACCCATCATAATTTATGAGTACGTGAGTAAAACCAATCCATACTGGACTGTTAACTATCATG